>UQHW01000024.1 GCA_900540935.1 uncultured Collinsella sp. | reverse complement strand
CTCATCCGGTCCGACCGGGCCGCGCGGCAAGGAGATATATTGCCAGACCGGAGGGGCCCCGTGGGCGGGAATCTGGGCGTACACATTTCCTACACATCTTTGAATCCGACTAACGTTTGCCAGCCGTTACCTACCGCTCGCCGAGCATCTCTTTATATAAGGCAGTCTCATGGTTAAAGCGGATACGTCCCCCTAGCTAAAGCACAGCCAGCATCGAGCAACTCATCACGTTCTTCCACCGAGAACCCCTCGGCGTAGACGCGCACCACTGGTTCGGTCCCGCTAGGACGGACCAGCAGCCACGTGTCATCCTCGAATGCTAAACGCAAGCCATCCATATGACTAACGTTTTGCGGCACCTTGCCACAAATCGACTTGGGGTTTACGCCCGGCAGCAGGGTTCGTAACGTTTCGGCATCTTCGGCCTCAAGGCGCAAATCGCGTCGACCGTAACTCGTCTTACCAAAACTGTCCTCGAGTTGGTCGACCAGAACGCCCAAAGGCGCGTCCGTCTTTGCCATAAGCTCACACAGAATCAGACAGGCGAGGATTCCATCGCGCTCGGGCATATGCGCGGCGATGCCGATACCACCGGCTTCTTCGCCGCCTATGAGGACGCCGCCCTTCTTCATCTCCGCCGCTATATATTTGAAACCGACTGGTTTGACGGTCACGCGGCAGCCAAGCGCCTCGGCAATGCGACGCACGAGCGTCGAGCATGAAAGGTTGACGACGACGCGCCCCTCCAAGTTACGAAATTGAACTAAGTCGCCCAAAACGAGCGCCATGATCTGATGCGGATGTATATATCTTCCGCGCTCGTCAACCGCGCCGATACGGTCGGCGTCGCCGTCGGTCACCAGGCCAGCGCAAGCTCCGTCCTCGATAACCGTGTGCTCGCAAGCGTCCACCCAAGGCTCAACGGGGTCGGGGCAGATATCTTCTTGGTCAGACGCCTGCCCGGCGTGAATCTCGTGCACCTCAACGCCAAGCTCGCGCAGCAAGTCAGCTAGATAGCCCTGGGCTGCGCCGCCCATGGGATCAACAACCACGCGCAGGTGCGCGGCGCGGATGGCTTCGGCATCGACAAATGATGCCACCGCCTGCATATAGTCAGGAATGATATCCGCGGTGCGATATTGCCCCTCGATCCCCATTGGCTCGGGAGCCATGGCCTCTTCGAGCTCTTCGATGACATCCTGGTTGGCGGTCGAGCCGTCACCCATGCGAATCTTGAGGCACAGATAACCCTGCGGATGATGGGACCCCGTCACCATGAGCGCGCCGCACGCCTCACCGTCATAAGCCGCCGCCCACGTAAGGGCAGGGGTCGGAACAGGTCGCGAAGCGAGCACGGCGTCCAGCTCGTGCGCTGCTAGCACGCCCGCCGCAAGCTCAGCGAACTCGCGCGCCAGAGGCCGGTTGTCGAACCCTATATATACCGTTTTGCCCGGATTGGTCTTTTGCCACAACTCGCCGACGGCGTCGGCGATACGGGCAACATTATCGGCAGTGAAGTCCTCATCGACGCGAGCGCGCCAACCGTCAGTTCCAAAATGAATTATCGCGCACACGCGCAGACACCTCACAGTGTTTGGATCATGGTACGCGTGAGGTATACCCGCAACACGCACTCGGCAACCTGCCGGCACCAGCATTCACCATTTGGGCAAATGCTGCCGAGGACATGCAAGCAATAAAAAAACCGCCCCGTATGGAGCGGTTTTGCCCTTTATATATCGAGCGCCTCGGCCATCGCTGCCGTAGTGATTGCCGTGGTTCCACAGCAACTGCCCACCATTGCGGCGCCGGCATGTCTCCATTCGATGCATGCGCGCGCGAAAGCTTCGGGATTCTCGTGCCATACGGGGCCATCCTGAGTCTGGACCGGATCGCCTACGTTGGGACGCACCGTAACGGGAGTAGTCGCCGATGCAACCATCCTGGGCACCGCCGCATTCGCGGCCGCAAGCGAACAGCAATTAACACCAACCGAGTTTGCGCCGTGTTTTTCGGCGTACAAAACGGCTGCCTCGATGTTGAGGCCATCGCCCAGCAGGTCGCCTTTATCGTCAACGACAAAACTCACCAGAACAGGCATGCCGTCGGCGGCATCTCGGACGCCGGCAAGCATGGGCTGCAGATTACGGATAGACGTCACCGTCTCGATCAGCAGACCGTCAACACCAGCATTGAGCAAGGCGTGCGCCTGTTCGCGCGCAATGCCTCGGATTTCACGATACTCGGCAGAGTCCTCGGCAAACCACTCAATACCGATCGGGCCCATCGAGCCCAGCAGCAGCTGAGGGTGCGCCTGGCGGGCATCGTCGACGGCCCCGCGATTGACCTCCGCCACGGACGGCGCAATCTGGTCGTGCTTGAGGGCATAGCTTGATGCCTGAAAGGTGTTGGTAATGAGCACCTGCGCGCCGGCGGCGACATACAAGCGATGGATACGAGAAACGGTCTGCGGCTCTGCCAGATTCCAAAACGCTGGTGGAATGTCGGCGGCATCGTACTCACTCAACAGAACACTGCCCATGGGGCCCTGCGCCAACAAGGTCTCGCTCGACAAGCGGCGCGTAAGTTCCTCGGCACCAAAGCGGTTGTAATAACTCGTATCCATATATATCCCGCTATTCCTCGACGCTGATTCCCTGCTTTTCTAGATAGGCGAGCCAGCGGCTCATCGTGTCCTCGGATAGCGCATGCTCCATCATGCAGGCCTCGGAATCGGCTCGCTCAAATTCGACACCGAGCTCCTGAACCAAAAACGTGCGGATGAGGCGATGACGGTACCAGATAGCCGTGCCAACCTCGCGGCCGCGATCGGTCAGGATTACCTTGCCGTAGTGCGATTGCTCGACAAGCTCGGATGCCTTGAGCGCCGAAACCGCTTTATTGACCGATGCCTTGGAGACGCCAAGGCGCTGCGCGATGTCGACCGATCGCACACCGTTGGTTTCCCCCTCTTCGCTTTCAATGCGAACCATGCACTCCAAGTAGTCTTCGTTCGCCACCGTCAGATGCAGTTCGCGCGAGCTATTTGTCGTATCCATGATCTTCCGTCCCTTCTGCATTCAATGGCTGATTCTACCCCATCCAAGCGTCGCGGTATGCCGTGGCATACCGTGCTAGAGTTCTTGTTGCACACGACGACCAAGATTGGAGCGGTCTTTATGGAAAACACCACCACGAACCCCGATGTCCTCGAGCGCTTTTTGCGCTACGTCCAGATCAACACGCAGTCCGAGGATGCAAACTGCGACCAGGTACCCTCGAGCGCCGTTCAGTTTGACCTTGCCAACGTGCTGGCTAAAGAGCTGCGCGAGCTTGGTGCGGAAGATGCCCACGTGACCGAGCACGCCTATGTCTGCGCGCATATCCCCGCAAGTGCGGGCGCTGAGGACAAGCCCGCCCTGGGCCTGATCGCCCATCTCGACACCACCGAAGTTGCACCGGGTGCCGGCGTGAAACCGCACATCGTACACTACGAAGGCGGCGACCTGGTCTGCGGCACGGTTGACGGTAAGCCCGTTGCCATGAGTACCGCCAAGCTTCCCGCCCTGAACGACCTCGCGGGTGAGGACCTGGTCTGCAGCGATGGCACCACGCTGCTGGGCGCGGACGACAAGGCAGGCGTCGCCGAGATCATGTCACTTGTCGCGCGCATCGCTCAGGACCCCTCTCTGCCCCATCCCGCACTCGGCATTTGCTTCTGCCCTGACGAGGAGATCGGCCACGGAGCCGAGCTGTTGGATATCGATACCTTTGGCTGCAAGTACGCCTACACGGTCGACGGCGGCCCCATCGGCGAGCTGGAGTGGGAGTGCTTTAACGCCGCCGAGGCGACCGTCCGCTTTGAGGGCCAGTCCATCCACCCGGGCGACGCCAAGGGCCGTATGATCAACGCAGGCAATCTGTTCTGCGACTTCAACGCGTTGCTCCCCTACGTGCAGCGCCCGGAGTATACGGAAGGCTACGAGGGCTTTTATCACCTTGAGGGCGTATCTGCGACCGTCGATCACGCCACAGCGCGTTATATCGTCCGCGACCATGACGCCGCCAAGTTCCAGCAGAAACTCGACCTTATTGATGCCGCCGCCTCGATGCTCAACCAGCGTCTGGGTGAGGAGCGCGTGACGGTCGAGATTAAGCAGCAGTATCGAAATATGGCCGAGATCGTTGGTGACTATCCCGAGCTTATTGATGTTGTCAAGGAAGCCTACCTTGCCTGCGGCGTTGAGCCCCAAGTGCTGCCGATTCGCGGCGGCACCGACGGCGCCCAGCTGTCGTTCCGCGGTCTGCCCTGCCCCAACCTTTCCACCGGCGGCTATTGCTACCACGGCGTCAACGAGTTCGTCCCGGTTAGTTCGCTCGTCAAGATGACCGACGTGCTCCAGGAGCTCGTCACCCGCTTTGCATAAGGAACTCGAACAATCTAGGTAAGCAAAACCGCCCCGTCCTCAAAACCGAGAACGGGGCGGTTTTTGGTGCAAGGGGAGTAGTCAGCACCGCAGGTTGAGCCAACGTCAGCGAGCGAAATCCAAGGCGAACAAGTTGGCATGAAAAAGGCAGGGCATTGACCTTCTGGTCATGCCCTGCCTTTTGAATGACAAATTGTCGCCTTGGGCGGCGCGCAGCGTCGAGCCGTTACGGCGTTTGGTAAAACGCCGTAACTTAGTAGTTGGCCTCGTAGCCGTTGCCGTCGCCGGTGGGCTCTTCGTAGTAGTCCGAATCGCTCGAATCGCTTGAGTCATCGGAATCGTCAGAGCTGACCGATGAGGTTGCGGTACCGTTTGCGTAGTCGTCAGACGTGTTGTTGTTCAGGTCGCCGATCGTAGAGCTGGAACCGTCGGAAAGACCCATGGTGTTGGGACCCTTGGGATCCTTGCCGGCATCGACGCGCTCCATCATTTCCTTGAGCTCGTCCTCGTAGACAAAGACGTAGCTCACACCGTCGATCATGGTGCTGTCGTCGGCGTACGAGGGCAGGTTGGCCGAGTAGATACCGTCGACATCCATACCGCGCATGGCGTTGACCGTAGCCACGATATCCTGAACGCTCATATCGGTTACGAGCATATCGGACAGCGAATTAACCAGGCCAAAAATCTTCGTGGCATCGAAGTTATTGAGAATCTGGTTGGCAAGGGCGCCAAGCACCTGACGCTGGTGGCGCATGCGCGTGTAATCGCCGTCGGCATAGGTGTAGCGGCAGCGGGCATAGGTAAGGGCGGTGGCACCGTCCATATGCTGCTGGCCAGCGGTAATCTTAATATCCAGGTGCTCGGGGTCGTCAACATCATCGGTTGCGTTAATGTCGATACCGCCAACCGAATCAATCAGTGCCTGCATACCGTCGAAGCTGACCTCGGCATAGTGGGAAATCTGAACACCGCACAGCTCGTTGACCGCCTCGACCATGGCCTCGGCACCGCCAACGGTATGGCAGGCGTTGATCTTCATGGTCTCGCCCTTGTACTCGACCTTGGTGTCGCGCGGAACGGAAATGAGCGTCGCCTGCTTTTGCGTGGGGTCGATGCGTGCCAGGATAATCGAGTCGGCACGATACGTATCCTCGCCCGGACGGCCGTCGGTGCCAAGAAGCAGCACGTAGAACGGATCCTTTGCCTCATCGGTGTCAACCAGAACCCGACGCAGATTGTCGGTAATGACATTAGAATCGCCGAGCTTGCCCATAATGGTGGCAAACCACAGGCCGGCAGCGGTAGTGGCACTCAGCAGCACGCCAAGCACGACAATGAGCGCGACGTGACGAATCGTGTGGCTACGACGACGTTGGCGCGCGCGCTCGGAATAGCGAGCCACGTTATCGCGACTGTAGATCTTGGCCTGCGCACCAGTTGAGGGTCTTCGGGCGGTGGTATCCGCGAGGGGCTTTTTATTAAACATAGGCAACCTGTATTAGTAGATGACGGGATCGGGGACGGTAGCATGCTCGACATGCGCACCGAGCGCCTGCAGCTTTTCGACAAACTGCTCGTAGCCGCGCTTGATGTGATGGATGGCCGAAACCTCGGTCGTCCCGTCGGCGATCAAGCCCGCTACGACGAGGGCCGCTCCGCCACGCAGATCGGGCGAGGTAACCTGTGCGCCCGAGAAGCCCCTGACGCCATGAATCATGGCATGATGGCTCTCGATACGAATGTCGGCACCCATGCGCACCAGCTCAGAGGCAAACATAAAGCGATTCTCGAAGATGTTCTCGGTGATAACGGAGCTACCGTCGGCAAGGGCGGAGAGTACCATAATCTGCGCCTGCATGTCCGTCGGGAAGCCGGGGAACGGAAGCGTCTGGATGTCGACCGGCTTGATGCGCTCGGCACGGTTCACATGGACGCCATCCTCGACGCGCTCGCAGTCGATACCCATGAGCTCCATCTTCTTGAGCACCATGCCCAAGTGAATGGGGCAAAAGCCCGTGACATCGACACCGCGATCGTCGGCCATCAACGCACCGGCAACGATAAAGGTACCGGCCTCGATGCGGTCGCCTACTACGCGATGGGTAACAGGATGGAGCTCTTCCACGCCTTCGATAGTCACGACGGGCGTGCCGGCGCCAACAATCTTGGCGCCCATCTCGTTGAGCATGTTGGCGAGGTCGACGATCTCGGGCTCGCGGGCGGCATTGTCGATAACCGTGGTGCCCTGCGCGCGCACGGATGCCATAATGAGGTTCTCGGTCGCACCGACACTGGCGAACTCGAGCGTGACGGTGGTACCGCGCAGACCTTGGGGCGCATTAGCGTTGATGTAACCGTGGGCGGTATCGAACTCAACGCCCAGGGCCTCAAGACCAAGAATGTGCATATCGATCTTGCGAGCACCCAGGTTGCAGCCGCCCGGCATGGCGATCTTGGCGCGATGGAAGCGACCCAGCAGGGGTCCCATCACGGCGGTGGAAGCACGCATCTTGGCAACGAGCTCGTAGGGGGCCTCCCAAGAATCGACCTGAGAGGTATCAATCTCGAGCGTGTGCTCGTCGAGAACATCGATCGTAGCGCCCATGCCCTTGAGCACCTTGCCCATCACGTGGACATCGGAAATATCGGGCACGTTCTGCAGCGTCGTCTTGCCCGGCGCCAGAAGCGTTGCCGCCATGAGTTTGAGTGCGGAGTTCTTGGCACCCGAGACGGGCACGGAGCCTCCGATGGCGTGGCCACCCTCAACGCGGATAATATCCAAGGTCTACCCTTTCAAAAAGCATGCCCGGGATGGCTGGGCCATCCCGGGCATGATGTGTTCGCAAATGGTCGAACGCTAAATCGTTTGACTATTGGGCAAGCTTGAGCTTACACCATGCGATTTCATTATAGAGGTAGGCGCGGCGTGCATCATCCTCCGACAAATTACCCAGCTTCTCTTCAAAACCTTGAATATCAGCTTTAAGCTTGTCGGCATCGACGGTCGCCAAATCGCAAGCGCGCTCGGCGAGAACGGTCACGACATCGTCCGCAACCTGGGCATAGCCGCCGGCCACGGCAAACGTGTGGTCGACAGTGCCCATGGCCTTATCGGAAACGCGAACGTAACCGCGGTCGATCGTGCAGATCTCGCTGGAGTGAGCAGGCAGAACGCCAAACTCGCCATCCGTGGACGGAATCGACACAAACGCAGCGTCGCCCTCATAGGCGCAGCTCACGGGGCACACGATGCGGATACGCATAACCTACTTCTCCCCCATCTTGCGGGCGCGCTCGCGCACGTCCTCAATCGTGGAAGCATAGCGGAAAGCCTGCTCGGGCAGGTCATCGGCCTTGCCGTCGACAATCTCGGCGAAAGAGCGGACGGTATCCTCGACGCGGACGTAGACACCGGGGTTGCCGGTGAACTTCTCGGCGACGTGGAAGGACTGCGAGAGGAACTGCTGAATCTTACGGGCACGGTTGACCGTAAGGCGCTGCTCCTCGGACAGCTCGTCCATACCCAGAATGGCGATGATGTCCTGAAGGTCGGAGTACTCCTGCAGGAGCTCCTGGACCTTGACGGCGACACGGTAGTGCTCCTCGCCGACGATCGAGGGATCGAGAGCGTCGGAGGAAGATGCGAGCGGGTCGATAGCCGGGAACAGGCCGAGCGACGAAATGCTACGCGAAAGAACCGTGGTGGCGTCGAGGTGCGTAAACGTCGTGGCAGGCGCCGGGTCGGTCAGGTCGTCTGCGGGGACGTAGACAGCCTGGACGGAGGTAATGGAGCCCGTCTTGGTCGAGGTAATGCGCTCCTGGAGGTCGCCCATCTCGGTTGCCAGCGTGGGCTGGTAACCAACGGCGGACGGCATACGGCCCAGCAGTGCGGAAACCTCGGAACCTGCCTGGGAGAAGCGGAAGATGTTGTCGATGAACAGCAGAACGTCCTGGCCGCGATCGCGGAAGTACTCAGCGGTGGTAAGGCCGGCCAGACCGATGCGCAGACGCGCTCCGGGCGGCTCGTTCATCTGACCATAGACCAAGCAGGTCTTGTCGATAACGCCAGACTCGCTCATCTCGAGGAACAGGTCGGTGCCCTCGCGGGTACGCTCGCCGACGCCGGTGAACACCGAGGTGCCGCCGTGCTCCTGGGCGAGGTTGTTGATGAGCTCCTGAATCAGAACGGTCTTGCCAACGCCGGCGCCGCCGAACAGGCCTGTCTTGCCGCCACGGATGTAGGGCTCGAGCAGGTCGACGGCCTTGATGCCGGTCTCGAAGATCTCGGTCTTGGTGGTGAGCTCGTCGAAACGGGGCGCTGCATGGTGGATGGGGTAGAACTCCTCCACCTCGGGCATGGGCTTGCCGTCGACGGGCTTGCCCATGACGTTCCAAATACGGCCGAGCGTCTTGGGGCCAACGGGCATCTTCATGGGCTCACCGGTATCGGTGGCGATGAGGCCGCGCTGCAGGCCGTCGGTCGAGGACATGGCGACCGTGCGGACGACGCCGCCCGGAAGCTGGCTCTCGACCTCGAGGATCGTGCTCAGGTGACCGATCGGGGTCTCGGCCTCGACCGTGAGCGCGTTGTAGATCGGGGGCACCGCGCCGTCAAACTTGACGTCAACGACAGGGCCGATGATTCGCACGATGCGACCATCACCGGCAGTCGTCTTCTTGGTGGCTTCCTCGACCGCAAGCTTTACGGTGTTATTAGCCATTACTGTTCCTCCAATGCTGAGGCTCCGCCGACGATCTCGTTAATCTCGGTCGTGATCGAAGCCTGGCGCACGCGACTATACGTGCGGGTAAGGGTCGAGATGATCGCGGTGGCGTTTTCCGTCGCGGAGTGCATGGCCTTGCGGCGTGCACCCTGCTCGGCAGCCGCCGAATCGATCAGGGCCTGGTAGATGACCGTCAGGATATAAGACGGCACAAGCTTGCCGAGAACATGCTCGGGAGAGGGCACGAACTCGAACGTGGACGAGATGCGCTTAGGGGCGTCGGTCTCGTTCTTACGCGGACCGTGGGCCATAGCGATCATCTCGGGGTCGAGCGGCAACAGATGCTCGACGCGAAGCTCCTGATCCACGCGGTTCTTGGCGTGGTGGTAGACAAGCTCGACACGGTCAAGCTCACCGGCACGATACGCATCGCAGATATGAGAGGAGATCATGCGGGCCTGATTGAAATCGGGCTCAGAGGAGTTGCCCTCAAAGTGCATGACGACGTTTGCGCGGTCACGGAAATACGTGGCCGGCTTACGCCCGCACGCGATGATCTCGCACTCGATGCCGTCGTTCGCCCAAGAAGCGGCGAGCTTTTCGGCCGTGCGCTCCACCGTCGTATTGAAACCGCCGGCAAGGCCACGGTCCGAGGCAATAACGACAATCAGGCCATGCTTGACGCTCTCATGCTTCTGCAGCATGGGATCGGTGCCCGAACAGGAGGCGTCGCCGGCGACCGTCAACATGACGTCGGTCAGCGCCTCCTTATAGGGCTCGGCCTGCTTGGAGCGATCGAGGGCACGACGGATCTTGGCCGTAGAGACCATCTCCATCGTGCGCGTGATCTGCTTGGTCGTGGTAACCGAGGAGATTCGCTTCTTAATGTCGCGAAGGTTGGCCATGGGGCTTAGTTCTCCTCTGATCCAGAAACATCCGAATGGTGCTTGGCCATGAACTGCTGCTTGAAGTCACCGATGACACGCAAGAGCTCGGCCTTGGTGTCGTCGTCGATCTTCTTGGCGCGAACCTTGTCGAGCAGCGAGCCAAAGCCATTGTCCATGTACTCGATGAGCTCGGCACGGAAAGGCAGCACGTCGGCGATCTCCAGGTCATCCAGGAAGCCCTCGTTGCCGGCAAACAGCGTAACGATCTGCTCGCCAACCTCAAACGGCTGGTAGCGCGGCTGCTTCAGGAGCTCGGTCATGCGGGCACCATGGGTCAGCTGCTTCTGAGTAGCCTCGTCGAGGTCGGAGCCGAACTGGGTAAAGCCAGCGAGCTCCTGGTACGAAGCGAGGTCCAGACGGAGGTTGCCGGCGACCTGCTTCATGGCCTTGGTCTGTGCATCGCCACCGACGCGGGACACGGAGATGCCCACGTCGACTGCCGGGCGCTGACCCTGGAAGAAGAGCTCGGACTGCAGGTAGATCTGACCATCGGTAATGGAAATGACGTTGGTCGGAATGTAGGCCGAGACGTCGCCGTCCTGGGTCTCGATGATCGGCAGTGCCGTCATGGAGCCGTAGCCGTTCTTCTTGGACATCTTGACGGCACGCTCGAGCAGACGAGAGTGCAGGTAGAAGATGTCGCCAGGGTAGGCCTCGCGTCCGGGCGGACGATGCAGCGTCAGCGACATCTGACGGTAGGCCACGGCCTGCTTGGACAGGTCGTCGTAGATGACGAGCACGTGACCGCCGGGGTTGGTCTCGCTGGCGGGCTTGCCGTCCTCGCCGTTGTACATAAAGAACTCGCCGATAGCGGCACCGGCCATAGGCGCGATGTACTGCATAGGGGCGGAATCGGCAGCGGTGGCCGAAACGATGATGGTGTAGTCGAGCGCACCGTGCTGAGCGAGGGTCTCGCGGATGTTAGCAACCGTGGAGGCCTTCTGGCCGATGGCGACATAGATGCAGACCATGCCCTTGCCGCGCTGATTGAGGATAGCGTCGATGGCGATGGCGGTCTTACCGGTCTTACGGTCGCCGATGATGAGCTCACGCTGACCACGGCCGATAGGCACCATGGAGTCGATAGCCAGCAGGCCGGTCTGAACCGGCTCGCACACCGGGGTACGGTCGATGACGCCGGGGGCCTTGAACTCGATAGGACGGCGGTGCGTGGCGACAATGTCACCCAAACCGTCGATGGGCTGGCCGAGCGGATTGACGACGCGGCCGAGCATGGCACGGCTCACGGGGATATCCATAATGCGGCCAGTGGTGCGGCACTCGTCGCCTTCCTTGATGGAGTCGACGGCACCGAACAGAACGGCGCCGACCTCGTCACGGTCAAGGTTCTGGGCAAGGCCGAAGACGGTCTCACCGGTATCGGAGCTCTTAAACTCCAGAAGCTCGCCTGCCATGGCGCTCTTGAGGCCGGAGACGCGCGCGATGCCGTCGCCTACCTCGTCGACCGTTGAAACCTCATGCGTATCGACCGTCGCGGAGAGGCTCGTGAGCTGCTCCTGCAGTTTCTTGGCGATATCCTGGGCATTGAGGGTTTCGGACATTAGGCTTCACCTCCGTACGAATTAGCAGAGTTTGCGAGGGTCTCCTGCGCGATGCGCAGCTGCGTCTTGACGGAGATGTCACGACGCTCGCCGCGGGCCTCGAGCACCAGGCCGCCTACAATAGACGGGTCGACCTGCTCGATAAGGAATACCTTGCGGCCGAAGTCCTGCTCGCATTTCTTAGTGATGGTTTGACGCAGCTCGTCGTCGAGCGGGATCGCCGTGGTGACGGTCACGCCCACTACATCCTCGTCTTCCTCGGCAACATACTTAAAGGCAGCTGCCACCTTGGGAAGAAGGTCGAGCTGGTCGCGCTTGGACATGGTGTCGAGCACGGCGATGATCTCGGGGCTGGCGCTAGCCAGGCGCTCGATCATCTCGAGGTCCTCGAACACATGGTTCTCGGTCTTGGCGGCTTCCAAAAGGGAGCGCGCGTAGGTCTCGAGCACCTTGTCCTGATAGCGGCTAGTCGGCATTCAGGCTACCTGCTTCCTGGATGTAGCGCTCGATGAGCTTCTTCTGCTCGCCCTCGTCCTCGAGCGCCTCGCCCACAATCTTGGTGGCGACGGCAACGGACAGGTCGGCGATGGAGCTCGCGGCACCGGCGTAGATGGACTTGCGCTCGTCCTCGACGGTCGTATGGGCCTTGGCGATGATCTCCTCGGCCTCCTTGTGAGCAGCCTCGATGATACGGGCGCGCTCGGACTCGGCGTCCTTACGGGCCTCGAGAACAATGTCGGCAGCCTGACGACGGGCGTCGGTGACGATCGAGTCGGACTCAGCGCGCTTGGCGATAGCCTCCTGCTTGGTCTTCTCGGCCTCGTCGAGGCTCTCCTCGATCTTCTTGCCGCGCTCCTCCATGGTTTTCATGATGCCCGGCAGGGCGACCTTGGCCAGCACGATCCAGATAATCAGGAAGGCGATAAGCGCCGGGATGAACTCCGCCATCTTAGGGATGAGGATGTCCGCACCGGCAGCGCCGTCCTCAGCGAACGCGGAAACCGGCATGAGCAGCGCGGCCGCGGACGCGGAGAGTGCGATCGCGCTCTTCTGGGATGAAAGATTCATACTTGACGCTCCGTGCTATTTAACGATCAGCGCGACAACGAAGCCGATCAGAGCCAGAGCCTCGCCGAAGGCGGAGCCCATGATGAAGACGGTGAACACGCGGCCCTGGACCTCAGGCTGACGGGCCATAGCACCCGTAGCACCCAGAGCAGACAGGCCGATAGCAAGACCAGCGCCGATAACACCGAGACCGTAACCGATAACTCCCACGATTCCTCCTTTGTCGTGCGTGTCTTATTTCACGCAGGATAACCTTTTTATAACTGCCGGGCTCCATGGGTACGGGCACCGGCGGTTTAACGAATTGCCTTACCTTTAAGGCACGAACGGAAGACTACTCCTCCTCCGCGACCTCCTCTGCCTCGGAGACATACACGGCGGTAAGGACCGTGAAGACGTAAGCCTGGATGGCGCCGACCACAAGCTCGATCGCATAGATCAGGATGAGGATGGCAAGCCAGGCCAGCGAAGGCAGGGCGCCGACGGCGTGAGCCGCGGAAACCTGCTGAAGCAGCGGCTGCATGAACATGCTCGCCATGATGGCAAACGAGCCCATGACCACGTGTCCTGCGAACATGTTGCAGAACAGACGGACGGCGAGCGTGATGAGGCGCAGGAAGGTCGAGAAAAGCTCGACGACCCACACGAGCACGTTCATCGGGAAGCTCACGCCCTGCGGGGCGAGGCTCTTGATGTAGCCGATCACGCCGTGAGCCTTGCATCCGTAGTAGATGAAGTACACGAAGGCGAAGATGGCGAGCGCGGCGGTGGAGCCGATTGCGCCGGTGCCGGGCTTCATTCCCGGGATCAGGCCGATCATGTTATTGATCAGGATGAACAGGAAAAGCGAGCACAGGAACGGGAAGTGCTTCTTCCAGTTCTCACCCACGACGCCCTTGCCGATATCGTTCTCGACGTACTCGATGATGTACTCGAAACCGTTGACGAAGAAGCCCTTGGGAACCAGGGTCTGCTTCTTCTTGAACACGGCCAGGACGATCAGGAGCACGATCGTGGAGACGATCAGCCAAAACGAGTACTGCGTGATGCCGCAGCTCAGATCGCCCACGACAGGGGTGGAGCTGAACTCGCTGACCAGATGATTAATCTCATCAGGCAGCTTTTCAAAAATTTCCACGACTTACCTTTCGACCTCATGAGGATCTCGCAGCGCCTTGGCGACGCGAACCGTGCAGGCGGCCATAAAGGCCACGAAGCCGATCGCCTCGCCCAGGAGGAACATGCGAAATGCCTCTCCGAACAACACAAACACAACCAAGGTAAAGACGAGCAGGGCGATTGCCGAGACCGCCAGACTCACCATACCCTTGAGCATGTCCGCATTCTGTTTATCGTCAAGAACCGGCTTGAGCGTAAAGACAAAGGGAAGGAAGGCAATTGCGCCCGCGATGGCGCCTGCAACGATAGCGAGCAGATCGGCTATCTGAAACACTGGCGTCCTCACTTTCCTTTTTAACGCTTCACAGAACAGTTCCCGCCAAACATTGGTGACTATTGTACGAGCCAATCGCTAAAGTACAACCGAAAAAGCATCGGTTAATACGCACCTGTTCGTTTTCTTAAGACCTTCTTTATGCCGCAGGTACGGTAATACGTTTTTCTCGAACCCTGCAGGGCAAAACGTCCGTTAACAGGAGTGCGCACGGTCGCCTTTTGTTCGTCCGCGCGCACCGTTTCTTCGTATTTGCAGCCGCGGCCGTCTTAGCCCAGCGACTAGAGTGTGCCGTAGATGCGGTCACCGGCGTCGCCGAGGCCGGGAACGATGTAGGCAGCCTCGTTGAGATGGTCGTCGATGGCGCAGGTACAGATATGCACATCAGGGTCCTTCTCAGTCAGCGACTTGAGGCCCTCGGGGGCCGCGACGATGCACAGCATGCGGATGTCCTTGACACCGCGCTCGCGCAGGTAGCTGATGGCCATCTCGGCCGAACCGCCCGTGGCGAGCATGGGGTCGACGACCAGGCAGATGCGCTGGTCGATATCCTTGGGCATCTTGCAGTAATACTCGTGCGGCTCGTGGGTGACCTCGTCGCGTTCCATACCGATGTGGCCTACGCGAGCGGAGGGCACCAGGTCGAGAATGCCGTCGACCATGCCAAGGCCCGCACGCAGGATGGGCACGATGGCGAGTTTCTTGCCGGCGAGCTGTTTGAACGTGGCGGTAGTGATGGGGGTCTCGACCTCGACGTCTTCCATAGGCAGGTCGCGCATGGCCTCGTAGCCGTCAAAAAGCGCGAGTTCGCGCACGAGCTGGCGGAACTGGTTGGTGCCGGTGTTTTTGTCGCGCAGGATCGACAGCTTGTGCTGGACGAGCGGGTGATCGACAAGCGTCACACGGGACGCATCGTAGGTGACGGTCATGGGTTGATTGCCCCTTTCGTTGCGGCCGCAAAACGGCCTTGCTGACAAGGCGCGCAGCAATGTTGCCGCCGCACGCCATGCATAAGTTTAGCGGTTTGTTGTATCGAGCAGCCCATCGCAGCCCTACTGTGCGGTACTGAGCGAGCGCTTGACTGCATCACGCCAGCCCGCAAGGTTTTGCTCGCGACGCTCGGCGGACATGTGGGGAAGGAAGGTCCTAACGATCTGGGCATTTTGCTCCAGCTCTTCAAGGTCTTCCCAATAGCCGACGGCAAGACCCGCCAAGTACGCGGCACCGATTGCCGTGGTCTCCACCGTCTCGCATTGCAGCACGGGGATATCCAGCAGGTCGGCCTGAAATTGCATGATGAACTCGTTGCGTGAGGCGCCGCCATCGACGGACAGGCGCTCAATCGAAAGTCCCACGTCCTGCTCCATGGCGCGCAGCACGTCATAACTCTGGTAGGCCATGGACTCGCAGGCCGCACGCACAATGGTCGCGCGACTCGAGGCACCGGTCAGGCCGCACACGATACCGCGGGCACGCGGGTCCCACCAGGGAGCGCCCAGGCCAGCGAAGGCGGGGACGAAGTAGCAGCCCTCGTTGTCGTTGATCGAAGCGGCGAGTTGCGCGGACTCGCTCACACTCGAGATGATGCCCATGTTGTTGCGCAGCCAGTTCATGGTTGAGCCGGCGGCAAAGATAGAACCCTCGAGCGCATAGCTGATCTTGCCGTCCGCGGCGATACCGATCGTGGAGACCAGACCGTTCTTGGATTCGACGACCTCGTCGCCGGTGTTCATGAGCATAAAGCAACCCGTGCCATAGGTGTTTTTGGTCTGGCCGGGATGGAAGCAGCAGTGGCCGAACAGCGACGCCTGCTGATCGCCCGCCACGCCCATGATGGGCGGCATGTTGGTCATGATATCGCTCGCGACGCGGCCGTAGTCGCCCGAACTCCAACGAACCTCGGGCATCATGGAACGTGGAACGTCAAAGAGCGCCAGCAGGTCGTCGTCCCAATCGAGCGTATGGATATTAAAGAGCGCCGTGCGGCTGGCATTGGTGTAGTCGGTGGCAAAGACCTGACTGCCGGTGAGGTTGTAGATGAGCCAGGTGTCGATGGTGCCGAACATGAGGTCGCCCGCCGCCGCGCTCTCACGCGCACCGTCGACGTTGTCGAGGATCCACTGCACCTTGGAAGCCGAGAAATACGGATCGAGCGTGAGTCCCGTGCGGGAGCGCACCAGCTCTTCTGCGCCCCGCTCGACCAAATTATCGATCTGAGACGCGGTGCGACGGCACTGCCATACGATGGCGTTATAGATGGGCTGGCCGCTCACGCGATCCCAGACCACCGTGGTCTCGCGCTGGTTGGAGATGCCGATGGCGGCAATGCGGTCGGAGTGGATACCGCTCTTAAACTGGACTTCCATCATGACGGCGATCTGGCTGGCAAGCACCGCCATGGGGTCTTGCTCTACCCAACCGGGACGCGGGAAGCTGGTTTTGACGCTGCGACGTGCCTGCGCGACGATGCATCCGTACTCGTCGACGATGGTCGCAAGTACCGAGGTGGTGCCGCAGTCGAGTGCCATGATGTAGGAACCGCCAAAGTTAAACGAGGCATCTTCCATGCCCAGGCTGCCCAGATTCAACGACATCGCTTACACCTTTCTATTGCATCGGGTCGGACAGGACCCGCTCGATCTCTGATGCGGGAAGTGCGCCTTGGCGCAGGATCTGGAGCTCGCCGTGCTGGAACGACACGATGGTCGAGGCGTCGCGACACGGGGTCTCACCGGCGTCGACGGCAACATCGACCCCCTCCAGGATGCGACCCTCGACGGCGGCAAAGCTTGCCGGCGAGGGCGCGCCGTGCGTGTTGGCGCTCGTGCAGGCAAGGGGACTGCCGCAGGCGCGGATGAGCGCTTGGACCACGGGAGAGGCCGAAGCGCGCAGGGCCACCGTATCGTCGGCGGCACGCATAAAGGTCGGCACGCAGGGGGCTGCCTTGACCACGATAGTCAGGGCTCCCGGCCAGCATCGTCGCGCGAGCACGCGGGCATCTTCCGGGATGTCCACGCCATAGCGGTCGAGTGCTTCAACGCCATCGACCAGCCAAGCAACGGTTTGCGTGAGTTCACGTTGCTTGAGAGTGAAGATACGTCGATAGCCGGTGCCAAGCGCAGGGACTGCGGCACCGTTGACGGCAGCCTGCGGATCGCGCGGCCACGATGGGAATTCGCTTGTATCTTGGGGCACGGCGTCCGAGAAGGCGTTGACTGCCACGGCGACACCGTAGACGGTCTCGGTCGGGATCAAAGCCAGGCCGCCGCGGCCGAGCACCTCGGCCGTGCGCTCGACGGCAAGCCGATGCGGCTCGCGCGTTCCCTCGTATACCCGATAGACCGTCTGCATGTGTATGCCAGCCCCTTACGCTCCGGTGCAAGTTTGTTTACTGTGGGGCATTCTCGCACGAAACATTCAACCTATTTGCCCAGAGCGCATGTTGGTTTGGTGAGCGGCTCTAATAGTCGGTGAAAGTGAGGGGGTTATTGCAGATTTTTAGCGAGCAAGCGTAACGGTACGATCGGGAAACTCAATGCTTGCGACAAGCTTTCCGCCGAGACTTTCTGCGTACCTGCTCAGCGTGTCGAGCCTCATTGATCCCAGCTCCCCGCGCTCGAGCTCCGATATGCGTTTTTGAGAAACACCCATCGACTGGGCCACCGAGGCCTGCGTCAGATCCTTTAGTTTGCGAATTTGAGCGAGCTTATAGGCTTCGATACGTTCACGAGTTTTCTCCTGCTCGGCGGCAATAGATTCACGCGCTATCCCGCGTGATTCCATATACTCATGCAGCTCCATCTTGATCGAGCCTCCTTACATGGCGACGGTATATTTGTTCCGCCCTGGGAATGCTGATCGCATACCAGCCGTTCCACTTTGCCTTCGACGACTCCGCCTGCGACTTATCTCCCGCCAACAGCAACACTGCCTGACGTTTGGGGTCAAAGGCAAAAAGGATACGAATCACCGACGGTCCGCACGACGTCACCCTTAGTTCCTTTAAATGATGCAATTTCGAGCCCTTCACGCGGTCAACCAGCGGACGACCAAGGCTAGGACCTTCCTTCTCGAGCACCAAAAGGTCTGCATAAATCTGCTTCAGCGTAGCTTCATCCTGCTCATCGAGCCAAGGTTCGATGTAATCGAGCACAATGCGGTATCGATGCGGCTGATTTGACATACCTTTCTCCTTCTATAGTAGAAGTTTTACGGTATATTGCAAGAGCAAACTTGAGCAAATGTCTATTAGTTCAGCTTAAATGCGCTGCTTGGGCTCGGTGACGATGGCTCGGACGATGCGGGGGCGATCAGTGAGGTCATGGACGATACGCACGTCCGAAAGGCCTGCCTGGCGACAGAGCTCGGCCGCGGCATCGAGGGCACCCTCGTAGAGCTCGCAGGCAAACAGGCCGCCGGCGCGCAGCATGTAAGGCGCCGCATTGAGCAGGCGGCGGAAGATATCGAGGCCGTCGGCACCGCCTTCGAGCGCCAGGTCGGGCTCAAAATCCTTGACCTCGTGCGGCAGCGAGCGCATGACGTCGGTGGGAATGTACGGAGGGTTGGAGACGAGGACGTCGAAGGTGCCCCACTCTTCGCGGGGAATCGAGCTCACCAGGTTCGTGAGGCTGAAGGCGACCTCGTCGGACGTGAGGCCAAGCGCATCGCGGTTTTTGGTAGCAAGGTCGATGGCGCGCGGCTCGATATCGGTAGCAGTGCAGGTGACGTGGCCGCGACGCTCCCAGGCAAGCGAGAGCGAGATGCATCCCGTGCCGCAGCCGACCTCGAGAACGCGGGCGATGCGGGACTCGGCTGGAGCGGGTACGTTGGCCTCGGCGGCATCTTGCGCGGGAGTCGTCTGTTGGTCGTTGTCCTCAATGGCGATGCCGTATTCGTCGAGCTCGGGCTCGGGGGTTTCCATGGCCCCTGCTTCTGCCGCCTGCGCGGCGGCTTCCTCGGCCTCGCGGTCGGCCAGTTCCTCGGCATAGGCACGGCTACCGAGCACGTCGCTACCCAGCGCAGCCTCGTCGGCGGCCGTGAGGTTGGCAGCACGGCGCTCGGCCGTCGCTCGCTCGTCGGCCAGCGCCGCCTCGGCTTTGCGAGCCTGCTCGACCTCATCGTTCCAAGGCAGCTCCACGCGCTGGCGGGCAGCGGCCTCGGGGCTCAGTACCTCGGCATCCAGATAATTGAATACTTCCTCGACGAGCATCTCGGTCTCGGGGCGCGGGATGAGCACGCCGGGGGCGCACGCGACGTCGATCATGCGAAACTGCGTGCTACCGGTGATGTACTGCAGCGGTTCGCCTTTGGCGCGACGAACGACGGCCGCATGCATGGTCTCGAGCTGCGCTGCGTCGAGCGTCTCGTCCATGCGCATATACAAGTCGATACGCGCCAGGCCCGTTGCCGCGCACAGCAGCCACTCGGCAGAAAGACGGGGATGCTCCTCACCGCGCTCGGCCAGGTACTCCTTGGTCCACTCGAGACAACGCTTGATGGTCCAGATCTCGTTTGCCATGGGGTCCTCCCCTCTTAAGCGCCGGGCGGCGCACGAATGTCGGAGCAGATTGTACGCGAGGCCAGCGCTTGGCAAGGGACGATTGAAGGCGATTATCGAGAATCAGCCCAGAATTTTGCACCGGGCTCGCTCAAAGTGTTCATTCGCCGACGTCCATATCTGCATCCGTCAAGCTTTTGGCAAGGTTGCCCCAAAACTGACCAATATCTAACCAAATACTTGCCACATCGCTTGACGCGCGACGCATCAAAAATCGCCCCGCGACTTCTTGAACGATTTTTCGAGCATTATTTTTAAAAATGATAAGTAAATATAAGCAGGTAAACAACTTAATTGCTATTAAAGAAGATTGAATAAACTCACAAAGCAATGTGCCCGACCTAGTCATTGGGGACGTTCTTAAACGACTAGCTGTCAGGGACAGTCTTCGCAGCCAGCCACAAAGAACCGTCCCCATCTGCCAGCCTTTAGGGACAGTCCCCATCTGCCAGCCTTTAGGGACAGTCCCCAACTGCCGGCACAAAAGGAGCGTCCCCAAGTGCCAAGTGCCGCAAGAATGTCCCTTTTGACTAGTCATTTAAGAACGTCCCCAATGACTACCCAAGAGAACGCCGCAGGTAGAAAGCGGACAGCGAGCGACGTCCAGAGCGAACAAGTTGGCATGAAAAAGGCAAGGCATAGACCTTCTGGTCATGCCTTGCCTTTTGAATGACAAATTGTCGCTCTGGGCGGCGCGCAGCGTCAGCTGGTCCGCCGTTCGTTAGAACGGCGGAACCTAAGGGCGCAGCGTCGAGCCGTTACGGCGTTTGGTAAAACGCCGTAACCTAAACTGCCTGTGCCAGCTTCTCGGCTCGCTCGGCGGCGGCAAGTGCCTCGATGACAGTGCCGAGCTGATCGCCCAGAAGGACGCCGTTGTAGGTGGAGTTAAAACCGATACGGTGATCGGTCACGCGGTCCTGGGGCTGGTTGTACGTACGGATCTTCTCGGAACGGTTGCCGTGGCCAATCTGGCTCTGGCGCTCGGCGCCGAGCTCGGCCTGCTGCTTCTCGAGTTCCATCTCGTACAGACGGGCACGCAGCATCTGCATGCAGACCTCGCGGTTCTGGATCTGGGAACGCTGCTCCTGCGACTGCACCACGGTGTTGGTGGGCAGGTGGGTGATGCGCACGGCGGAGTAGGTGGTGTTAACGCACTGACCGCCAGGGCCGGAGGCACAGTAGGTATCGATGCGCAGGTCGGACTGGTTGATCTGGACGTCGATCTCCTCGGCCTCGGGAAGCACGGCGACGGTTGCCGTGGAGGTCTGGATACGGCCCTGGGACTCGGTCTTGGGAACGCGCTGGACACGGTGCACGCCGGACTCGAACTTCATGACGGAGTAGACGCGGTCGCCCTCGACCTTGAACTCGATGGACTTAAAGCCGCCGGCCTCGCTGGGGCTGGAGTCGAGCACGGTGGTCTTCCAACCGCGCGACTCGCAGAAGCGCTGGTACATCTTGTACAGATCGCCGGCAAAGATGGCTGCCTCGTCGCCACCGGCGGCGGAACGGATCTCGACGATGGTGTTCTTGTCGTCGTTGGGGTCGCTCGGGATGAGCATGTACTTAATGTCTTCCTCGAGCTGGGGAAGCTTGGCCTCGTTCTCGGAGATGTCCATCTGGAGCATCTCCTTCTCATCGGCATCGGTGGTATCGTGCAGCATTTCCTTGGCAGCCTCGATGTCATCGAGCGCGCCGATGTACTCGCGCGAGGCGGCAATGAGGTCGGACTGGTGCGCGTACTCCTTGTTGAGACGCGTAAACTCCTTGATATCGGAGGCGACGGCCGGGTCGGAAAGCTTCTTCTCGAGCTCCTCGTAGGCCTTGATAATCTTTTCGAGCTTGTCGCGCATGGCGGGACTCCTTTATATGCGTGAAGGTGAAAATCGGCAGAATTGATGGGGCGCACGGCGCCGCTGCGGGGGTAAGCCCGGCTAGAACATGTCGATCTTCAGATACATGCGCATCCCTTCGCGTATGGGGTACATAGTTGCGGTCTAACCCAAACATGATAGCGTGCCCAGGCAAACCTGCATATAACCCGCACGGAATGATTGGTGCAAACAAACCTGACCCCATTGCACCAAGAGCTTGCTTTTTGGCTAGAGCGTTTGGAGTAGAGCGACGAGAAAGCGGATGCCCTGGAGGTAGGCGCGGCGGGTGATGCGCTCGTTGGTGCCGTGGACGCCGCGATCACACTCGTCGTCATCAACCACAAAGGCCGAGAAGCGAATGCACTCAGGGCAAATTTGTTGGTAGTTGGCAGCGTCGGTCGCACCGATCACGGTCGAGGGCACAATTGCCACTGGCTCGAATGATCCGTTTTCCTCCGTCCCCTTTGGATTACGGAAATAGCGGGCGGCGATGGAGCGAACCGCCTCGAGGCCGGGACCACCGATGCGCGGGGACGGCGAGGGTTCGGAGCTGCCGGGGCCCAGCTCCACTTCGACACGACCGGCAAGGTCCGCCCCAGCAACCGCCTCACGGCAACGCACCACAACGTCGGCCACGCTCGTGCCCTCGAGCATACGGAAGTTGATGTTGGCCCACATATCCTGCGGCATTACGTTGGCGCCGGCGCTGCCACCCTCGATCTGCGTGGGCGCGCAGGTGGTCGTCACCAGCGGATAGAGCTTCTTGCTGGCGAGGCAATCGCGGACAATGGCGCCCCCGTTGGCGGCAATTTCATCCGCCGTGTAGAGCCCCAGCTCGACGAGCTGTGCGGCAAGTAAATCGGTCACGCGCGTCGGCCACTCGATATCGCAGATTGCGGTGATAGCACGGCTGAGCACCTCGAGCGATGTGCCGCCGTAGGGGTTGGAGGAATGCCCGCCCTCGCTACGCGTCCTCAACACGATATCGGCATAGCCCTTCTCCGCGAGGTCGGCGTGCATGAGCCAACCCTCGCCCGCGCTGTACTCGGCAGCCGGAACGATGCGGTAGTCGCCCTCGTCGATCAGGTACTCAAGCTCAATGCCGCGCTCCTCGAGCACGCGGCCGATGGCGTCTGCGCCGTACTGCGTAGTCTCCTCGTCCTGGCCAAAGGCCAGGAGCAGCGTGCGCTCGTGCTGCCAACCGTGCGCCAGCGCATACTCGACAGCCTCGAGAATGCCTGCGACCTGGTCTTTCATATCGATGGCGCCGCGACCCCAAATGTAGGTGTCGTCTACATGCCCGCTAAAGGGGGCGTACGTCCAGTCGTCCTCGGTACCCGGCACCACGGGGACCACGTCCATGTGACCCATGAGCACAACGGGCTTGAGTGCGGGGTCGGAGCCGGAAAGCGTCACCAGCAACGAATGATCGATGAGCTCGACCTTACCCGCTGTAAATACGTGCGGCCAGGCCCGCTGCATATAGGCGCGCAGGTCGTCGAACGGCTGCCAGTCCACTGCCTCGGCATCCATACTCGAGATGGTCGGGAACGACAGCACGCGGCCCAGGCGCTCGCACGCACCAGCCTCGTCCAGATCGGCAAAATCATCCTCATGCGCAAAGAAGCGCCAAACCTCGGCCATGACATCCTTTCGATTGTAACGACAAGGGCCGCCCCACCGGAGCGGCCCTGCCACATAAGCGCTTGCGGTTGGCTATTTGTCCTCGAGATAACGCGAGAGGAACTCGCGGGTACGCTGGTGCTTGGGGTTGCCAAAGAGCTCTGCCGGCGCGGCGTCCTCGAGCACTACGCCCTTGTCCATAAAGACCACGCGATCGGACACGGTGCGGGCAAAGGCCATCTCGTGCGTGACGACGACCATGGTCATGCCGTCGGCAGCAAGTTTGCGCATGACCTCGAGCACCTCTCCCACGATCTCGGGGTCGAGTGCGGAGGTCGGCTCGTCGAACAGCATGATCTGCGGATTCATACATAGGGCACGAGCGATGGCCACGCGCTGTTTTTGACCACCGGACAGGCGACCCACGGCGGCGTGCGCGAACTTCTCGAGCCCCACGCTCGTCAGATGCTCCATCGCGACCTTCTCGGCCTCGGCCTTGCTCATCTTTTTGAGCGTGACGGGCGCGAGCGTGCAGTTGTCGAGCACGTCCATGTTGTTGAACAGGTTAAAGCCCTGGAACACCATGCCGATGTCCTCACGCAGCTTGTTGATGTTGCAGCGCTCGGCCGTGAGGTCCTGGCCGTGGAACCAGATGTGGCCCGCGTCCGGGGTCTCGAGCAGGTTGAGGCAGCGCAGGAAGGTCGACTTACCCGAGCCTGAGGCGCCGATAATGGTGACGACCTCGCCGGGGTTAACGGACAGGTCGATGCCCTTGAGCACCTCGAGCGAGCCGAAGCTCTTGCGCAGGCCCTCGACGCGGATGAGCGGCTCATTGGTCTGTGCGGCGGCCGCGGTGCCGGTAGTGGCGGTATCTGCCATGATGATTCTCCTCGTCTTGAGCCTAGTTGGAGCTGGGCAGCGTGACCGGAGCCTCGGCGCCAAGCTTTTTGCCAAAGGCCTCGAGCAGGCGGCTCGCCACGAGCGTCAGGATCAGGTAGACCACGAGCGCCACGCAGTAGACCTCCATCTGGCGGTAGTACACGCCGGCGACGGTGGTGGTGGCGTACATGAGGTCAAACACGCCGATGACCGAGAGCACCGACGAATCCTTGATGTTGATGATGAGCTCGTTGGTGAGCGCCGGAATCGCGTTTTTAATGCCCTGGGGGAACACGACTTTGCGCATAGCTTGCCACTGCGACAGGCCCAGCGAGCGTGCTGCCTCGGCCTGGCCGGGATCGATGGACTCGATGCCGCCGCGCAGGACCTCCATCATGTAGGCGGTGGAGTTGAGCGAGATGGTGACGAGGCCGGCGGTGAAGGTGCTCCAGATCTGGTTGGCCTGGGCGGTCTCGAAGCCCATGCCGCGCAAAACGGTGAAGCCCGCGTAATAGATAAGCAGGCCCTGGACCATCATGGGCGTGCCGCGCACGATGGTGGAGTAGACGGTCGCAAAGCCGCGGCCGATACTCTTAAAGAAGCGCACCAGGTCGTTATCCACGCGGTCGAACGTCTGAATGCGTAGGAACACGAAGAGCAGCGCCAGGAAGAATGCGATGACGGTGCCGAAGGTGGCAAGCGCGATGGTGATCTCGATACCGCGAATGAAGAAGTCCCCGCTCTTGTAGGTCATGTAGACCAGGCTCGACAAAAAGTCGCTGGGGTTGGAATCCGAGACAATGCTCACCTGCACCAGGTCGATAAACGACATGACGCAGCGGTCGATAAAGAAAACTGCCGCGATGGCGACCACGACGTAGCTGCCCAGGCGTGCGCCACGACGGCAGCGCTCGGATGCGAACGGCGACTTTTCGCGATAGTCGTTCCAGTGCATGAGCTTGGTGACCAGCGCCGCCGCCGACACGACGAGCCAGGCCCAAAGGATTGCCCAGAGGCAGTCTTGGAACACGCCCGTAGGCGCCAAGAAACTCATCGGCGTGGGGTTGCGCTGGCTAAACGCCAGGCCGAGCGCCGCGATGACGCTCGTGCCCAGGTATACATAACGGTGGTCGGCCTTGATAAAGGAGGCCAGGCGATTGATGGTTTTCATGCTGCCTCCCTATGCCGGCTGACGGTCGAGGCACGCGTCCCACATTTGGTCGCGCTCCTCTTGGCTAATGCCCTTGAGTGTCTTGTCGATGAGCTTAAGCAGCTTGTCCGAGCCCTTGCGGCAGCCGACGTTTGCCGTGACTTCCTGCTTAAAGCCCTCGCCCTCGGCAAATCGAATCGGCACGATACCCGGGTTTTGGGCCATATAGCCCTTCTCGTTCTCGGTATTGTAGGTCACGGCGTCGCAGGTGCCCTGCAGCAGGTTCGAAAACACCGTGGGGACCGAATCGACCGGGTTCTTGTGGACAACGCCCGGGATCTCGTCGATGACGGTATCGAGCATGGTGTCCTTTTGGCCGAGGACCGTTGCGCCGCTAAAGTCGCTGAGCTTGGTCGCATTTTGGTAGGGCGAGCCCTCTTTTACGAACAGGCCAAAGTAGCCAATGAAGTACGGGTCGGAGAAGCCGACCGACTCCTCGCGCTCGGGCGTGGCGCTCATACCGGCGATGATGAGGTCGATCTGGCCGTTGTTGAGCGAATCGATAAGGCCCGAGAAGCTCTGCTTGACGGCAACGGGCTCGCCACCGAGGGCCTTGCAGACGATCTTGGCGATCTGCACGTCGTAGCCATCGGCATAGGCGCCCTGCACGTTGTCGATGGGGATGGTGAACTCACTGGCTTCGGAAACCTGCCAGTTGTACGGGGCGTAGGCCGCCTCCATGCCGATGCGGATCTTATCCTTGCCGATCACGGAATCGGACAGGTCGTCGCGACCACCGCCCGTCGTGGGCTGAACCACCTTGAGCGTGGACGGGCGCTGACAGCCGGCGAGCGCGCCGGCGACGACGGAAGCGCTCGCAGCGAGAGCGCTACCCAAAAAGATGCGACGGCTGCATACCGGCTGGCGCTGCGCATCGCACTGTTGGGGAGAATGCATAATCTGCCTTCCCTGTTGAATCGTACGCTAACGACTTAACAGGATACCGCTCAGCGTCACTTCCAGCAGATGCATATATAAGATGCATATATACAAATTAACGAACTGAAAACGATTGGTAGTCGTTGGGGACGTTCTTAAACGACTAGTCAAACAAGAACGTCCCCAACGACTAGGCATGAAAAAGGCAAGGCATAGACCTTCTGGTCATGCCTTGCCTTTTGAATGACAACTTGTCGCTCTGGATGGCGCGCAGCGTCGACCGGCCCGCCGTTCGTCAGAACGGCGGAACCTCTAGAGCAAAGTGACGCTAAAGCTGCGGACGTCCGTCTCGCCCGGCGCCAGCGTGATGGTGTTGACCTTGTGCTCAAAGACGTCGTCCTCGGTGTCCATGGTGGTGTGACCGGTCCAGGGCTCGAGCGCCACAAACGGGGCGTCGTTGGCGGCAGACCACACGCCGATGTACTTAAAGCCCTCAAAGTCGATCTTGACGCCATGGCCCGACTTGCGACCGCGCAGCGTGAGCGTGGAGCCCGGGGTATCGGTGAACATGATGGCATCGTTATCGAAGCTGCGGTGCGTGATGGGCAGCACGTCCGAGTTATCGGGAGCCTTGTAGCTGTCCTCGAACGTCATGAGGCCATCGGGCGTGATGATGGGGGCCTCGTTGGTCCAAGCCTCGGTAAATGCCAGCTCGTAATCCTCGAATGCCTCGTCCTCGGCACCGGGAGCGGGCACGTTAAATGCAGGGTGACCGCCCACCGAGAACGGCAGTTCTACATCGCCGGTGTTGGTGACGGCAAAGGTCTGGGTAAGCGTGGCATCACCAGTCAGGGCATAGGTCATGTTGAGCTTAAAGTGGAAGGGGAAAGCCTTGAGCGACTCGGGCGTATCGGTGATCTCGTAAGTTACCGAGGAGCCGTCCTCCGAGACCTCGACCAGCTTGTGCTCGACGATGCGCGCGAGTCCGTGGCGCGGCATCTCGCAGGTGCCAGCCGCAGACGTCGCCGTGTTGTTGCGCAGTGAGCCCACGATGGGGAACAGAATGGGCGCATGCTTGCCCCAAAAGGCCGGGTCGCCCTGCCACAGATACTCGTTGCCGTCGAGGGCAAGGCTCGTGAGCTGGGCTCCCATGGAATCGATGGCTGCGGTGAGGCCGCCGCGCTTGATAGTGGTGACGGTGGACATGCTACTTCCTCCAAAAGTAAACAATAGTGTCGAGGGCTATTGTGCCACTCTTGGCGGCAAGGAGAAGCGGCAGGCGCAGTTATTGAGCGATTGCGTAAAGGTCGAATCCGCCCTGCGGCGTGCTGTCGACCGTATCGGGCGCCTGCGAGTTAAAGCTCACGGGAACCATGCGCTTTGAGGCGCGGAAGCGCGTGCCATCGGTGGCGACGGGCGGCTCGTCGACCGTGAGCTCGTAGTCGCCGGGCTTGAGTTCGATGCCGTCGCCAGCGGAGTTGACATATTGATACTCGTCAATCGCCTGCCCCCTGAGCGTGCGGCCCACGATGTGGATGAGCATCTGACTATCGCCGCGGGCGGTGTCCCACGTCGCGCCGTCCTTGACCTCGACCGACACATGCACCGAACGCGTGCGGCTGAGCGATTGCTCGACAGACATCTCGACCTTGGCGGCATCTTTGCGCTGTTGCTCCACATGGCTCCAGACATTTCCGATCGCCGAGCAAGCGATGACGCCGGCCATGAAGGCGATGAGGATGGGGCCGAGTGGTGAGCGGCGGCCCGCGTCTTCCTCGCGAGCCAGGTCGGGGCGATGCGTGGGCGCAGGCGCCTGGGCGCCTTGCGCGGGCACGTCGAGAATGCTGAAGGATGCCGTGCTGCCGGGGTCGATGTTATGGCGCGGCTGCGGGGTCTTGGCCGGCGAGATGGACATGTCGGCCGGCTCACCGAGTGTGGCCGTGGCATCGGCCTTAGCCTCGTCGGCCTCGGCCTGGGCCCAGGCCTGTTCAAAGGTTAGGGGCTCGGCGGCATCAGGCTCGACAGCGGCATCGTTGCCGGTCTCGTCCTCGTCGCTCGACACGTCACGCGACGCGGGCTCGTCCCACCCCTCGTCCGGAGCCTCGCCCTCGCTATACCACCATTCAAAGTTATCGATATCCATACGGGGCGCCCCCTAGGCCTCGCAAGTAAACACTTGCTAGCCTTATACCCCCAGACAGTACGGAGGCTCGCCGGCACAGACAGGAAAACCGTCACAACATTCGACGCTTTTCCTCGATTTCGAGATTTTCATCGAATGTTGTGACGGTTTGGGCGACTGGCCGGCAGCGCAATGTAACAAAGGGACTGCCCCTTCGTCACATTCTGTTAGAGTTGCAGGGATTGAATCTCGCTTATTCATGCGACATTGGAGTGACAACCTTGACCGCCGCGACCACGTCTAAAAGTAAGTCAACCGCCGCCGTGCTCTCCCCCGCGCGCACCAAGCTCTGCCTGGCGCTGCTCGTGTTGTTAGGCTTTTCGCTCGGCTACTCGGAGTTCGTGGTCATCGGCATCGAGAGCGACCTGGCGACGGAACTCGGCATCTCACTTGCCACTGCGGGCCAGCTCATCAGCGTGTTTGCGCTTGTCTACGCCATCGCAACGCCGGTGCTTGCGCTCAGCACAGGGCGTTTTCGCCGCTACCAGCTGCTCGTGTGCTACAGTATCGTCTTTGTGCTGGGCAATCTTGTCATGGCTCTGGCGCCCAACTTCCAGGTGCTGTTTATCTCGCGCATTGTCCTGGGCTCCGTCTCGGGCGCACTGCTCGCCGTGGGCGTGACGTATATCCCCGAGCTGCTTTCCCCACAGCAGACCTCACTTGCCATTTCGGTGGTGTACGGCGCGTTTTCCGTGGCAATGGTCTTTGTCACTTCGATCGGCAAGCTTGTGGCCGACACGCTCGATTGGCACGTGGCCATGTACGGCACGCTGACCTTTGCCGTTCTGATCTGCGGAGCGCTCGTGGCGTTTATGCCGCGCGCTGGGCAAACCGACGAGCCTGCCACCTTTCGCGAGCAGGCGGGTCTGCTACGCGAGCCGAGCATCATCACCGGCATGCTCATCTTTTTGTTTGGCGTGGGCTCGGTCTATGTGTTCTACGGCTACGTGACGCCTTATCTTGAGCAGGTGCTGGGCATGGGCACGGTCGAAGCCAGTACCACGCTTATGGCCTACGGCGTGTTCTGCCTGATCTCGAACATCCTGGGCGGATGGATCGATGCGCGCTTTGGCATGAAGGCGCTGCTTGTGACGTTTGTGCTGCAGGCCGCGGCGCTACTCGGGCTGTTTGCTGTGGGCGGCACCATGCCGCTCGCGCTGGTCTTTGTCTTTAGTCTGGCAATGCTCATGTACCTGTTCTCGGTGTCGTGCATCACGCACTTTATGGATGTGGCACGCAGCCGCCATCCCAAGTCAATGGTGCTCGCAAGTTCGGTTGAGCCCATGGCGTTTAACGTCGGTATCTCGTTTGGCACCGCAGTGGGCGGCACCGTGGTAAGCAGCGTTGGCATTGCGTACGTGGGCGCCGTGGGCGCCGCGTTCTCGCTTGTGGCCTGGGCGCTCACGCTGGTGACGATTAAGCTGGCTCGCTGGGAGCGCAAACGGACGAGGGCGTAGGCGTAGGTGCGATACTCGAACTCGATGATGGCGATCGAAAGGAAACCGCATATGCAATGCGTACTGTTTATCTGCTATGGGAACATCTGCCGCTCGACGATGGCCGAGTCGGTGTTTACCGAGCTGGTGCGGCGCGCCGGGCGCGCGGGCGAGTTTGTCATTGATTCCGCTGCGACCTCGACCGAGGAGATTGGCAACCCGCCACATCACGGTACCGTTGCCAAGCTACGCGAGGTCGGGATTCCCGTCGTCGCACATCGCGCACGTCAGGTGCGTCGCGCGGAGTATGGCGACTGGGACCATATTGTCTATATGGATGCTGAGAACGCGCATGGCCTGCGTCGCATCTTTGGCGACGACCCCGACGGCAAGATTACGCGCTTGCTCGATTGGACCGAGCTCCCCGGCGACGTGGCCGACCCCTGGTACACCGGCAACTTCGATGCCACCTACCGCGACGTGCTCGACGGTTGCACCGCCATGCTCGAGCAGCTGTAGGTTCGTGGGCGCACGAACCGCGCCCTAAACGGGAGAAAATCCACGCTCATGAATGTGACAAAGAGACTGCCCCTTTGTCACATTCGGGACTGGCCCTAGACCGGCTTGACCTCCAGCTTTATCCCCTCGGCGCAGGAGTCGCCCAAAACATCCGAAAGGGCCCAGGTCGCATATAGTGGCAAATAGAGAACCGCTCCGTTGCGCTCAACGTTGCCTCTCGAGAAAACGATCCCGAGCCTTACGCCATATTCAGCCGTATCAAGCACACGACCGAGCGCAGCGTGCGCGTGGTAATAGGAGCCCGATTTAACCTCGATCGGAACAGCCGTCCCATCCGGTCCATCGACCACAAAGTCCACTTCACCGCGCTTTTTTGTCTGATAGTAGTAAAGCTGGCGATTTTGGGCAGCTAGCTGCTGGGCCACCACGTTTTCGTAAATGCCGCCCAGATTGGGCTCCTTGCTATCAAGATACGCCGCTTGGGCGACTCCAACGGGGTAGCGCGCCATCAACATGCCCGTATCCGATTGATATAGCTTGAACTGCGATGGCCGTGCCGTCTTGAGCAGGGGCGATTTTGGCTCGGTTACGATATCGGCTTTGAGAGCAACGCCGGCATCGACAAGCCATACAAAATCTCGCTGATACTTCTCGTAGTGCGCCTTAGGGTCAATGGAATTGAGCACGAAGCGCTTGTTTTCGCCCTCGAGCATAATAGGGAGCTGATCGTAGATGCTCTGCACCTGAAGGGCTCGCCCGCTTGCATACTTGGAGATATCCCGCCGGTACTGTTCGTTGAGCTCTGACTGTAGCTGACGAACAGAGGCAAGGTCGCCCTGCGTGTCAAGGAAACGCTGCACGACCTCAGGCATTCCCCCGACAACGGTATAGGTCCTGAAGTTTGCCATCATCGCGTCATGAATGTAATCAGGAACGGGCCTCTCGCTGATACACGCGTCACGTATCGTTTGGCGAGCCCCCTCGCTCACCCCGATTGCCCAGCAAAACTCCTCAAAATCGAGCGGGAACATCCTAAGCTCGTGAACATACCCCACGGGATAGGACCTGACGCCCTTGAACTGAGTCCCGAGCATTGACCCCGAAAACGCCCAGCGGCACCTCCCGTCCTCAACAAGGAACTTTGCCATCGTCATGATGTCGGGGGCCTCCTGGACCTCATCGATAAACACAAGCGTTTTGCCTGGTGCAATCGACTTTCCCGAAAGAAGCGTCACCCTGCTGATGAAATCATCGGCATCCCGCGCCTCGAGAAGAGCATCTTTTGCCTGGCGGTTTTCCATGAGGTTAAGCTCGATGTAGGTTGCATGGTTGGCTTTGCCAAATGCGCGAATCGAATAGCTTTTGCCAATCTGGCGAGAACCCGTAATGAACAAGGCCTTTTGCTCGGAAGACTTCAGCCAACGCTCCAGCTCTGCCGCTATTTTCCTGCGCAGCATAGGCTCTCCCCTCGGTGTCATCGAATGAAATGCAAAGTTTTATATGCTTGATTATCGATGAAACGCAGAATTTTTAGAACCTAAAATCAGATGAAATGCAGAGATTTAGGATTATAAGCAAAAAAGAAGGAGCGTCACCGGCGGATGCGACAAAAGAACTGTCCCTTTGTCACATTGCGCTCAACTATTCGTCTACGATCTCGGCAAGCCAAACGTTCAGCGTATCGACCTCGGGGCAGCAGAACTTTGCCGTGCCGGACTCGTTGCCAGGCACGGTTCCGCCATAGCGCAGGATATCGATATAGGGAAAGCCCACGTGACAGGCCATGGCGCACATCCTGCCGCGGTCCCGGTCGAAGTCGAAGACGTCGCCGGGCTTGTGACCATGGTGACAACGGCACGCACCCAGCTGGTCCACGCAGCTCACGCGGATACGCGGACGCTTGCCACGCGACGCGCCGAGCGGCTTGCTCTCGCCCGCAGGCCTGATGCCGCCCTCGCCGGCGTTACTCATGGTCGATCACATCCAGGCAAGCCTCGATGGGAAGGCCGGCCGATTTGTCCTCTTGGTCGGCATTGCGTTCGATAAGCTCTGCCACCACGCGCATGGCATCGGACGTCGCGCGCTGCAGACTCCAGCCTGCCATAACGCGGCCGACGAGCACCGCCGAGAACGTGTCGCCCGTGCCCGGGAAATAGACCGGAATGAGCTCAAAGGGAATCGTAAAGTACTCCCCCGCCACATGGTCGTAACCAATAACCGCGTTCGTGCCATTGACTACGGCGCTCGTAATGACCACCGACTTGGCACCCAGCTCGCGCACAGCGTCCACAAGGGCGCGGGCCTCATCGGGCGTAATTTGCTCGACGATAGGCGTGTCGGTGAGCAAACAGGCCTCGGTGTAGTTGGGAACCGCGTAGTCGGCGCACTCGAGCAGGTGCCTCATGAGACCGATTGTGGACTCGGGCACGCCCGCATAGAGCTTGCCGTTGTCGCCCATGATGGGGTCAACGAACACCTTGGTGCCCTTTTGCGCACGGCGGTGGCAAAAGTCCGAGATGATGCGCGTCTCTTCCTCGGTCACGATAAAGCCGGTCGAGATGGTGTCGAACTCAAAGCCGAGCTCCTCCCAGATAGCGAGGCTTTGGCGCACGTACTCGGTGGTGTCGTGGATGTAGAACTTGGGATAGTTGAGCGTATCGGACACAAGTGCCGTCGGCAGGTTATGGATACGGTAACCCATGTGCGACAGCACCGGCAGCATGGCGGAAAGCGCGACCTTGCCGTATCCGCACATATCGTTGATCAGCAGCAGCTGAGTGTTCTTCATGAGTGTCCCCCTTGGGTCGGGCGCGGCGCGGCGGCGCCACAGTGCGACTAAGTGTAGCGCAGGGAACGCTACGGACGAAAGCTTGCGCCGTGGAGGACAGTTTGTTGCGGAAAGGTTTCGGAAACGAGGGGCTAGCCTGCTTCATTGCGGCCCATTCGCCGCCACTCATTCAGTGCCATTTCAAAACTACACCGGATTACGGGGCTGAACCTGAATAAGTCAACCACACCCTCTATTTTCAAATCATAGCAAGCCATCTACCTGCACTGATAATTGTTCTCGGGGGAAGCGGGCACTGCGGGGCGCGGCAACGGCGCGCGATTTCCGCGTCGCG
>UQHW01000023.1 GCA_900540935.1 uncultured Collinsella sp. | reverse complement strand
CTGTCCCTGCGTACGCTGGGCAGGAGCCTGCTGCTTAAAGCGGGAACCGCCCGCGGGCTGGGCTGTATGGGCAGCAGACTGCTGAGCAGGACGACGAACAGGCTGCTGGCCTGGACGCTGAGTGGGCTGAGTGGGGCAAGAAGAGGGCTGCGCCGAACGTGCGGCGGGTTGGGCCGCGCGCTGAGTCGGTTGCATCGGACGCTGACCGGACGATACAGGGCGTGGCGCAGGCTGTCGTGTACGATTCGGCTGGCGCGGATCGAAAGCGCTAGACATGCGAAACCTCCTCGTTTTTGCGATCGAGCCACGTCTGCAAGAACAGGCTGGCGGCGATCATGTCGATCTTGCCCCTCATCTGCTTTTCGTTGAGTCCCTGCTCGCGCAGGATACGCTTGGCCTCTTGCGAGGACAGGCGCTCGTCCTCAAACTCCAGCGGAAGATCGAGCTCGTCGGCGATCTTTTGCGCTATGGCGGCAACGCGCTCGGCCTGGGGGCCAGGCTCGCCGGCCATGGTCAGGGGACGCCCGCTTACCAAGATGTCGGGCTCATAGTCCTCGACCAGGTAACGGAACGTCTTGGCCATACCGGTAACCTCAGCGGCCGGAAGCACCTTGACGGGCATCGCCATCTTGCCATCACGGCTCGAGACGGCGATGCCGATCCTGGCCTCCCCTATGTCCAGCGCGAGCGCGACCACAGCGACTACTTAGGCGCCGAGCGCGGTCTTGGCGGCCGCGAGGGCATCGGCGATACCGGCGGCGTTCTTGCCACCGGCCTGGGCCATGTTGGGACGGCCGCCACCGCGACCATCGACCAGACCCGCGATCTGCTTGATCACGTTGCCGGCGTGGAAACCGGCCTTCACGGCGTCATCGGAGCCGGCGGCGAGCAGGGCCGGGGTGCCCTTCTCGGTCACGCTGGCAACAACACAGGCAACGGGGCCGGCGACCTTCTGGTGCACGGTATCCCAAACGTTGCGCAGGTCGGCGGCCTCAAGGCCCTGGAGCTCAGCGACGACGAGCTTATAGCCGTCGAGCTCGACGGCACCCTCGATGGCGCTGGAGATAGCGTCGGAGGAGCCACCGGTCAGCGCCTTCTTGAGCTTGTTAGACGTCTCGCGCAGCTCGGCCTGCAGGTTCTCCACACGAGCGGGAACCTCGTCAACGCGGCACTTGAGCGCAGCGGCAGCGGCGTCAACGAGTGCCAGGCGGTCGGCCATGTAGTCGAGGGCGCCCTTAGAGGTAACGGCCTCGATACGGCGGACGTTCGAGCCCGTGGAGGACTCGGAGATAATCTTGAATAGGCCGATCTCGGCGGTATTGGCGGCATGGGTGCCACCACAGAGCTCGCGGGAGAACGGCTGGTCCTCGGCGCCCACGGAGACGACGCGGACGACATCGCCGTACTTCTCTCCAAACAGAGCGACAGCGCCGGCAGCCTTAGCCTCGTCGATGCCCATGACACGGGTCACGACCGGCTTGGAAGCGAAGATCTGCTGGTTGACCAGGTCCTCGACAGCCTTGAGCTGCTCGAAGGACAGAGCCTCGAAGTGCGTAAAGTCAAAGCGCAGGTGCTCGGGCGTCACCAGCGAGCCGGCCTGGGAGACGTGCTCGCCCAGGACCTGCTTAAGGGCAGCGTCGAGCAGGTGCGTGGCGGTGTGGTTGCGGCGCAGGAAGCCACGGCGCTCAGCGTCGAGCGCGGCGGTAACATCGGCACCGACAGTCAGCGTACCATCGGCAACGTGCGCGACGTGGGCATACAGGCCGTTGTGGTTCTTGGTGTCGACAACGGTCAGAACAACGCCCTCAGCGGAAAGCTTGCCGGCATCGCCTTGCTGGCCACCCATCTCGGCATAGAACGGGGTGCGGTCGAGCACGACCTCGACGTCCTCGCCGGCGGCAGCGGACTCGACGGACTCGCCGTTGCGAACGATGGCGACTACCTTGGCGCCCTCGATGACGTCGTTGTCATAGCCATCGAAATCGGTCGCAGCGACCTTGTCGGAAAGCTCGACCCACACGTCGTTGAAGCTGCCCCAGGCATCGCCCTTGGCGTTGGCACGAGCGCGGGCCTTCTGGTCCTCCATGCAGGCAGTGAAGCCGTCCATGTCGACGTCGTGACCAGCGGTGCCGGCGATCTCGACGGTCAGGTCGATGGGGAAACCAAAGGTGTCGTGCAGCTTAAAGGCAACATCGCCCGGAAGCGCAGCACCCTCGGCAAGCGCTGCCAGGGCCTCATCCAGGTAGACGCGACCGTTGTCGAGCGTCGTGGAGAAGCGCTCCTCCTCGGAGGCGACGATACCCTTAACGAGCGCGACGTTCTTGAGCAGCTCGGGGTAGGCCTCGCCCATCTGAGCGTTGACCTCGTCGATGAACTTGGTCAGGAAGGCGCCCTCGATGCCCAGTAGGCGACCGTGGAACACGGCGCGGCGGAGCAGGCGGCGAAGGACGTACTCGCGACCCTCGTTACCGGGCAGGATGCCGTCAGAGATCATGAAGTCGACGGCACGGGAGTGGTCGGCGATGATGCGAAGAGAACGGCTGGCGCCGGAGTAATCGTCGGCGTCATAGGTCTTGCCGCTGATCTCCTCGCCCAGCTTGATGAGGTGCTGCATCAGATCGCCGTCGTAATTGGCGGTCTTGTGCTGCATGATGGCAGCCATGCGCTCCAGGCCCATGCCCGTATCGAGGTTGCGGTGCGGCAGCTCCGGCATGGAGCCGTCCTCCTGACGGTCGTACTGGGTAAACACGAGGTTCCAGAACTCAAGGAAGCGGTCGCAGTCGCAGCCGGGCTTGCAGTCGGGGCTGCCGCAGCCGACCTCCTCGCCCATGTCAAAATAGATCTCGGAGCACGGACCGCAGGGACCGGTGGGGCCAGCGGCCCAGAAGTTGTCGTCCTCACCCAGGCGGGAGATGTGGTCCTCGGCAACGCCCAGAGAACGCCACACGTCGTGGGTCTCGTCGTCCTCGGTAAAGACGGTGAAGTACAGGCGATCGAGCGGCAGCTTGAACTCCTTGGTGATGAGCTCAAAGGCCCAGGCGCAAGCCTGCTCCTTGGAGACGCCGCCAAAAGAGAAATCGCCGAGCATCTCGAAGAACGACAAGTGACGGCCGTCCTCGCCGATGCAGTCGATGTCGTTGGTGCGGACGCACTTCTGGCAAGAGATCGCGCCGATCTCCTTCATGGTCTTCTTGCCCTGGTAGTACTCCTTAAACTGGTTCATGCCGGCGTTGGCAAGCAGCAGCGAGGGATCATCGGGGACGAGGGACGAAGAAGGATAGAGCTTAAGACCGCGCTCCTCAAAGAAGTTGAGGAACTTGGAGCGGATCTCGGCCGTAGTCATTGACGGGTAGTCAGCACTCATAGAGGGAATCTCCTCGGTTTCACATCGAAACAGTTCAAACGTAACGATATTACCATCCCGCCGCACACATGCAAAAAAGAGGGCCGGCACAATGCCGGCCCTTCAGCGAAATTGCATGTTAGCACGTATGAATGTTAACCCGAATTACCCCGCCAGTTGTCGTCATCGTCCATGGAGCCGTCGATGCCGGTATTGGTATCGTCGTCCGAGTTGGAATCATCGTCTTTGGCGAAGGGGTTCTTGAAGAAGCCCGTGGCATCGGGTTGCAGGCCCGAGAGCTTAATCCAGGGATTATCGAGCTCGGGCTTGGGCATGGCCTTGGCCTCGGGCGCAGTCTCGTTACCGATGAGCTCGGACTCATAGATGAAGGTGTCGTCGCCGAGCGCGTCGTAGGCGGCGACCGGGTTGCCATCGGCATCGCGGTACGGCGTGCCCTTAAACACGGCTCCGTCATAGGCCACAAGCTGACGGCCGGTCTCATTCTCGAAGTAGTACACGAAGATGCCCTTGAGGGCCGCACAAAGCGGGATGGCAATAATCATGCCGATGGGCCCCATGAGTGCCGAACCAATAACGAGAGCCGTAAGGCTCATAATGGGATGCACCTGCACTGAGCTCTGCATGACCTTAGGCGAAATCACATTGTCGGTGACGTTTTGCGCGACCATCGTCACGATGAGCGTCCATAACGCCAACATGGGGCTGAACATGAAACCGAGCACCGTGGCGATTGCCGCGCTCACCCAAGGACCGACGACCGGAACCAAATGCATGATGCCGGTAAAGATAGCCATGAGCGCCGCATACGGATGGCCGATGATCATAAAACCGATAAAGGCGAGGAAACCACCGCAGATGGACGTCACGACCATACCGCGCATGTAGCCGCCGACAGAGCGAGAAAGGATGGCGACCATAAAGCGGTACGAGGTCTCCTTCTCCTGACCGATGATGGTGCAAATCTCGTGATGCATGCGAGGGTAGTCGCAGGCCATCCAATAGGCAAGCACCAGACCAAGGAAAATCACGAACAACTGCGAGGCCGTATTGGTGATGAGCGGGAACACACCGCGACCAAGCTCGGCAGCAATCTGAGACACATACTTCGATGCCACGGTAACCAGGGACGAAAGATTATCGTCCAAATACTCCTTGAGCGGCGTGTTGTTGAGCGTCTTGGCATGCGAGATCATCTCATTGAGATCGCCACCCGCAACACGAAGCTGCTCGGGCAGGCGGCTCAGGACTTCCATGATCTGACCAAAGAGAATCGGCGACAAGATGCAAACGACACCGACGAGCACGGCAACAACAACAATAAGCGCGACAAGCGAACCGATGCCGCGATTCACGCCATGGTGCTCGAGCCAGTTGGTGATCGGGGACATCACAAAAGCAATGATGGAACCGACGGCAAGAAACTCAATAACCGGTGCCAGGATGCCCATAAGGTTAAAGATGACAGCGGCGATGACAATGCAGCCGACAACAGCCCAAATGCGCAGCGTCAGAATGCGGGTGTCGCGCAGCACGCGATCGGTTTGTTGGGGGTGCGCGCTCATGAACGAATCATCACTCCGTCGGGGTCGATCTTGTCCTGAATCTTCTTAAGCGTGCGGCGCAGCAGACGCGAAACCTGCACCTGAGAAATACCCAGCTTCTTGGCGATCTCGATCTGGGTCATGCCCTTCACAAAGCGCAGCTCGATCACCTCGCGCTCGCGCGGCGAGAAATCACGGATGGCTTCCTCGATCACTAGGCGGTCATCGGTAAAGTCGAGCTCGTTGTCGTCGTCGGCGTAACGGTCGAGAATCGAAGGGGCATCGTCGGAATCGGACGCACCAGGAGCCTCGATGGGCACCGAGGTATAGGCCGAAGACGATTCCATAGCCTCGAGGACCTCATCGACAGTCACATCTAGATACTCAGCGATCTCCTCAACCTTGGGCGAACGCTGCAGCTCGTTGGTAAGTTTGTCAGTAGCCTGGTTGACCTTGGCCGAGAGCTCCTGCAGACGACGCGGTACGCGCACGCTCCAGCCCTTGTCGCGGAAATGGCGTTTGATCTCGCCCAGGATAGTAGGTGTCGCAAACGTCGTGAACTCGAGTCCGCGCTCGGGATCAAAGCGGTCGATAGCCTTGAGCAGGCCCAAATAGCCAACCTGCATCAGATCATCGAGCGGCTCGCCGCGGTTCTTAAATTTGTTGGCAAGAAACCTTACCAGGTTCATGTGGGACATGACGAGCTGCTCGCGTGCGTCCGGGTCACCGGTCTCTTTATAGCGACGAAACAGCTCGCGGGTTTTCTCCTTGTCCCAAGCGGTCTTACCGCTCCGGGAACGTTCGGTCATATTAGATATCCGCCTTGAGGTCGAGGGAAAGCGTCAGGGGCGCCGCAGTCTTTTCGTAGGAATCGCACACGCTCGCCAAAATGAGCTCGGCATACACCGCAGCCTGGTCGTCTTCATCGACCGTAGCCTGGTCGCCAAAGGTAATAGTCATGCCAACGTGGGTCTCATCGACATCGAATTTGATGGTGATGTCATCGCAGTCGACCGCGGTGCAACCAAAGATGAAAGCCTCCTCAGCAGCCATGCGGATGTCCTCGATGCGATCGACAGACATAGAGCACAGGGCACCAACGTTGGCTGCCGTCATGCGCACAAGGCGAGCGAGACGCGGGTCACCGGCAACGGTCAGCGTGATAGGGCAGTTTGCTTCGCTACTCATCGCAGGACTCCTCAGAGGTCTCGGCGGGCGTATAGGTGTAATACTGAGCCGGCTTGGATACAGACTTCTGACCATCATCGTCGCCCGCGGCGGCCTCGTCCTCGCCAATTAGGACGCGCTCGGTAGGCTGCTCGGCCTCCGCAGCGGCAGCGGCGAGCTTGCGATCGGCGTCGGCTGCAGGAGCCTTCACCTTATTGAAGAGCTTCTGCACAGCACCGGCGGCAGAGTCGGTCACGCTCGACACAGCATTGCTGGCCTCGGCCATGCTGCCCGTAACCTCGGAAATGTCGCGAACCACGGCTTCGACCTCTACGAGATTGGAGGTAAGGGCATCAACTGCCGTCTTGCTCGACTTAAGCAGCGGCTCCATCTGGGCAAGCGCCGGCGTAAGCTCATCGACAGCGCCATCGAGCTTTGCCACCACAGGCTGAGCCTCGGCGATGGTGTTGTTGAGGTCGTTCACGGTCTTATCGAGCGAGTCGACAACATTGCGGGTCTTGCGCAGGGTAAGCGCGAGCTCAGCGATGGCCCACACGCCGGCAACGGCGAGCAGCAGCAGGGCGATTTGAATGGGACTCATACAAGCCTCCCGGAAGAATCGAAATACAGACGCTTTTCATGGTACCCCAAAGGGGACCGAACATGCCAAGAGCAGCAACGTAGGACAAAATTATCAGCAGCTACTTCGGTGCATCCCCGCTGCGGTCGCGTTCGCTTTGCTCTACGCGCCATTCTTCCCAACCGCGGCCGGCAGGCTGCCAGAACACGCCGCGCTCCAGTCCCTCGGGCAAATAGCGCTGATCGACCCAGCCTTCGGGATAATCATGTGGATACTTATACACACCGTATTCATCGCTGCCCGGGCGATGGCGATCGCGCAGATAACTCGGCACCTCGCGAAGCCCACTAGAATGGATATCGGCCAGCGCCGCATCGATCGAAGCCTCACACGCGTTGGATTTTGGCGCCAAGCACACATAGAGTGCAGCCTGAGCCAGGTTAATGCGGCACTCGGGATAGCCAATGACCTCGGCAGACTTAAACGCGGCATGCGCCACCAAAAGCGCCTGCGGGTCGGCGTTGCCAACATCCTCAGAAGCGTGAATCATAATGCGGCGAGCGATAAACTTAGGATCCTCCCCAGCATCGATCATGCGCGCGAGCCAATAGATCGTGGCATCGGGGTCACTACCGCGCATGGACTTGATGAACGCACTGATGATGTCGTAGTGCATGTCGCCGTTTTTGTCATACGTAAAGCCGCGACGCGGGTTGGCAATCTTCACGTCATCCACGGTGATGGGATAGCGCTCCCCCGCCGCAGGCGCTGGCGTTCCCTCGGTATCGGGACGCGTGACAGCAATCTCGCTCGCAAGCTCGAGCGTCGTGAGCGCCGAGCGAGCGTCACCCGCTGCCAGCGTGCAAATGGTCTTGACCGTATCCTCATCGGCCGAGAACTTTCCGTTCAAGCCCTGTGGTGCCTCGAGCGCACGCTCAATAAGCGTGGCGATATCCTCATCCTTCAGATGTTCAAGCTCCACCACGCGCCCGCGCGACAACAGTGCCGAGTTGACCTCAAAGTACGGGTTCTCTGTCGTTGCACCAATCATAATGACGGTACGGTTCTCAACTGCATGCAGCAGGGCATCCTGCTGCGACTTAGAGAAGCGGTGAATCTCATCGATGAATAGAATGGTGCGGCGGTCGTAGGTATTCAGGCGCGTCTTGGCCTCGTCAATCACGCGACGCAGGTCCTTCACAGTACCCGTGACGGCGCTGACCTCGACAAACTCGCTCTTGGTATGGTTGGCGATAATGTGGGCCAGCGTCGTCTTACCCGTACCGGCCGGCCCGTACAGAATCACGCTCGAAAGCACGTCGTGCTCGATCGCGGCACGCAACCATGAGCCCTTACCGACGGCCTTTTGCTGGCCCACATACTCGTCGAGCGAATTGGGGCGCATGCGCACCGCAAGCGGCGCATTCATAAAAGAACGCTCGCGCGTCGAAGCAGAAAAAAGGTCGTCCATAGCCATCCCGTGCGTCAATCAAAAACGTTTTCCATCAACAGTATACCGAATAAATACGAACTACCGTTCGTTAATATAGGTACGGTGCGGAAACTTCAATCCCGGGAACAGCTTGCTCGTGAGCTCACAGAAATAGCCATCCGTCATGCTCGAAATGTAATCTACTACGGTCTGATCTATATCGTCCTGCCATGCATAGGCGCGATCGTAGTAGGAAAGCTGCCGCTCAATGCGAGAAATGTGGTGCTTAAAGATGTAAGAAGACTCGTTGCCTTCGTTTATATCCTGCAGGCAACGGTCGTAGAGCTTTTCGAAGGCCTCGCGCAGCTCCACTTCGGAGTCGCCTTCGATGCCGCCCTTGCTATAGATCTTCTCGTAGTTCTCGCGCTTGGCTCGGCGGATCTCCTCAAACAGGTCCTCGCTCATCTCGATGCGTGGCTTGCCATAGCTGTGCTCGACGATATCGATGGAGGCATGCGTGAGGATCCAGCTGTTGTAGGCTCCACCCCGACCGTCATCAAAAGCATTGGGCGACAGAAGGCCCGCCGCAATGGCGTCTTGGCGATCGCGCCCTACGTAGGCAAGGATATCCGAGATGCGAACCACGCAGCCCTCGAGCGTCATGGGGCGCAGGTGCTCGATTGCGCTATAACCCGTGGCAATGCAATCCTCAACCGTCTGATCGAACTGGTCAAAGGAGCCCATATCCGAGAGCTCAAACACACGTTGCTCGTACTCACCGTTGTGGCATAGCACGCCGTCGAGCGTCTGGAGCGACACGTTGCGGCCGTACAGCGCGTCGAGCACGCGGACCGACTGCACGTTATGGAAAAAATAACGACCCGTGCGCTCGTGATAGATATCGTTGAGGAATCGCTCACCGGCATGGCCAAAGGGCGTGTGGCCCAAGTCGTGGCCTAAGCCAATCGCCTCGATCAGATCGCAGTTGAGCCCCAGGGCACGTCCGATATCGCGCGCGATGCGCGAAACAAGCTGCACGTGCAGGCCGCGACGCGACAGGTCGTCGTTGCTGCGAAAACTAAAGACCTGCGTTTTGCCTGCATAACGGGTGTATGCGGGCAGATGCAAAATCTTTTCGGTATCGCGCATAAATGCCGGACGCATGAGCGTGCCCACATCTGCGGCTCGATCAACACGGCGGATAACCTGACCATCGTTGCATCGATAAGGGTTAATGACACCCGAGGCACGGTCGGCAGCGATACGCTCGACCAGCTCGGGCGACAACGCCGAGGGAATGCGATCCATACGCGCCTTGATGGCGGCTGTCTGTTGATTGATTGCCATGGCATGCTCCTTAAAAAGGGCGCGCAAACGGTTACAGCGTACTACCCACAACCTCGATTATGGCAAATATCGGCACCAAAAACGGCAGCAATGGCAGGGAGCGCGATTTTGCGATGAGACAGGCGGCGGCAAGGGCCAGGAGCGCAGCCGCAAACGCGACGATACCACCCAAGGGATCGAAGGTACAAAGGGCAAAGAGCGCCTTGGCGTCCCCCATACCAATGCCGGGAGCGTGGCGAACACGACGCCAAAGCGACTCAGTAAGCATAAGGGCAAGGTAGGCGATGGCAGCAAGACCGGCATGGTCAAGCGCCGTGTTAACGCCCTTGTCGAGCCAAACGCCTGCAAACGCCGCCACCGCACACGCGCCGGCAAGCTGATTGGGAAACCGTCGCTCACGGGCATCAATCGCCGCGCCGGCAAAGATGCAAATCCAAAACGGAATATAGACCATCTAACACCTCCTTGGGCAGCAGCTCAAACGCAAAAACCACCACAAAGGTGCCTGTCCCCTTTGTGGTGGTTTTGATCGTGGTTATTTGGCGCCTTGCATGACCTCATCGAGGGTAACGTTGACGGCGTGCTGCGTCGGGACCCAGTCGACCTTTAGGAACAGAGCAGCCACCGTGATGGGGATATAGCTGAACATAAAGATCGGGAAGGTAAACAGGTTGGTCACCAAACGCCACTTTTGCGCACAGTGAATATGCTTGTACTCGAAGATGGTCGTGAGTAGCGCCAGGATAAAGAAGGTCTGGTACATCATCGCGAAGGTCATGATGAGCGAGGCGGCGCACGCCTGCATCTCGACCTCGGTGGCCAAAAAGCCGTGCGAAAGACCGCCCACGACGAGGAAGGTCACGTTGGCGAGCATAGAGATCAGGGACAGCAGCATGCCCGGAGCGATGGTCATAAACATGTCGTAGGCGGCAAAGCGATGATAGCGGAAGGTCGACTTGACCAAGTGCTTACCATAGGTAAAGAATACCTGGTAAAAGCCCTTAGTCCAACGCATGCGCTGTTTCCAGGACGCCTTAAACGTCACGGGCTGCTCGTCAAAGAACTCCGCCGGTGCATAACCGATGCGAATGCCATGGATGGCGCAGAACGTGGTGAACTGAATGTCCTCAGTCAGCGTGTGGAACTGCCAGCCGTGCATGCCTTCGATCACGCTGGCAGAAATGAGATAGCCCGAACCCGAGACGGCGCAAGACGTCTTGCAGATATTACGCGCGTTGTTGAGAAAGCGTGCCTCACGCAGATACCAGGTGGCATTAGCTGCCGAGACCCACGAGCTGCCGAAGTTCTTGGAGTTGCGATAGCTCGTGACCACATGGAAACCCTGGTCAAAGGCATCGTTCATCTTAGACACGTAATCGCGGGAGATAACGTTGTCGGCATCGAAGATGAAGTAGCCCTCAAACGTGTCGGGATACTCGTTAAGGATACGGTCGAAACCAAAGTCCATGACCCAGCTCTTGCCCTTACGGGCCAGATCATTGCGCTCGTAAACAATGGCACCGGCCTCGCGCGCAAGCTGCGCCGTGTTGTCGGTGCAGGCGTCGGCGACGACGAAGACCTCGATAAGCTCGGACGGATAGTCCTGATCCTTGATGGAGCGTACGAGGTTGGCGATCACGGCTTCCTCGTTATGCGCCGCGATAAAGAACGCATAGCGGTGGAGTTTTTTGGCCTTGGGAGGCGCGACCTCGCCACGAAGAGCACCGATGACAAAGAAGACCACCTGGTACAGAAAGCAGACCGTGAGCAGCGTGACGACAATCTGGTTGAAGATCACGATGGGTGTGTTGGTTTGTAAAAAGGCGAGCATGCAGGCTCCCGAGAACGCATTACGTAAACAAACGTATATCTTACCGCAGGCTTACCGAGTTCAAGAAACCACCTAATACTGGCTAGGCTTCGAGCAGACCGAGCTGCGGAACGATTTCGTCACCGGCAGCGGTGCGGCCAAGCGAGCGCGGGGCAAGGTCATCCAGAACCGCGGCAAGGTCCCACGGCAGCTCATCGCGGCACTCGATGCGCTCGCCCGTCACGGGATGGTCGAACGCCACGCGCCAGGAATGAAGGAACTGCCTGGTCAGACCCTGATCGGCACGCGCCTCGCACTTACCGTAGAGCGGGTCGCCCACGCAGGCATGGTTGATATGGCGCATATGCACACGAATCTGATGCGTGCGACCGGTAAACAGATGGCACTCGACGAGCGTATAGCCGTCGTCAAAGCGCGTGGAATCAAAGCGCTCGAGCACCTTGAAAGTCGTGATGGCCTGGCGCGCAAAGGGGTCATCGGAAACCGCCATCTTCACGCGGTCGCGCGTCGATCGGGCAATACCAGTGTTGATAGTGCCCTCGTCCATGGCGATGTGACCGTGAACGAGCGTGATATAGCGACGGTCGAGCGTGCGCGTGCGGATGAGATTTTGAAGCGCGCGCTGGGTGTCGTCGTCTTTTGCCGCGAGCATAAGGCCCGAGGTATCGCGATCCAGGCGATGCACGATGCCGGGGCGGTCCTCACCCTGCACGGTACCCAGATGGTCGATGCCGCAGTGGTAGACCAGGGCGTTCGCAAGGGTGCCGCTCTCGTGGCCATGGGCGGGATGGCACACCAGGCCGCGCTGCTTTGAGAGCACGATAAGGTAGTCGTCCTCGTAACGGATATCGAGGGGAATGGCTTCGGGAATCACATCGGTGGGGTCGTGCGGCTCGGGCAGGTCAACCGAGATACGGTCGCCGGCACGAACGGCATACTTTTTTGATAGGCAGGTCTCGCCGTTGACGGCAACGGCGCCGCCCTCGATCAGATGTGCGCAGGCAGAACGCGTGGGACAGCCATCGTTGGCGCCCAGATAAGCGTCGAGACGCTGACCAGCGCAATCGTCGGCAACAAGAATATGGATGTCGGCCATTAGCGCTCATTCCTTTCGCGAATCTTGCGGGCACGCTCCCCACGCTGTTTGGCTTTGCGTTTGGCGCGGGCCTCGTCACGGGCGTTGAGCTCAGCGGTCGCATCGACCTCGCGAGCGGCGGGGCTCAAGAACATGTAACCGATAAGCGCCAGCACAACACCGACCGTAATGCCGATATCAGCCACGTTAAAGACGGGAAAGTCGATGAACGTGGTGGCGATAAAATCGGTCACGAAGCCAAAGACAAGACGATCGATCGCGTTGCCGATGGCGCCGCCCGCAACCATGGCCATGCCCACAACCTCAAGATGGGCGAGCTGGGGTGCACGAACGAGGTACACGGCAATAGCGATAATGACTGCCAACGCCAGCACGGCAAACGCGATGCCATGCCCCTCGCCCATGCTAAAGGCGGCTCCGATATTGCGAACAAACAGAAAATCGATCACGCCGGGGATAACGGTCACATGCAGAGCATCGCCCACGGCACGAACCGCAAGCTTGGTCAGCTGGTCAACAAGCAACACAACGAGCGCTACCCCACCAGCAACACCTAACCGCCAACGCAAAGGCGGCGTCATATCCGCACCACGACCCAAAGAAATCCCCTACCCTCAAGAACAATCGAATTCCGTTTAACGCAGTAGATAATCATACATTGACGCAAGCAAGAAGCGACAAATCTCCCAAGAACGGAAACACCGCAGGTAGAGCATAAATGAGCGAGCAGGTCGCATTTGAGACAAGGTGACGTGAAATGAAAGGGCGCTGACCTTTCGGTCGCGCCCTTGAAATTGAATGTCAGAGTGTCCAAATGCGGCCCGCGCAGCGTCGGTAGGTTACGGCGTTCTACGAACGCCGTAACCTACAAAGCGTCAGCGCAGCGCTTGCAGATATGCGCGTGGCCGTTGTACTCGCCGACAGTGGTGCGATAGTTCCAGCAACGGTCGCAGCACTCGCCCTCGGCAGCCTCAATAGCAACGGAAAGCTCCTCGCCCTGGGTCAGCTCAACATCGGAGACGATGTAGAACTCGGCCAGGTCGACGGCTTTGTCGCCGGTCAACAGCGCATACATCTCGGCGGGAACGACCGCCTTGACGCGAACCTGCTGGCTCTTGGTGAAGGTGCCGGCAGAACGGGCATCCTCAAGGGCCTTGGTCACGGCGCTACGGAGCTCGAGCGAAGCCTCGAGCACGCCCTCAAACTCATTGGCCTCGTCGACCGTGATAGGCGACTTGTACCAATCGAGCAGCGCGGCGTAATTCTGGTGATCAACGCAGCCGGCGGGCGCATAGGCCATGGCCTCGTCGACGGTGTAGGACAAGATCGGCTGCAGATCGCGCATGAGCATCGAGAAGAGCTCGGCGAGCACGGTCTGAGCGCTGCGGCGCTCGAGCGAGCCGGGCTTCTCGCAGTACAGACGATCCTTCAGGGCGTCGAGGTACACGTTGGAGAGCTCGGTAACCACAAAGTCGTAAAGCGCACGGTAGGCGCGCGGGAACTCGTAGCAGGAGTAAGCGTCGTCGACCTCGGCCTGGACCTGGGTCAGGCGGGCAACCATGAGCTTGTCGAGCGGCAGCAGGTCGGCAAAGGCGACGCCGTCGGTCTCGGGCTCAAACTGACCCTCGAGCTCGGAGAGCAGGAAGCGCAGCGTGTTGCGGAAACGACGGTAGGCATCGGACGTACGAGCAAGGATCTCGTGGTCGATGGACACGTCGGAGCTGGTATCGACCGAGGCGACCCACAGGCGGATGATGTCGGCGCCCATCTCGTCGCAGACCTTGTTGGGGTCGATGACGTTGCCGAGCGACTTGGACATCTTGCGGCCCTGGCCGTCGAGGGTGAAGCCCTGCGAGACGACCGCCTTGTACGGGGCGTGACCATTGGCACCCACCGAGGTGAGCAGCGAGCTCTGGAACCAACCGCGGTGCTGGTCGGAGCCCTCAAGATACACGTCCGCCGGATACTCCAGCTCGGGACGGTACTCGCAGACGGCCTTCCAGGACACGCCGGAATCCCACCACACGTCGAGGATGTCCTTATCGGCCTTGAGGTGATGGCCGCCGCACTTGGGGCAGACGCAGGCCTCACCCAGGTAGCTCTCGGGAGCGTCGGTGAACCAGGCGTCGGAGCCCTTCTCGTGGAAGAGCTTGATGACGGCGTCGAGCGTGGCATCGTTCATGACCTTCTCGCCGCAGTCGGCGCAGGTGTAGCTGGGGATGGGCACGCCCCAGTTGCGCTGACGGCTGATGCACCAGTCGGGACGCTGCTCGACCATGCCGCCAATGCGGTTGGCGGCATGGGCCGGATACCACTTGACGTTCTCGCGGACCTCTTTGCCAGCCTGCTCGCGCAAACCGGTCTTGTCCATCGAGACAAACCACTGGTCGGTAGCACGGAAGAGCACCGGGTGCTTGCAGCGCCAGCAGTGCGGATAGCTGTGCGTGATCTTCTTCTCGAGGACCAGGGTGCCGCGCTCGCGCAGGAACTCGATGATGTGCGGGTTGGCCTCATCGGTATCCATACCGCTGAAGGGGCCACCGGTGCCAAACTCCTCACCGGTGTAGAACTTGCCGTCGTCATCGACCGGCATGCAGATGTCGGTGATGCCCTCCTTGAGGCAGGCAAAGTAGTCGTCGACGCCATGGCCGGGCGAGTTGTGGACGATACCGGTACCGTCGTCGACACCGACGTAATCGGCCAGCAGCGCCACGCCCTCGACACCGTCAAAGACCGGCTGCTTGTAATGGATGTGGTGGAAGGTCTCGGCGGGAACCACATAGGGCTTGCCGTCGACCATGACCGGGGTGTACTCCCAACCGAACTCCTCGCAGCACTTGGGAGCCAGGTCCTCGAGCATGACCTCGGCGCGGCCGTCGTGCTCAACGGCGACGTAAGCGGCGCCGGGCTTGAGGGAAACTGCCTGGTCGGAGGGGATGGTCCACGGCGTGGTCGTCCAGATGATAAAGTCAACCGGGCCGTCGAAGTTCTCGAGGCCGGCGGGCTTGGAGGTCATCTCAAAGCGCACGAAGATGGAGGGGCTCGTCTCGTCGGAGTACTCAATCTCGGCCTCGGCGAGTGCAGTGTGGCAGTGCTTGCACCAGTGGACGGGCTTGTGGCCGCGATAGATCATGCCCTTGTCGAACATGGCCTTGAAGACCTCGATGTCGGCGGCGTCATGCTGGTGATAGAGCGTCAGATAGGGATTGTCCCAGTCGCCGAGCACGCCCAGGCGACGGAAGCCGGCCTTCTGCAGCTCGATGTTCTCGACAGCGAACTTGTTGCAAAGCTCGCGGATCTTAGCCGTGGAGGTCTGGTTGAACTTCTCGGTGCCGAGCTTCTCCTCGACCTTGTGCTCGATCGGCTGACCGTGGCAGTCCCAACCGGGGACATAGGGAACCTCATAGCCCTGCATCATCCAGTAACGGTTGATCATGTCCTTGGAGATCTTATTCATGGCGTGGCCGATGTGGATCGGGCCGTTGGCGTACGGAGGGCCGTCGTGCAGCACGAACTTCTTGTGACCCTCGTTCTTCTTTAAAACTTGCTCGTAGACCTTGTTGTCCTGCCAGTCCTTGAGTCGCTTGAGCTCGGACTTGGAAAGACCGGCACGCATGGGAAATCCGGTTTTGGGCAGATTCATCGTCTGCTTGTACTCGTTTGCCACGGTACCCCTTTCTTGTCATGGGCGCGCACGCCCGTTGGGCACCAAAAAAGCGCCCGTCCCTGCAAGCTGGGACGAAGCGCCACAAAACGGGCTGCACGCCCGCAAAAGCTCTTCGCTTAACCACCCAGCTTAGATGCCCTCGCCCGCGTATTCGCGCGCTCGCATCCGTTACTCGGCTGGCCTGTATCGACGACCATCTCGGCGATGTCTACTAAGACGAACCTGCGCGGTACGTCCGTTGGGACCGCAGCTCCGGGGTGATTTTCATCGGTCGCATGCACGGGTTCTCAGCGCTCCCCGCTCTCTGTAGCATGCGGACGGCCGACTACTCGTCCCCATCAACGCTTATGCGGAGTATGCTAGCACGTTCCGCGCCGGCTAAAAACCCTCAACACTGGTTTTATACGTTCGAAATTTCTCGCTATTACAGCCCTGCTCTAGGAGCAAAATACCTGAAAGCACTCTATCGAACGAAAGAAGGTTGCTATGCGCACGATTGGAATGAGCGACTACACCGTTGGCGAGGATTGCTTTGACGAGCTGCCCGCCGCACTGGCGGAGTACGGCGCGACAAAGGTCGCGATCATCGGTGGCAAGCGGGCACTGGCCGCAGCACTTCCCGGTATCGAAGCTGCGCTGGCAGGTACCGACGTCGAGATTCTGGAGACGCGCGTCTACGGTACCAACAGTACGCGTGCCAATATCGCCAAGGTCGTGAACTCCCCTGCCTGCCAGGAAGCCGACGTGCTCATTGCCTGTGGCGGCGGCAAGGCGCTCGATACCGTGAAGACGGCGGCCATCGAGCTCAAGAAGATCGTCTTTACGGTGCCGACGATCTGCTCCAACTGCTCGGCCGCGACCGCCATTGCCGTCGTGTATAACGACGACGGCTCGCTCGAGGGCTATTCGTACCCCAACAGACCGGCGCACATCTTCATCAACCCCAAGATCATCGCCGAGGCACCGGCAGAGTACTTCTGGGCCGGCGTGGGCGATGCCCTGTCTAAACAGCCCGAGGTCGAGTACGCCACGAGCGCCGGCAACCTGGAGCACACCGCCGGTCTTGGCCTGGCGCTCGCCCACACCTGTTCCGAGCCACTGTTTACCTATGGCGTCCAGGGTCTTGAGGACGTGCGCCAGAACCTGTCGAGCGAGGCCGTCAAGCAGATCGCGCTCGACATCGTGGTCAACACGGGCTACGTCTCCAACCTGACCAACCAAAACGATTACTACTACAACTCGAGCGTGGCGCACGCGTTCTACAACGCCACCTGCAGCATTCCGCGCGAGGGCACCTACCTGCACGGCGAGGTCGTAAGCCTGGGCGTGCTCGTGCTGTTCGCCTACACGGGCGACACCGAGAACCTTAAGCACTACGCTGCCTTTAACAAGCAGATGGGGCTGCCCGTGACGCTTGAGCAGGTCGGCCTTACCGAGGCCGACATCCCGGCGCTGTGTGAGAATGCCCACGCCACCAACGAGTGGAAGCAGGGTAACCCGGAGCCCTTCACCGACGAGAAGTTCGCCGCCGCCATCAAGGCCGCCAACGCCTACGGACACACGCTCTAGCTCTAACCCAAAACCACCACAAAGGGGACAGTGAACTGCCTCCCATTTCTTGGACATCGGGAAATGGGAGGTTTTTTCCATGAGTATAGACCTCAGGGTGAAGCACGACCTGGAGTCCAGGACGCGGGCCGTCGAGCTCTTCGACGCCGGCGTCGGCTGCAAGCCGGCGGCCGAGGCCCTGTCCGTCCCCCGCGAGACCGTGAGAGAATGGCAGTGGGTATACCGGGCGTTCGGAAGCGAGGCGCTGCTGTCCATGGGCGGGAAACTGGATTGGCTACACTGATGTGGACAGTTCCGGGAGGGGCGCAAGAGACGGGAAGGCCGTGTGCGCGTTCCTGCGCGAGGGCTGCGGGGAGGGGCTGCCTGGGTACGGCGCCTGTCAACTCGGTCTACGTCTTTGATGACCGGGTCGTACTCAATATCAACTTCGTGGATGATGCCAATACGGTCACCCGTGAGGAAGTGTTGGGTTCGAGTGCTGTGGACAATGTTCCAGCATGCTGGGATCGAACTTGCTAGCCGGAATCACACGGTACCCGTGACGCAGCAGCAGATCGACAAAAACACCGTTGCCCGCTGTGAGCGTACCGCTAAAGGTGCCGTCGTAGACGCGGCCTGCGCCACACGAGGGACTACGGTCCTGCAGGATGCACGCGGCGATCTCTTCCGGCCCGCCCGCCTGCTCGCACATATCGAGCGCACGCTGAGCGCCCAGGCGAAACTCGCGATCGACTGAGACGCCCTCGCAGGTACGAACCTCGCCGTTCACGATCTCGGACGGCTTGCGCGGCGTGGGCAGGCCCCCAAAGACCTCAGGGCACACCAAGAGGACCTCGGTCCCTGTACGCTCGCAGGCCTCGACCAACGCGCGATGATAGTTGTCGAGCCCGTTATACTTGCAGTTCTCGCCCATCAAACAAGCACTCACCACGATCTTCATACATACCCCCCCCCACGCAAAACGCCCCATTTGAGATAGGCACTCAAATGGGGCGTCGATATTTACTATCCCGAACGCAACGTTACTGCTGCTTTGGCATCAGAGGATTCTCGCGCGTGAGGAGATTCATGAACTCCTCGCCCGTGATCGTCTCCTTCTTGTACAGATAACGAGCCAGCTCGTGGAGCTTAAACTTGTTCTCCTTCAGAATCTGCAGGGCGCGGTCGTGCGCATCATCAATCAACTTGGCGACAATTGCGTCCACGCGCTCGGCCGTGCCGGGGGCGCAGGTGAGCGATGTATCCTGGTTGAGGTACGCATTCTGAACGGTACCGAGCGCCATCATGCCAAACTCGTCGGACATACCAAAGCGCGTCACCATGTTGCGGGCGAGCTTGGTGGCCTGCTCGATATCGTTGGCAGCACCGGTCGTCATCTCGCCAAAGATGAGCTCCTCCGCGGCACGTCCACCACAGTAGACGGCGAGCTTGTCCAGCACCTCCTGGCGCGTGGTCAGGAAGCGCTCGTCCTCCTCGACCTGCATGGTATAGCCCAGAGCGCCACTCGTGCGTGGCACGATGGTGATCTTGGTGACCGGCGCGGAGCCCTTCTGGCGGGCGGCAACGATGGCATGGCCGATCTCGTGGTAGGACACAACCTGCTTCTCATGGTCGGACAGCACTGTGGACTTACGCTGCTGGCCGGCGATAACGACCTCCACCGACTCCTCAAAGTCGTCCTGGGTCGCGCGCTTGCGACCCTCGCGAACGGCACGCAGGGCGCCCTCGTTGATGATGTTAGCGAGGTCAGCACCCGAGGCGCCGGGCGTGGCGCGGGCAATCGCGGTCAGGTCGATCGGCGGCTGCGTCTTCACGCTCTTGGCGTGCAGCTCGAGGATGTTCTTACGGCCGGTCAGATCGGGCAGCTCAACGGGGATGCGGCGATCAAAACGACCGGGGCGCAGCAGGGCAGGATCGAGGCTGTCGGGGCGGTTGGTGGCAGCGAGGACGACGATGCCCTTGTGGTTATCAAAGCCGTCCATCTCGGTCAGCAGCTGGTTGAGCGTCTGTTCGCGCTCGTCGTTGCCGCTAAAGCCGCCGCCGTCACGCTTTTTGCCGATCGTATCGATCTCGTCGATAAACACGATGCACGGGGCCTTTTCCTTGGCCTGCTTAAACAGGTCGCGTACCTTGGCGGCGCCGCGACCGACAAACATCTCAACGAACTCAGAACCCGAAATGCTAAAGAACGGCACGCCTGCCTCGCCGGCAACGGCCTTGGCGAGCAGGGTTTTACCGGTACCCGGAGGGCCGACAAGGAGAGCACCGCGCGGCAGCTTGGCGCCGATTTCCTCGTAGCGCTGCGGCTTCTCCAGAAAGTCGACGACCTCCTTGAGGGATTCCTTGGCCTCTTCCTGGCCGGCGACGTCCTTAAAGGTCACGCCCACATCCTTGGAGGCAATCACGCGAGCGCCAGACTTGCCCAGTCCGCCGCCGCCAAAGCCGCCGCCGCCAAAGTTCATCGACGGGCCGTCATCGCCCATAGCCTTCTTCATACGGCGGTTGAGCCACCAACCGATGAGGAAGAAGATCGCCATGGGAAGGATGAGCGTGAGCAGGTAGTAGGTCATCAGACCCGAGTTTTTATCGGGAACGACCGACTCCAGGGACGCACCGGATTCAAGCACGCGATCGGTAAAACCCGCATCATTCGGCACGCCGGTTGTCTTGTAGGCGATATTCTCGTCCTCGCCCTTCTTGGTGTAATAAATCGAGTAATCGTCCGTGTTGTACTCGACCTTGTCGACGCTCTTCTTATCGAGCGCTTTGACAAACGTCGAGTAATCGGTCTTCGTAATCTGCTGCGTGTGACCGATGTTGGGGAACAGAACGGTCGAGAGCACGAGGTAGACGACGAAGGCGATGAGCACGTAGAGGATCATATTCCGTCTACGTTTGTTGTCATCCATCTCCATCTGCTTGAACTCCATCTACTGGGGTTGATAATGCTATCTAGAATACCCAACCCAGACGGCGATAAACCGACGCCGGGCACGAAAGGACAGAGATGGCATCACTGGAAGTCGGCAAGGTTCAAATCTATACGGGCGACGGCAAGGGCAAGACGACGGCCGCGCTGGGGCTCGCGCTGCGCGCCACGGGCTATGGACTTAACGTGCTCATGCTTCAGTTTGCCAAAAAGCTGCACTGCGCCGAACACGAAGCCGCTCCGCGCCTGGGACTGCGCATTGTACAGGCCGATCGCGACACGCCCGAGGCTTGCGCCGAGCAGATCATGGAACTTGCACGCGAACAGATCTCGCAGGTCGACGTGCTGATCTTGGATGAGCTGGGAGAAGCCATGCGACGGGGCTTTGTGACGCGCGAAGATGTCGAAGCGCTGATCGCGATAAAGCCCGCCACCACGGAGCTCGTGCTCACCGGCCGGGGCCTGCTGCCCCTCGCAGACCTCGCGGACCTGGTCACCGAAATGCGCCCCGTGAAACACTACTTCGACGAAGGCCTCCTAGCCCGCCAAGGCATCGAATACTAATTGATCCAAAGGGGACGGAGGAAAACGGATCATTTCGCCTTATCGCCGGGCCAATGATCCGTTTTCCTCCGTCCCCTACGGGTCATTAGGCAGTGGCGCGGCCGAGCCAGTTGCCGCTGTGGTGGTAGATGGTGAACATCGTAGCTGTGATGAGCCAGGTTACGGGGTAAACCAGCAGCAGGTGCTCAAGCGACGGATCGAACGGCATAATCGCAAACACCCAGATCACCCTGAGCACGACGGTGCCAAAAATCGTGAGCAGCATGGGCTGCAAGCTCACGCCGGCACCACGAATGGAGCCCGACGCGTTCTCGATAATCGAGAAGATTGCGTAGAACGGCGCGATGAAATGAAGAATCGTCGTGGTGTACGCCGAAATCGAAGCGTCGTCGACAAACAGACGCGACAGAGGACCCGAGAACACCAGCAGCACGGCAGACAGGCCGCCAATGAGCATAAACGACAGCACGAGCGACGTATGGTAGCCCTTGCGCATGCGCTCGTAGTTGCGCGCGCCAAAGTTCTGTGCCGAGAACGTGGTGATCGACACGCCAAGCGCCTCGGTAACCATCCAGACAATGCCATCCAAGCGGCCCGAAAGACCCCACGCCGTGGTGACATCGGCGCCAAAGGAATTGACCGACACCTGAATCAAAACGTTGGAAATCGAATACGCAGCAGACTGAAAGCCAAGCGGCAGACCACACGAGATCATGCTCTTACAAATGCCAGGATCAATGCCGAGTTTGGACAGTGAAAGCCGCCACGCACCCGGTGCGTGCATCATGCGAATCACGATCATCGTGGCGTTGGAGCAAATTGTCAGCGCCACCGCGATGCCGCAGCCCAGAGCCTCCATATGAAGCACGGCAACGAAGATGACATCCAGCACCGCATTAACAAGGCAGCCGGAAGCGATGATCACAGCAGGCCCGCGCGTGTCGCCCACGGCGCGCAGCAGCGCGGTGCCCATATTGAGCAGCAGCGCCGCAACCATGGCGGCAAAATAACAACGAGCATAGGCCACGCCCTCGGCCAATAGTTCATGCGGCGTGTTCATAAGCACCAGCATGGGCTCAACGAACACTATGCCAAGAATCGAGAAAACGATACCGCCCACCAGCGCGATCGTCATGGCCGTATGGACCGAACGACTCAATCGCTCATCATCGTGCTGGCCAAAATACTGACCGGTAATGACTGCGCAGCCGGCGCCGACGCCAACGCAAAAGCCAATGCAGAGCTCGGTGAGCACCATCGTGGCTTGAATGCCACCCAGCGCGAGCTTGCCGCCAAACTGACCGACGATATAGGTACCGATAAGCGTGTAGGCCTGCTGAAAAAACGAACTAAAAAAGATGGGAACGCACAGCGAAAGCAGCTGCTGCCAAATAACACCCTGCGTTACATCGATAGCCGTAGATTTCTTAGCCACACGCCCTCCCCACCAGCATACGTCAAACAACAAAACGGCAATTTAAGACCAAAACCAATAGCAGCTTAGCACCGACCGGCGTCGACCGAAACACCACGAGTCAGAGCCCGGTGCGAACTATCTGCCTAGTGATACAGCCCCGGCTGGTAGTGATACTCGTTGCTCACGTGCGGGCACAGCTGCCAAAAGGCGACGGCACTCGCCGCGGCCACGTTAAGCGAATCAACCCCGTGCGCCATCGGAATGCGCACGGCCTGGTCACAGCCGGCAATGGTCTTGGCGCCCAGGCCGGCACCCTCGGTGCCCATAAAGATCGCCAGGCGGTCAATCCCCTGCAGCACGGGATCGTCCAGCGACAACGAATCGTCCGTCAACGCCATGGCGGCACAGGAAAAACCGGCATCGTGCAGCGCCGCCAGGCCGTCATGCGGCCACACGCGCGCCTCACTGCCAATGCGCGTCCACGGCACTTGAAACACCGTGCCCATGCTAACGCGGGCCGAGCGACGGTACAGCGGGTCACAGCACGTAGGGCTCACCAGAATGCCGTCGACATTGAGCGCGGCGGCCGAGCGGAAAATCGCGCCGACGTTGGTGTGGTCGACAATGCCCTCGAGCACGCACACGCGCACCGGGCGCTCCCCCGCCGCCTCGACGACGCCGCCCAAGAACTCATCAACCGGAATCTGGCGCGGGCGACGGAACGCCGCGAGCGCACCGCGCGTCACGTTAAAGCCCGTCAGCTGCTCCATGAGCTCCATGGAGGCCACGAACACAGGAACCGGGCCGGCGCCCTCGCGCACGACCAGGCGCTCAAACAGCGGCATCATCTGGTCGAGCCAGCGCTCACCCAAAAGAAAGCTCACCGGCTCGTATCCGGCACGCACCGCGCGCTCAATAACCTTGGCACTTTCCGCAATGAAGATGCCCTTTTGCGGTTCCAGCACGCAGCGCAGCTCGCGCTCGGTCAGTCGCACGTAAGCATCAAGCCGCTCATCCTCGAGCGAGTCGATTCGCAGCACCTCAACGGCATCAGTCATAGCAGCCAGCCCGCACCCTTCTTTACAGCACATCTATACCAAACGAGGCGACGCTAAGCGCCGCCCCATGCATTCAATCAACCCGATGATACCGTTCACGCCAGACGATTTACGCCTTAACGCGACGATACGTCACGAACTCATAATCGAGGCCTTCGTCACCCTCGCCCGCGGCAATAGTGGCAACCCCATCGCGACGCGCAACTTCCCACGCAGGATCGGCATCCAAATTGGGAAAATACGTGTCCACGGGATGGACGCAGTGGTTATGCGTGACCTCGGCCTCGGCGCAATACGGCAAAAACTGACGATACACCTCGCCGCCGCCGATCACCCACGCAACGGGCTCATCGGCAACCGCGGCGAGCACCTCGTCGATGCTATGCACCACGTCGACGCCCTCGGCAGTAAAGCCCTCGTCGCGGGTGAGCACGATATTGCGGCGGTTCTTGAGCGGACGCCCGCCGGGAAAACTCAGTAGCGTCTTGCGCCCCATGATGACCGGGCAACCCTTGGTGCACGCCACAAAATGGCGCATGTCGGCGCGATTGGACACCACCATGTCGCCCTCGCACCCAATGCCCCAGTCGTCACACACGGCGACGATGGCAGATAGCTTACAAGTCATGAGCGCCACCTACACCGCAATGGGAATGTTCTTGACCTGCGGGCCGTGTTCGTAGCCCTCCACGATCAGGTCGTCGGTCGTAAACGCATAGAAATCGTGCACGTCGGGGTTAAGCGTTACCTTGGGCGCCGCAAACTGCGGACGCTCGATAAGTTCACGGACGATATCGACATGACGGTCGTAAATGTGGGCATCGGCAATCACATGCAGCAGCTCACCGGGAATCATATCGACCGACCGCGCGACCATCATCAGCAAGATGGCGTACTGGCACACATTCCAGTTGTTCGCGGCCAAAATGTCCTGACTGCGCTGGTTGAGAATCATGTTGAGTGTGGGTTTATCGTCCTGCGGGCGCTGCGTGACGTTATAGGTCACGCCGTAAGCGCACGGATACAGGTGCATCTCGGACAGGTCGCTAAACACGTACGTGCTAGTCATGATGCGGCGGCTGTACGGTGTGTGCTTAAGATCGTACAGCACGCGGTCCATCTGGTCGAAATCGCCCTCGGCATAATGGCTCCTCTGGCCAATTTGGTACCCGTAGGCCTTGCCGATGGAGCCGGTCTCGTCGGCCCACTCATCCCAAATATGACTGTTGAGGTCATGGACATTATTGGACTTCTTTTGATAGATCCACAGGATCTCGTCCATGGCAGACTTAAGCGCCGTACGGCGTAGAGTGAGCGCGGGGAACTCCTCACGCAGGTCGTAGCGAGCCGTAACGCCAAAATTTTTAATGGTATAGGCAGGGGTGCCGTCCTCCCACACCGGTCGGACCTTTTGACCCTCGGTGGTGGTGCCATGGTCCAGAATATCGCGGCACATGGCTACAAACTGCTGATCAGCTTTGCTCATTGACCCTCCTGTCAGTCGCCTACAAGCGAGATTCATTGTAGCCCAGGCGCACGCGGCCCCACAGCCCAAACATAAGCCCTCACTTTCTGACATATGCCAGAAATTCCTTGCGCAATTCTGCGCGTTCGCTATTCTATTGTTGACATATGTCAGATAAGGAGTGCGCATGGCAGGAAGACGCGAAAAACTGCGCCGCGTCGGGATCATCCCCGAATACCGCGGCTTTACCCCTGACGGCCTAGCCAGTGGAGACGCCATCGATATGACGGTCGACGAGCTCGAAGTCCTGCGGCTGTGCGACCTGGAAGGCCTCAATCAAGAGGCCGTCGCCCAGCACATGGGCATTGCCCGCGCCACGGTTGCGGCAATTTGCAGCCGCGCGCATCGCAAGGTGGCAAACGCGCTGGTCAATGGACGGGCGATTGTCATCGAGGGCGGCAATATCGCGTACTCCCCCATCACCACAACGACGGCCGCATGGCCAGCAAAGGAGGTCGGCACCATGAGGGTGGCAACGACGTACGACAACGGCAACATCTTTATGCACTTTGGCCGCACAGAACAGTTCAAGATCTACGACATCCAGGACGGCAAGGTGCTCAACGAGCAGGTCGTAGGCACCGGCGGCACCGGTCACGGCGCCTTAGCGGGCCTGCTTGCCAACGGCGGCGTTGACACGCTCATCTGCGGTGGTATCGGCGGCGGCGCCATCAACGCGCTCACCCAGGCCGGCATCACGGTCTATGCAGGCGCCCAGGGCAGCTGCGACGCCTGCGTCGAGGCCCTCATTGCCGGCACGCTCGCGCAGACCGGCGAGGCCACCTGCGACTGCCACGGCCATGACCACGAGCACACCCACGAGCATGGCGAGTCCTGCGGCCGCCACGGCCATCACGAGCACGAGGGCCACGAGGGCTGCGGCTGCCACTAACGGCACGGCACCGCGAGCTCGGGGTGCGACGCTGAACGCAACCCAGCAATCAAAGCCAACAACAAAGGCCACCCGGTAGCTTCCGAGTGGCCTTTGCCATATCAAGCTGGAATTACAGCCCTATTTCTTATTGCGCATCTGCGCTTCCATCTGGCGCAGGAGATCCATATCGGACTTGGGGCCGCCCGTTCCCAGGCCACCCATGCCGCCCAGGCCCATGGCATCCAGACCGGGAATATTGGGCATGCGCATCTTTTTGCCCTTCTTACCCTTTTTGCCCTTCTTGCCGCCGGCCTGCGCTTGATTGGCCATCGTGCGCATGCGGCCCATCATCTTGTTCATCTCGCCCCACTGCTTCATAAGGCTGTTGACCTCAGTGGGGGTCACACCGGCGCCCTTGGCGATGCGGGCGCGGCGCTGGCCGTTGATGATAGAGGGACGCAGACGCTCCTCCTTGGTCATCGACATGATGATGGCCTCGTTCTTGTCGAAGATGCCCTCGTCCAGGTTGCCGCCCATCTGATTGAGCGCACGCTGGCCACCGGGGAGCATGCCCAGAATGCCCTTCATGCCGCCCATCTTCTTGACAGCCTTCATCTGGTCGAGCATGTCGTTCATGGTAAAGCCCTCGCGCAGCATACGCTCGGCAGCCTCGAGCTGCTCGGCGTCAGCCGCCTCCTGGGCCTTCTCGATGATGCCGACAACATCGCCCATGCCCAAGATGCGCTTGGCCATGCGGTCGGGGTAGAACGGCTCCAGCGAATCGGGCTTCTCGCCCATGCTCACGAACTTGATGGGCTTGCCGGTCACCTGGCGCACGGAAAGCGCGCCGCCGCCGCGGGCGTCGCCGTCGAGCTTGGAGATGATCACACCGTCAAAGTCGGTGCGATCGGCGAAGGTCGAGACGACGTTGACGATATCCTGGCCGGTCATGGCATCGACAACCATCAGCACCTGATCGGGCTTGACGGCCTTCTTGATGTCCACGGCCTCCTGCATCATCTGCTCGTCGATCTGCAGACGACCGGCGGTATCGACGATGACCACGTCGCGCAGGTGGTCGACGGCCTCCTGAATGGCGCCCTTGGCGATGTCGACCGGATGCGCGCCGTCACCGCGGAAGACCGGCACGCCGATCTCGCCGCCAAGCGTGGCCAGCTGGTCGGCAGCGGCGGGACGGTAGACGTCGCACGCGGCGAGCAGCGGCGAGCGGCCCTGCTTCTTGAGAAGGTAGGCCAACTTTACGGCTGCCGTGGTCTTACCGGAGCCCTGCAGGCCCACGAGCATGATGACATTGGGAATGCGGTTGCTAAAAACGAGCTTGCTCTCGGTGGAGCCGAGCATCTCGGTGAGCTCGTCGAGCACGATCTTGACGACGTTTTGTGCCGGCGACAACGACTCCATGACCTCGGCGGTCATGCAGCGCTCCTTGGTCTTGGCAACGAACTCCTTGACGACCTTAAAGTTAACGTCGGCCTCGAGCAACGCCATGCGAATGTCGCGCATGGCAGAAGTAATATCGGCCTCGGTCAGCTTACCCTTGCCGCGCAGGCGGTCAAATGTGTCGTTGAGGCGATCGCTCAGGGAATCAAACACTGGTTACTCCTTAGTTGGACTCGCCCACCAGGGCGCGGCAGAAATCTTTGGCATTGAACTCCTGCAGGTCATCGACCTGCTCGCCCACGCCGATGCGCAGGATCGGGAGCTTGAGTTTCTCGGCCACGGCCATGGCGATGCCGCCCTTTGCCGTGCCGTCGAGCTTTGTCATGATAATACCGTCCAGACCCAACGCCTCGTTAAACTCAAGCGCCTGGTTCAGACCGTTTTGGCCTGTCGCGGCATCGATCACGAGGACAACCGAGACGGGCATGGGGCCGGCGGCCATATTGGCGGCGCGCTTACGCGTCACGTTGACCACCTTGGCAAGCTCGCGCATGAGCTCGGGGCTCGTGTGCAGACGACCGGCGGTGTCGATAAGTACCAGGTCGCTGCCGCGCTTGTCGGCCTCGTCGAGCACGTCGTAGCAAACGCTCGCCGGGTCGGAGCCGCGGTCGCGCTTGATGACGGGGACACCGGCGCGCTGGCCCCACACATCGAGCTGCTCAATGGCGGCGGCGCGGAAGGTGTCGGCTGAGCCGATCACGACGTTCTTGCCGCGGGCAGCCATGGCACTCGCGATCTTGCCGACCGTCGTGGTCTTGCCGGCACCGTTAATGCCCACAAACAGCACGCAGCTCGGCGTGTCGGCGAACGGATCGCGCTCAACGGGCACAAAATGTTGCTCGAGCTGCTCGGCCAGGGCGCGACGGAGTTGCGGGGCGGTCTTGAGGTTCTTCTTGGCCGCGGCATCGCGCAGGTCATCGGACACCTTAATCGCGACCTCGGCACCCATGTCACCCATGACGAGAGTGTCCTCTAGGTCCTCCCAAAAATCCTCGTCGACCTCGCCGCCAAAGTAAAAGACCTCGTTGAGGGCCTCGCGGCTGCGCTCAAGTCCGCGCGAGAGAGCATCGAAGAATCCCATTATGCATTCACGACCTTTCCGGTTTCGCGATCGAGTTTTTGCGAGACGACGTGGCTGACGCCGTCGGCTTGCATCGAGACGCCGTAGAGGACGTCAGCGTCCTCCATAGTACGGCGCTGATGCGAGATAACCAAGAGCTGCGTATCGGAACGCAAAACATCGAGCGCGCCGATGAGCTTGGACAGGTTGGCGTCATCGAGCGCCGCCTCGACCTCGTCCAGCACATAGAACGGCACCGTACGCGTGCGATACACGGCAAAGAGCAGGGCGAGCGCCGTCAGGCTCTTCTCGCCGCCCGACATGAGCATCATCTTGGTGATGCGCTTGCCGCGCGGCTGCGCCACGACCTCGATGCCCGTCTCGGCGGGATGCTCGGGGTCGGTCATCTCCAGATGCGCCTGGCCACCCGGGAACAGCATGGCGAAGATCTCGCGGAAGTTCGCATCGACCCTCTCAAAGGTCACCAGGAAGGCCTTACGCATCTTACGGTCGATGGCCACCGTGATCTTGGTGAGCGCCTTGCGTGCGCTCTCAAGATCGGCCAGCTGCTCCTCGATGTAATCGGCGCGGCGCTTGAGTTGCTCGTACTCCTCCATGGCAACCTGGTTCACAGGGCCCAGATTGTTGATCTGGCGCACGAGCTGATTGAGCTCGCGCTCGGCGGCGTCGCGGTCGGTAGGTGCAGGAAGCATAAGCGCTTCCTCGAGCACCGTGGTGCCATCGGCGGTAATGGCCTTGATGGCCGCCTCCACCTGCACCTCGAGCTTGCCGCGTGCGACCTTGAACTCGTTTTGCGTCGCCGTGGCGGCATCAACCCGCTCCTTGGCACGAGAAACCTCGGCCTTGGCGCCTTCGATGGTCTTCTTAAGCGAGGCCGAGTCCGCCTCCTCGAGCGAAGCCTGGTCACGCAGACGCGCGGCCCAATCCGACGCGCGCTCCAGAAGGGCCGAATAGCGCTCGTGCATGGGGTCGACGCGCAGACGCAGCAACTCGAGCGAGCGCGAAGCCTGGCGTGTTCCGCGGATACGGCGGTCGATGCCCTCCAGGCGATGCTCCAGGTCGGGCACGCGGCCCTTCAGCGAACGCAGACGCTCGCTCGTCTGAGCCAGGCGGACCTTGGCATCGGCGAGCTTGCCGGCTGCCTCGGAATCGTCACGACGCACGCGATCGAGCTCGTCGTTGGCTTCGGCAATCTGGAGACCCAGGTCGCTTGCCTGCGCGCGGGCCTCGTCACGCGAACGGGTGAGCTCGTCCACGCGCGGGCGCGCAGCGCGAACGGCCTCGGCGGCCTGCTCGCGGCGCTTGGAGATGCGCACGCGCTCGACCTCGGCGTTGTTGGCGCTTTGCTCCAGGCGGCCGATCTCGGAGAGCAGCGAGCGGCGCTCGCCCTCAAGACGGGCGATCTCGCCGGCGGCATCGCCCTCGGCGGCACGCGCCTCCTCGACGGCCGCATTGGCCTCGACGACCTGATCCGACACATGCTCAAACACGGCAGCCAAATCGGGCTCAAGGCCCTCCAGCTCGCGAATGCGACGCTTGCGCTCCAGGGCACCCGAAGCCTCGCCGGCATCGAGCCCCACGCGCACCAGACCGCCACAGCTCACACGAGCGCCATCGGGTGTCACGTAGGTCACACCGTCAACGACGGGCGCGGCCAGCGCGGCAGCCAAGTCATCGACCACGTAATAGCCGCCGAGCAGGGCCTCGACAACCGGGCCATACCCGGAACGCACGGACAGACGGTCGACCAAACGAGAACCGGCAGCGCCCTTGGCAGCAGCAGAGCCGCTCACGCCGCGACCCACCAGCAGCGCCTCGCCCGAGGCCTTCTTTTGGTCCAGAGCCGCACGACCGGCGCGCTCAAGCGTAGCGGCGTCATCAAACAGCAAGGCATCGATATCGCCAGCAAGCAGCTGCTCGACCAGGCCCTCGAGCTCACGAGGAGCCTCGAGCACGTCGCCCAGACGACCCGAGACATCATCGCCCATCGCGCCCATCAGACGGCTCACCAGCGGCGAGCTGTCGGCCATGCGGGCATCGAGCTTCTTTTGGCTGGCAAGCTCCGAGCGCACCTCGGACAGCTTGTTGCGCGCCTCACTCTCGCGATTACGCAAGTCCTTCAACGCCGCACGGGCGACCTCGGTGGCCTCGCGCGCATCAATCTGGGCCTGGCGGGACTGATTGAGCGCACCGTCAAGTTCCTCAGCGCGGTCGCGACGGCTCTCGAGCGAGGCCGTGACCTCCTCGAGCTGCTCGTCGATCTGCTCCAGGCGCGAGGCGTACATGTTGTCCTCGACCTCGGCATTGCTCAGCGAGTCCTTCACCTTGGCAAGTTCGAGCGCGGCGTTATCGGCCACACGCTGCACATCGCGCTGCTCGCGCGTGAGCTGCGAAATCTGATTGTCGAGCGCCACGCGACGCTCGTGGAGCTCGGCGGCGGCAGGACCAGCGGCGTCGACGTCCTCCTGGGCCTGCATATGCGCGCCGGTCACTTCCTCGAGCTGAGCACGTGCGTCCTCGAGCTCCTCGACCACGCGACGGCGCTGATGCTCGGAGCTCGAGATCTGGCCGCGCATGTCAGACAAGCGCGACACCATGTTATGGCCCTTTTCCTCGAGCAGACGCATGTCTGAGTTAATGCGACCGACCACATCTTGCATATGGCGGCGCTGCTCGCCCAAGTCGCCCACAAACAGGCCCTTTTCTTCGAGCATAACTTGGAGCTTCTCGAGCTCGCGCTCCTTTTCGCCCAGGCGGTACTGCGCAAGCTCAAGCTCGGCAGCGCCCTCCTTAGAGCGGCTCTCCAGGTCGTTCCACTGCGACTGCAGCGAACGAAGCTCGTCGACGGCCAGCATCTGCGTAAGCTCGTTCGCACGCGAGGACAGCTCTTTGTACTTGCGCGCGCGATCGACCTGACGCTCCAGCGGCCGCAGCTGGCGGGCGATCTCCTTATTGATGTCGCGGGCACGGGTCAGGTGCTCGTCCATCGATTTAATCTTTTTGAGCGCACGCTCCTTGCGGCGCTTGTGCTTGGAGATGCCGGCAGCCTCCTCAATAAGGGCGCGGCGCTCCTCGGGGCGGCTCTGCAAAATGGCATCGAGCTTGCCCTGGCTGATGATGGAATGCGTATCCTTGCCCAGGCCCGAATCGTGCAGGATGTCCTGAATGTCCATCAGGCGGCACGGGCTCGAGTTGATGAGGTACTCGCTTTCGCCCGAGCGGTACATGCGACGGGTAATGGCGACCTCGTCAAAGTCGACGGGCAGCAAATGGTCCGAGTTATCGAGCACCAGCGTGACCTCGGCGACACCCACCGGCTTGCGCGCCGACGAGCCCGAGAAGATGACATCCTCCATGGCCTGGCCGCGCAGCTGCTTGGCACTCTGCTCGCCCAGGACCCACAGAATCGAGTCGGAGATGTTCGATTTTCCCGAGCCGTTGGGACCGACGATGACGGTCAGGCCCGGCTCAAATGACATATGGGCGCGGTCGGCAAACGACTTGAACCCTTTGAGCGTGAGGGACTTGAGATACACGGTTCCTCGCTTAAACAGGCTTCTTGTTAAGAATCACGCCGTTGGTGGTGTAGCCCATGCGGTCGAGCGCCTCGAGTGCAGCGGCCCCCTCGGCCTCCTTCTTGGAGGACCCGGTGCCGCGGCCCTGGCGAATACCGTCGATGAGCACCACAGCGGTAAAGGTGGGCGCATGTGCGGGGCCCTCGGAGCCGACCAGCTTATACGCGGGAGGCTCGTGGCCGTCTGCCTGCACGCACTCCTGCAAGAACGACTTGGGGTTCGCGGGGTGCTCGGCTCGCTCGGTGGCCAGGTGCGGCTTAAGCGTACGGTGGATGAACTCCGCCGCCGCATCCCAACCGGCATCCAGATACAACGCGCCCACGAGCGACTCGTAAACGTTCTCAAGCGCCGAGTGCAGGCCGCGCGCGCCGGTACCGGTCTCGGAGGCGCCAAAGATGATGATGTCGTCGATACCCAGCTCGTGCGACACCTCGGACAGCGTGGCGCCCGAGACAAGGGACACCTTCAGGCGTGTGAGTTTGCCCTCGTCAAACTCGGGATAGGACTCAAAGAGCGAACGGGCCACCACGGCGCCCAAAATGGAATCTCCCAAAAACTCAAGGCGCTCATAGCTGGCAGAGACCGGCTGGCCCTCGACGGCCGAGGGATGCGTGAGCGCTGCGCGCAGCAGCACCTTGTTATTGAACTCATGGCCCAGAATCTCCTGGGCGCGCGTGAGTCGTTCAGACAAAGCCAAGACTTAGGCCTCCTTGGCGTTTTCGATCGCGTCAACGGCGTCGGCGACAGAGTTGAGCGACAGCAGGGTCTCGTCATCGATCTCGAGGTCGAACTCGTCCTCGATGGCCGTCACCAGCTGCAGACGCTCGAGCGAATCGGCATCGAGATCGTCAAAAGTGGTCTCGTCGCTAATGTCGGCGACATCAACGCCGAGCACGTCAGCGGCGACTTCGGCGATCTTATCGAAGATTTCGGAGCGGTCCATAGCGCTTCCTCTCGTATGTCATGGAACACAACACAACACGGCAATTGGAGCCGCGTTGCAATACGGCTCCGATTCTACCCCACACGGTACAGGTTGAGCCACGTAACGAGGCTCTTATAAAACGATACCGTCCATGGAATTGGCAACGTCCTGGACAAGCCCGGCGCGCACGGCCTGGGCCGCGGCAAGCGTACCGTTCTTGACGGCCTCGACCGACGTGGCACCGTGGCCGATCAACACGACGCCGCGCAGGCCCAGCAGGATCGCGCCGCCCTTGGCATCGCCCGAAAGCTTGGCCTTAATCTCGCGCATCTGCTTTTTGATGAGCAGCGCGGCAATCTTCGTGCCGAGCGAAGACATAAAGGCACCCTTAAGCTCCTGCAGCAAAAACTTGGCAGCGCCCTCGGTGGCCTTGAGCGCGATGTTGCCCGACATGCCATCGGCGACCACGACGTCAAAATTGCCCGACGTAAGATCGGTGCCCTCGCAGTTGCCCACAAAGCCGGGAACCGCTGCCTTCATGGCCGGGAAGCACGACTTGGTAAAGATGGAGCCCTTCTCGTCCTCGGTGCCATTGGCAAGCAGACCCACGCGAGGATGCTCAATGCCCAAAACCACACGGGCATAGGCAGAGCCCATCTGGGCGAAGCGCACCATATCGTCCACCGTGACATCGGGATTGGCGCCCATATCGCACAGCACCGTCAGGCCGCCGGCGCGATTGGGCAGTGCGTTGGTCAGGCACGGACGGACCGGCTGCTTCTTGCCCTCTGCCAAATACCTAAACGGTGTGACGTAGGCCGTGGCGGCAGCGGTCATGGCACCGGTCGAGCCGGCCGAGAAAAACGCGTCCGCATTGCCCTTCTTGATGGCACGGCACGCAAGCACGATCGAGGACTTGCGCTTGGTCATCACGGCGCGAATGGGATCGTCCTCCATGCTGATGACGTCGGGGGCCTCCAGGGCCTCCACGCGGGCATGCGCCGCGGCAAAGGGGTTGACGATTTCGGCGGGACCGACGGCCAAGACCTCGATCTCGGGATCTGCCGCAAGCGCGGCCTCGATACCA
>UQHW01000022.1 GCA_900540935.1 uncultured Collinsella sp. | reverse complement strand
ACGCGCATAAAGAAAGCCTCCCATTTCTCATGTCCAAGAAATGGGAGGCAGTTCACAACGTTCTAGCGGGCTTATTGCTGCCGAAACCACTGGGGCAGGCCTTGCGCCCGCGCAAGCGCTCCATCGCGCTTCCCTAATTCATCTGGGAAAACAACTGCAAACGATTGCAAGTAACCGGTGAACGGTCGAAAACTACCGTTCACCGATAATCTCAAAACTGGTTCTAACTGGTATTAAGTCAAAAAGACCAATTCACATATCTTCACAATGACCTGCAATTTTTCTACACGCTATTTTTAGCCGCCCTGCGTTGTTTAGACACAGGAAAAGATCCGATCTTTTGCCAAAGCATTTCGGAACGGTTTCAAAACCGCAGGTAGAAGTGTTAACGACCGGTAAACGGTCGATTTATCACCGTGAGCGGTGCAAAAACGTTTTACCGTATGAATCAACGAAAGCGACCTCTTCTGGGGTGATATAGTGACAACAACACATCACGTGGTTACTACCAGTTTAGAAACCACTGGTCTTCAAAGTACGCTTTCTAAGAAGCTTTAAGGGCGAGCGCCCGCTGGCTTCCGAAAATCATCGGACTCAGATCGTACACACCTTCGGAAGGGAAATTTGAATGGTTGGCTTTATTCTTACCGGTCATGGACAGTTCGCACCCGGCCTCGCAAGCGCTATCGCTATGGTTGCTGGCGACCAGCCCGCTTTTACCGTCGTTCCTTTTGAGGGCGACCAGGCTGCTTCCTACGGTGAGGATCTCCGTGCCGCTATTACCGCCATGCGCGAGGAGTGCGATGGCGTGCTCGTCTTTACCGACCTGCTTGGTGGCACCCCGTTCAACCAGGCGATGATGATTGCCCAGGATGTCGACAACGTCGAGGTTCTGACCGGCACCAACCTTCCCATGGTTATTGAGCTTCTGTTCCTCCGCGGCAACGCCACGCTCGCCGAGCTTGGCGAGCAGGCCGTGACCGTTGGCCAGACGGGCATCACCGCCCAGACGGTCGCATCCGTTGCCGGCTCCGACGAAGAGGATATCTTCGGCGACGAGGACGGCATCTAATGGCCGATTTCGGAGCCAACGTCCTGAGCTCCTCGGTCGCCCTTTTAGGCCTGCTTGTCATCATGGGCTTGATTTACACCATCTGGTCGCAAATCAACATGAAGAAGAAGCAGAAGTACTTCAAGGAGCTGCACACCGAGCTCAAGCCGGGTCAAGAGGTTCTTTTCGCCGGCGGTATCTACGGAACCGTCAAAGGCATCGAAGGCGAGAAGGTCCAGATCAAAGTCCGATCCGGAGCCGTCGTAGATGTTTCGCGTTACGCGATTCAGGAGATCAAGTAACTGTCGTCAGCAAATAACGAAAGGAAGCTGATCAACATGGCAGAACCCAACATTCTTCTTACCCGCATCGATAACCGACTGGTTCATGGTCAGGTTGCCACCCAGTGGAACTCCACCCTGGGCTCCAACCTCATCCTCGTCGCCAACGACGACGTGGCGTCCAACACCATGCGCCAGAACCTCATGAAGATGGCCGCTCCCGCCGGCGTCGCTACGCGTTTCTTCTCTCTGCAGAAGACCATCGACGTCATTGGCAAGGCGAGCCCGCGCCAGAAGATCTTCATCGTGGCCGAAACACCGGAAGACGTGCTTACGCTCGTCAAGGGCGGTGTGCCTATAAAGAAGGTAAACATCGGCAACATGCACATGTCGGAAGGAAAGCGCCAAGTCGCCACCTCCGTCGCAGTTAACGACGAGGATGTCGCTGCGTTTAAAGAGCTGCAGGAATTGGGGGTGGAGTTGGAGATCAGGCGCGTTCCGAGCACGCCTGTTGAGGACACGAGCAAGCTCTTCTCGTAATCCTCGTGATCCACGTTGTCAGGAGTGAAACCCTGACGTTCTGTACGTGAAATCCAAAGTGCGTACATACATTTTGAAAGGAGGAGCAAGATGGAATACTCGATCATCCAGATCGCTCTGGTCTTCGTCGTCACGTTCATCGCGGCAATCGACCAGTTTGACTTCCTCGAGTCTCTCTATCAGCCCATCGTCACCGGCGCCGTCATCGGTCTTATCCTTGGCGACCTCAACACCGGTCTTCTCGTGGGTGGTACCTATCAGCTCATGACGATCGGCAACATGCCGATCGGAGGCGCTCAGCCGCCTAACGCCGTCATCGGCGGCATCATGGCAGCCATTCTCGCTATCGCCACGGGCCTCGAGCCCAACGCGGCAGTCGGCCTCGCCATTCCGTTCGCTCTGCTTGGCCAGCTTGGCGTTACCCTGGTCTTCACGCTTATGTCCCCGCTTATGTCCACGGCCGATAACATGGCTCACAACGCGGACACCAAGGGCATCGAGCGCCTGAACTACTTCGCCATGGCTCTGCTCGGCCTGATCTTCGCTGTCGTCGTCACCCTGTTCTTCATCGCTGGCGCTACCATTGGTCAGACCATCGCTTCCGCCATCCCGACTTGGCTGCAGACCGGTCTGTCCGCTGCAGGCGGCATGATGCGCTTCGTCGGCTTCGCCGTCCTGCTCAAGGTTATGATGAACCGCGATATGTGGGGCTTCTTCCTCATGGGCTTTGGCCTCGCGCTCATCACCGTTGCCAACGATTCGCTGGCAACCCCTGCTCTGCTCATCCTCGCTCTCATCGGCTTCGGCATCGCTTTCTGGGACTTCCAGCAGCAGACCGAGCTGAAGGGTGCAGCTGTTTCTGACGGAGGTGACTTCGAAGATGGCATCTAATGAGTATGTGATCCCGGAGCACTACGAGGATCTCACTCCTGCTCCGCAGCTCGACCAGAAGACCCTCAACAAGATGGCTTGGCGCTCCTGCTTCCTGCAGGCATCGTTCAACTACGAGCGCATGCAGGCCGCTGGCTGGCTCTACTCCATCATCCCCGGTCTGGAGAAGATCCACACCAACAAGAACGACCTCGCGGCTTCCATGAGCCACAACCTGGAGTTCTTCAACACCCACCCGTTCCTTGTCACCTTTGTTATGGGCATCGTGCTTTCGCTCGAGCAGAACAAGGTTGACATCCCCACGATCCGCGCCGTCCGCGTCGCCGCAATGGGCCCGCTCGGTGGTATCGGTGACGCCCTGTTCTGGCTGACGCTCGTGCCTATCACGGCCGGCATCACCTCCAACATGGCCATCAACGGCAACGCCGCTGCACCGATCATCTTCCTGGTGATCTTCAACGTCGTCCAGTTCGCTCTGCGCTTCTGGCTCATGAACTGGTCCTACAAGCTTGGCACCAGCGCTATTGACGCTCTGACCGCCAACATGCAGGCCTTCACGCGTGCCGCTTCCATCATGGGCGTCTTCGTCGTCGGTTGCCTGGTCGTCACCATGGGTGGCACCCAGATCAACCTCCAGATCCCCAACGGCACCACCCGTGGTCTCTCCGCTACTACCGTGATCGTCTCCGAGAAGGAGGCCGAGAACTTCACCGGTATGGAGGGCATCGATACCGAGACCGCTGAGGCCGGTACCATCGCCATGACCGATAAGGACGGCAACGCCCTTACCGCTTCCGATGCCGACGGCAACGCTGTCGAGTGCGGCGTCACCGATCTGGGTAACGGCATGGAGTCCGTGACCTACGGCACCGTTACCGAGGATCCGGTCAACTTCTCTGTTGCCGACACCCTCAACACCATCGTCCCGAAGCTCGTCCCGCTTATGCTTACGCTGCTGCTTTACTACATGTTCGCTAAGCACAGCTGGACCCCGACCAAGGGCATTCTCCTGCTCTTCGTCCTTGGCATCCTGGGCGCTGGCCCGCTTGGTCTCTGGCCGAGCATCTGGTAAGGCTCTAGCTTGAGGGGTGTGTCCCTACGCGGCTCACACCCCGACCCCTTAAGCCATGTGTATGTTAAAAGCCGCGTGCTCGAAAGAGCGCGCGGCTTTTGTTTTCTTAATGATTCGGGTGTGGCAGACAGATAATGCATAACACCCTAGGTAGTTAGCCGAATTCGAGCAAAAGGGAGGATAGGATGGCGATCGGAGCGCGTAAGCAACCGCTGTACGATCAGCTGGTCGATATTCTGACCGAAAAGATTGACCATGAATATCGCGCCGGTGACATGATTCCTTCCGAGCGCGAACTTTCGGAGCGCTATGGTCTCTCGCGCACTACGGTACGCCTGGCTCTGCAGGAACTGGAGCGTTTAGGACTGGTGGTTCGGCAGCACGGTCGCGGTACCTTTGTGACCGACCGTTCGGCAAAAGCAACCAATCTTATGCAGTCCTACAGCTTTACCGAGCAGATGCGCGCGATGGGTCGAGAACCCGAGACCACGATTCTCGAGTTTTGCGAGATGGAGGCCGATAAGAATCTGGCCGAGCATATGGGATTGCGCATCGGTGATCGCATTTTTAAGCTCAAGCGCCTTCGTTCTGCCGACAACATGCCCATGATGGTCGAACGCAGCTATCTTCCGGTTCGTCAATTTCTGTCCCTAAAGCGACCGCTGCTGGAGCGTAAGCCGCTTTACGATGTGATTGAGCAGGACTTTCAGCAAAAGATTCGCGTGGCCGAAGAGGAGTTCTATGCGAGCATAGCCCGTCCCACCGATGCCCACCTTTTGGGAATTGTCGAGGGCTCGCCTGTGCTCGATTTGGTCAGGACTACGTATAACGAGTCAAACGAGGTAGTGGAGTACACACTCTCGGTTGCTCGTGCCGATCAGTTTAAATACAAGGTTTACCACCAGCGCAGTAACTAGTGCTCGCATCGTTTCCATATGGTGATTCTTTGCATTTAACTGGTTACTACCAGATAACCAACCGAAGTGTATAATTGCACGTCAGAGGATTACTTCTAGAGAGAGGTATTAGAAATGTTCGAGAAGAGTGTCGAGGAGCTCACCGAGCTCGGCGCCCAGATCACCACGGCCGAGATTGCTCAGCAGCCCGAGCTTTGGCGTGATACGCTCAACATCTATCGCGAGAACAAGGAGGCCATCGAGGCCTTCCTGGCCGAGGCTCGCGCTATGGGCGAGGGCCGTCTGTCCGTTGTCTTCACCGGTGCCGGTACGTCCGACTACGTTGGCGATACCTGCGCCCCGTACCTGCGTCACGCTGGCAACACTGATCTCTACGACTTTAAGCCCATCGCCACGACCGACATCGTGAGCGCTCCGCGCGATTTCCTGCGCGCCGAGGATCCCACGCTCGTGGTTTCCTTTGCCCGCTCTGGCAACAGCCCCGAGAGCCTTGCCGCCGTTGCCGTTGCCAAGGAGCTCGTCCACAACGTCAAGTTCCTCAACATCACCTGCGCTCCCGAGGGCAAGCTTGCCGTCGAGTCTGCCGATGATCCCAATGCGCTGACGCTGCTCATTCCGCGCGCCAACGACAAGGGCTTCGCCATGACCGGTTCTTATTCCTGCATGACCCTGCTCTCCACCCTTATTTTCGACACTGCCTCTGACGAGCAGAAGGCCGAGTGGGTCGAGACGATTGCCAAGATGGGCGAGGAGGTCATCTCCCGTGAGCCTGAGATCGCCGATTACCTGGCTGGCGACTTCAACCGCGTGACCTACTTGGGTTCTGGCTCCTTTGGTGGCCTTGCCCAGGAGAGCCAGCTCAAGATCCTCGAGCTCGCTCACGGTCTGGTTGCTACTTCCTACGACACCTCCATGGGCTATCGTCACGGACCTAAGTCCTTCGTCGACGATAAGACGCTCGTCTTCGTGTTCGTCAACAACGACGCCTACACCCGTCAGTACGACATCGACATCCTCAACGAGATCGGTGGCGACAAGATCGCTCAGCACACCGTTGCCGTTCAGCAGGATGGCGCTACCGTCTACGAGGGCGAGTCCTTCACCTTTAAGGGCTACGAGGCGCTTCCCGAGGGCTACCTTGCCCTGCCGTTCGTGATGTTTGCCCAGGCTATCAGCCTGCTCAACTCCGTGCGCGTGGGCAACACGCCCGATACGCCGAGCCCCACCGGCACGGTCAACCGCGTGGTTAAGGGCGTGACGATTCACCCCTTCACCGCTTAATCGCGTCCCCCTGTAAGGGCGCCCGTCCGCTCATAACGGCGGGCGGGCGCTTTTTGTTTTTACATGGACCGGGTATAAGCATTACCACAGTCAACTGCTTTAGAAGCAAGGAGTGCATATGAGCACGTACGCAATTAAGGCTGACAAGTTCTTCTTGCCGGCAGGCCCGCAACTGGGCGGCTATCTTATGGTCGAGGATGGCGTTTTTGGCGCCTGGCAGGCCGACGAGCCCTCTTGCGAGATCAAGGACTACACGGGATCGTGGATCGCACCGGGTATGGTCGATACTCACATCCATGGCTTCTATAACCACTCGACTACCGATAACGATCCCGAGGGCATTGATATCAGCTCGACCGAGCTCGCCCGTCGCGGTACCACCAGCTGGCTGCCCACGACGTTCACCGATGGCGTCGAGCAGATCAAGGATGCCTGCGCCGCCATCGCCCAGGCGGACGAGGGTCGCGGCCCCGACTTCTGCGGTGCTCGCATTCAGGGCATCTATCTGGAGGGCCCCTTCTTTACCATGAAGCACGTGGGCGCGCAGAACCCCGCTTATCTTATCGATCCCTCCGAGGAGGTCTTCGATCAGTGGCAGGAGGCTGCGGGCGGTCGCATCGTTAAGAGCGCCATGGCGGCCGAGCGCGACGGTGCCGCTGCTTATGCGGCTGCTCTGAACGCCAAGGGTGTGGTGACCAGCATCGGTCACTCCGACGCCACCTACGATGAGTGCATCGCCGCCATCAACGCCGGTGCCAGCTGCTTTACGCATACCTATAACGGTCAGCGCGGGCTGCATCACCGTGAGCCCGGTGTCGTGGGCGCTGCCATGTCCACGCCCGAGACCTACGCCGAGATCATCTGTGACGGCAAGCACGTTAACCCTGCCGCCATCAAGGCGCTGCTGCAGGCAAAGGGCTGGCAACACACGGTGCTCATCACTGACTGCCTGGGCTGCGGCGGCATGCCCGAGGGCAGCTACACCAGTGGTGGCATGGACGTCATCATGAAGGACAACCTGTGCTGGCTCGCCGACGGCAAGAGCATTGCCGGCTCGGTGCTCACGCTTGCCCAGGGCGTCAAGAACATCGTTGACTGGGGCATCGCCAGCGCCGATATCGCCATTCGTATGGCAACCGAGGTGCCGGCACGCTCCGCGCACATCGAGGATAAGTGCGGCAGCATCATGCCGGGTCGCGACGCCGACTTTGTCGTGTTCGACCATGAGCTCACCCTCGTCGAGACGTATGTTGGCGGCCAGAGCGTCGGCAACGCCTTTACCGAGTAACGATAGAAAAAGACGGCGGGCCCGAATCTGCTCGGACCCGCCGTATGGGTTGAACGCTCAAAAGCACCTTCACAGTTACAGCTTGTTAGCGATTTTCTTTGCCGTGCGCTTGACGCCGGCCACCAGGCCTCCTGCAGGATGCTCCTTCTCGTATGCTAGACGCTTCTCGCGCTTGGCGTACTCTTCGACGATGATATCGCCATATTCGTCTTCGATCTTGTCGAAGAAGTCGACGGCGCCCTTAATTTCCTCAGCGGTCGGGTGTCCCTTTTGGACACCGCCGGCGAGTTTGAACGGCCCCCACGTATCAAAGCCGGGGCAGCCGTAGACACCCATAAAGATGGCCTGCCTCATGCGGCAGATGCCATCGATATCCTTGCCGTACCACTTGTTTTTGCCACCGTAGGTCATAAGGCCAAACACCTTGTCCTGCGGCTGCAGCACGTTCGTGAGCACTCGTGCCATGTCCTTGTCGATCTCGGAGTAATAGATGCCCGTGGCGACACCGATCAGATGATATTCGTGCAGGTTGGGATACTCGTTTTTACCGAGTGCCTTGACGTCGAGGGTATCGATCTCGGGGTGTGCCTCGACGATGGCGTCCACGAGCTTTTTCGTATTGCCGTGATGGCGCGAGGCGTAGAGGATGATGGTTCGCATAAGAAGGCCTTTCAGCTGTAATTGCATCAATGTCTGTATGGTACCCCGTTACATGGCTGGGATACCGGACGCATCGATGAACGTGCGGGTTTGTCCTTTGGTTAGGGCCGAGACGGGTACTTGCGAGCAAAAAGCAGTTGTTCGAAAGGATGGGCAATGGAATACGCTCTCTCCAACGATTCGATTTCTATTAAGGTGTCCACGGCTGGTGGTTCGTTTACCTCGATCAAGGCCGGAGGTTGCGAGTATCTGTGGCAGGGCGATCCCGCCGTGTGGTCCGGCCAGGCACCGATTTGCTTCCCGATTTGCGGAGGCTTGCGCGATAACAACGCCATGACGTTTGCCGGGCATCATGTAAAGCTCGCTCGCCATGGGTTTGCGCGCAAACAGGAGTGGAAGCTGCTGAGCCAGAGCGAGAACGAGCTGGCGATGTGCCTGGCTTCGGAGGATAACGCCGCGCTGCTGAGCGATTATCCGTATCCGTTTAAGCTTGTCGCTCGTTATACGCTTGAGGGGGATGCCGTTCGCGTCTCCTATGAGGTGACCAACGAGGGAACCGAGGACATGCCGTTCTTTATCGGCGGTCATCCCGGCTTTAGGTGTCCGCTCGATGAGGGCGAGGCCTATACGGACTACGAGTTGCGCTTTGAGAAAGACGAGGCTGCGGAGCTCTGCACCGCCGTTCCCTCGACTGGCTTGATTGACGTGACCAATCGCTCCAAGAACCCCATGGTGGGAAAGACGCTGCCTCTGTCACATGAGCTCTTCGATTTTGCGGAGACCATCTTTGACGTGCTCGAGAGCTGTCAGGTCACGCTTTCCAAAAAGGGCGAGGACAAGGGCGTCCGCCTGAGCTTTGAGGGCTTCCCATATCTCATTGTGTGGAGCAAGCCCGAGGGCGATTTTGTGGCGGTTGAGCCCTGGGGCGGCCTTTCGACCTGCTCCGATGAGGACGACGTGCTTGAGCATAAGCGCGGCTGCCTTGTCGCAAAGCCCAAGGAGACCGTCGTTCGCTCGTTCACGATTGAGATTCTGTAATTCCGTTTTGTCGACTCGTATCGCGAGGCACAAGGAGCCTGCGAGATAAGGAGCTAAAAATGATCCTCACCGTTACGATGAACCCGTCTGTCGATACGCGCTATCAGCTCGATGAGCTCGTTATCGACGACGTCAACCGTGTGACGCCCGAAAAGACCGCTGGCGGCAAGGGCCTCAACGTGGCCCGTGTGCTGGGTCAGCTGGGCGACGACGTTGTGGCAACAGGTCTGCTCGGCGGCCACATGGGCGCCTACATGGCTGAGCTCATGGACGCCAACGGTATTAAAAACGACTTTGTGCCCATCAAGGGCGAGACTCGCATTTGCCTCAACATCCTCCACGCCGGCAACCAGACTGAGCTGCTCGAGAGTGGCCCGACAATTGCCCCCGAGGAGCTCGATGCCTTTACTGCAAAGTTCGCCGAGCTTGCAGGCAAGGCCGATGTCGTCACCATCTCGGGTTCGCTGCCCCGCGGCGTCGAGGCGGACTACTATGCCAAGATCACGGGCATTGCCGAGAACGCCGGCGCCAAGGTGCTGCTCGATACCTCGGGTGCTTCGCTCGAGGCCGCCCTTAAGTCCGAAATTAAGCCCGAGCTGGTCAAGCCTAATCTGACCGAGATTAACGGCCTTCTGGGCACGAGCTTTACCACCGACGATGTGGACGAGCTCCGCGCCGCACTTGCCTCTGACGCCCGCTTCTCCGATATCCCCTGGGTCGTCGTGTCCATGGGTGCCGCCGGTTCCGTGGGCTTCCACAATGGCCGTGCGTTCCGCGCCAAGACTCCCGATATCCCCGCCGTTAACGCTACGGGCTCTGGCGACTCCACTATCGCAGGCTTCGCGCATGCCATCGCTGCTGGCGCAGACGACGAGACGGTACTGCGTACCGCCAACACCTGCGGCAAGCTCAATGCCATGGATCCCATGACCGGCCATCTGGTCATGGACCGTTGGGACGAGGTCTACGACGGCGTTGTCGTGACCGAGCTGTAAGAGCTTGGGTGACGGCCCCGGCATCGCTTGCTAGCTCATGTCGACGACAAGTGCGGTAGCATTATGCCGGGGCGCGACGCCGAGTTTGTCGTGTTCAATCCCGACCTTACCCTGGTCGAGGCGTATGTGGGTGGCAACAGCGTCGGTAACGCGTTTGCCGAGTAGCCGCCAAAGAAGCGATCCGAGAGGGGATTTAGATGATTTACGGTGCATTGGGCGATATCGAGGAGTATCGCGGAATGCTCAAGGGCCTCGACGTGTTGATCGACTGGCTCGAGGAGAACGACCCGGCGGAGCTCGAGGTCGGCAGCCATCCGATTCTGGGCGACAAGGTCTATGCGAACGTCATGGCTCCCACGACGCGTCCCGAGGCCGAGGCTCACTATGAGACGCATCAGCGCTATCACGACCTGCAGATCGATGTCGAGGGTCGCGAGGCCTTTAAGGTTGCCACGGGCAGCCTGACGTTGGTTCAGGAGTTTGACGAGAAGGACGACTACGATCTGGTCGATTCCGATGCTTCGATCGCCGGCGATCTTGCCGACGACAAGTTCGCGCTGTTTGTTGCCGGCGAGCCTCACATGCCCACGCTCGAGTTCCCGGGCGATGGCGCACAGCCGGTCAAGAAGATTTGCTTTAAGCTGCTTGCAGATGCTTACTGGGAGGAGTAGCGAGCTGCTCGGCTGAGCTGTTCGTCTGATGGCATGATTCCCCCAGGGAAATCATGCTAGTACCCCGCCAACCGTGTTTCCCTAGGGGAATTACGGTTGGCGGGGCTTTCTGTTTTTTCGTCAACTCGGTGGACTTCGGGTTTAATGCTTAGGGGCGGGGATTTACCAAAGTGAAATTTTAATGAAAAGAAACCCAGCTGCAACAATTGCCCTGGTGAGGGCTCGAATTGGCCATATAGATCTAAAGTAGTCACGATATACAAATGTCGAGAGACGTTGGGGATATAGATGAAAAGAACTAAGGGTTTTCTTTTGTTGGTAATGATGCTGCTCGGACTGTTCTGCCTGGGTGGCCCTTCTTGGGCCGAGGCTGCCTGTCCTGAAGGTGAGCCTCAGCAGTCTTATACGGGCAGCCTGCTGATAACTGCCAAGGAGGGCGATGCCGACTCTCAGTCTGGGGTAAATCCCCTTGCCACTTTTGAGGGGGACGGCGGAACGGTCAAGCTTGACCATATTGGTAGCGGGATTTTGAGGTGGCAAGTTCTTCCGGACAAAATTGCGAACGATCCCTTCTCTTTTGCTGGAACGATATATCTATACAAGGTTGTGAGCGGAAAACAAAAAAACGTCGATTGCTATCCGACGAACGGGTCTGGAATTGCATTCACCGGCATTTCGGGGCAGATTGATACACATGTACGAAAGGGAACCTATGTGGTGCGTTGGGTTGGAGCTGCTGCGGGCCCGATATGGCTTGCGGTCTTGCGCCCCGATGTCCAAATAGGTTTCTCTCTCTAGACGGGAAGTTGCTCATGGACGCCATATATGACGGAGATGACTGGGTCGATCATTATACTTGGCGCCTGGTCGGCTCGGATGACAATGGGGATGTGGTGTTTGATGGACTATGTCCAAAGCATCTCCATCCTTTTGTCTCGTCGTTAATTGAGAGTTCTGCTCGTGTTGCCCCCTACAGCTCGGCATCGCTTCATGATACGGACGTTTTGAAGACCATAAGGGAATCAATTGACGATGGCACGATGAGCGGCCCGCTGTTTTCTCGGCTTGTGGGGCTAGATGAGATTGACTCGAAACGACTGCTTGCGGGCGAAAAAGTGGAACTCACTTATCGGTCGATGATTTCAATCCTGCGGCTAGCCGATGTTCTTCGCAAATAAATGAGCAGGAAGCGATCGACGTGGCGATGCTTGGGTTGGCGCACACGCACTCAAATCGGCAACAAAAAAGCCGCCCGAAGGCGGCTATCTTGTGCAATGGAGCCAGCGACCGGGCTCGAACCGGTGACCCCCGCTTTACGAGAGCGGTGCTCTACCAACTGAGCTACGCTGGCGGCCATGTGGTGACGCAACTGAGGCGTCAACGGCTGTCTATGATACGGGACATCGCACATCCGCGCAAGTGTTCTGACGGCTTTTCTCACTTTAAATGCACTAATATTGGAGACGTGATGTCTGCGGCGTTCATTTGGCGCTTGACCTGCTGTTGAGTTGGTGGCCGACGTCCCGCTCGTATGGGTCTCAAGCAGAATGGGGCAGTGATGGCTCAACCCAAGATTCTTCTCACACGCATCGATGATCGGTTTATTTACGGGCAAGACATTGAGCTGTGGAATGAGGCGGTTGGTTCCAACCTCGTCCTGATCGTTAACGACGAGATTGCGGCGGATTCGCGCAAGTGGGCGCCTATGAGGGTCGCGGCGCCCGAGGGCGTGTGGACACGGTTTTTCTCGGTGCAAAGGACCATCGACATCATCCATACCGCAACGCCGCGTCAATGGATTCTGATCATGGTGGCCTCACCCGCCGATGCACTCGCGCTGGTTAAGGGTGGTGTGCCGATTACCAAGATCAGCATTGGCCATATGCAGGCAGGGGAGGGCAAGCGTCCTGCAACGCCCGCAGTTGCCGTAGACGACGCAGATGTCGCTGCTCTCAGAGAACTGCAAAAGCTCGGAGTAGAGCTGGAGATCCGCTACCTCCCCAGCTCCAACCCCGACCCCGTCGGCAATCTGTTCAACTGATCCCTTGGGGACGGAGAAAAACGAATCATTTTGCCCTTGCGAGGGACGCGCGCGATGCTGCCTGTCAAAAACAATAGTCATTGGGGACGTTCTTAAATGACTAGTCAAACGGGACACCCTTGGCACTTGGGGACGTTCCTTTTGTGCCGGCCTTTTAGGAACGTCCCCAAGTGCCGGCAGGTTGGGGCAGTCTTTCTCGCCAAACGTTAAAGACTGTCGCTAATGACTAGTCATTTAAGAACGTCCCCAATGACTAGGTAGCAAAACGCCCGTCGGCGGTGGTGCCGGCGGGCGTTGCTGTGCAATATGTTGCATTGTGGGCTTAGTGCCTCATAAAGTGGTACTCGATCACATTGCTGTAGGGGTGACCCGGGCCCACAATGCCCTGCGGGAACAACGGCTGGTGCGGCGTGTCGGGGTACATCTCGGCCTCGAGAGCAAAGCCGGCGCCCCAGCCATAGTTAGCATCGTCCTTGGCGTGCTCGTCGCCCAGCCAGTTGCCGGTGTAGAGCTGCACGCCCGGGGCAGTGGTGTAGTAGTCCAGCTCGCGGCCGGTCCACATCTCCTCGACGTGCATCGCGCGGCGCAGATTGCGGCCGTACTGATAGCCATCGATGCACAGACAGTGATCGTAGCCACGGGCCTGCTTAATCTGCGGGTCGTCGGCCTCCATGCCGGGAGCGACGGGGCGCAGCTCGCGAAAGTCAAACGGTGTTCCCTCGACCGGAGCAATCTCGCCGGTGGGGATGTTCTGCTCGTTGATGGGCAGGTAGTGGGCAGCGTTAGCAACAAAGAAGTGCTCGCAGTCCATGCCGGCGTTATGGCCGGCAAGGTTAAAGTACGTGTGGTTGGTCATGGACACGTAGGTGGCGCGGTCGCTCTCGCAGCCATACTCGATACGGAAGACGCCGGTGCGCGTCACGGTAAAAACGGCCGTAAAGGTGCGGTTGCCGGGCAGGCCCAGCTCGCCATCCTCAAGCGAGGTGGTCATGCGCACGGCATTGTGCACCTCGTCGAGCTCAACATCCCATACGCGCTTGTGCAGACCGTGCTCAAGATCGCTATGCAGGTTGTTGACGCCTTCGTTGGCCGGCATATGCCAGTCCGTGCCGTCGATGGCGATCGTGGCGCCCGCGGTGCGGTTTGCCACGGGGCCGATGGTCGCGCCAAAGCAGGCGGGGTTGTCAAAGTAATCCTCGAGCTTATCGAAGCCCAGCACCACATCGCACACGTTGCCGGGAATGTCGGGCACGTCGATGCCCAACACGGTGGCACCATAGTCCATAATGCGAACGCAGATCTCGGGCCCGTTGAGGGTGTAACGATGAACGGGGGTACCGCACGGCGCGGTGCCGAAAAGCTCGGAAGTGATCATTTGGTTCCTAACATCGAGGTATTTCCGACAAACTGTAGCGCGAACAGGCGAGATTATCACTACACCCCACTAAAGCAGGGGGTATTTTTCTCAAAAAAGTGATGATTGGAGCTGTGCGGGCGTTCATTTTTGACGCGCGCGAGTCTGATACAATTTGTTCGTTATTGTTTGAATTGACGTGAGCGTGGAACAGCGAGGACTCATCGTGATTAAAGCGGAGCGACAGGATAAGGTTCGGCAGCTGCTCGAGGAACAGGGAACGGTCTCGGTCAAGGAGATTTCGGATGCGTTAGGTGTCTCGGATATGACGATCCGCCGTGATCTTGAGGAGCTTGCGAGCCTGGGCGAGATCGAGCGCGTGCACGGCGGAGCCCGCAGTGCGCAGGGCCGTCCACACGCTATGCTGCGCCATGAGTATTCGCACAGTGAAAAGCGCACGAAGCATGCCGAGGAAAAGCTGCAGATCGCGCGCCGCGCCGTTGGGCTCATCGAGGAGGGCTCGACCATCTTTTTGGGGACGGGCACTACAGTTGAGCAGATGGCCTCGATGCTGCCGGCGTGCCGCCTACGCATCGTGACTAATTCGCTTTCGGTGTTTAATCTGCTCGAGGCGCGCGAAGACTGCGACCTGTGTCTCGTGGGCGGTATGTACCGTCGCCGCACTGCCGCCTTTGTGGGCCCCACGGCCGAGGACACCTTGCGCGCACTGGGGATCGACGCAGCCTTTATCGGCGCAAACGGCATTCTGGACGGCGACGTGTCTACGTCTAACATGGAAGAGGGCCGCATCCAGCAGCTCGCCTTTAGCAAGGCCGATTCACGCTACCTCATCGCCGACTCCAGCAAGATCGGCAAGCGCGACTTCTACACCTTCTGCCGCCTGGACAGTTTGGACGCCGTGGTGTGCGAGCCGGGTATCGCCGCCGAGGATCGTGTCGCCATCGAGGAGCACACGCAGGTCATTTGCTAGCTAGCGCTACGGGATTGCCAACAGGCGATGCGGGAGGACTTTTACCTCCTGTCATTGTGGAAACCAGCGCGTCAGCGCTACGCGATATGACGCGCAAATGAGGACTCCACTATCAAATTGTCTCAACCTGTGATATCTAGGCGGCCAAAAGCGAGTCAGATGTTACAGATCGAGATTTTTGGCTCGGCCTATTCCGTTTGTCTCGATCTGTAACAGCTAGGACCGAAAAATTCAGCTAGTTGTTATAGATTGAGATTGAGAGGATTGACCTGTGCATTCATCTCAATCTGTAACATCTAGACGTCCAAAACCGGTCTTAGTGTTACAGATTGAGACAATTCGGCGTGGTCTACCTTGTTTGTCTCGATCTGTAACGGTTGGGACTTAAAAACTCGGCTACGTGTTACAGATCGAGACAAAAGAAAAAGAACATTAGGACTTGAAAATAAAGTTTTGATAAGGGACCCGCCCAGTTAAGACGGTGCGGCAGACAATTGAGATTAGTTTGCCTCCGGAGTCGTAAGCATAATGAGTCAGTTCGATGACCGGAAGTTTTGCAACACCATAATTACTGGCTTCGGAATCGCTAAGCTGACGTGCTCTATAGCTTTCCCTAACAGATTGGATAGACTTGGACAAGTCGTCCATGATTCTGCTAAATGCCTGAAAATCTAACTGGTTATTCGGAACGCGCGACTTTGAAATGAAGAACGTATCAGCGCCTATGAAGCTGCCTTCAAGTTCGTAGGTCAATTCAAGACGCTGAATTTCATCGCGACTTTGACATCCAAATTGTTGGAGCATCATTACGGAAATTGGACGACCTGATGTGAGGCCGCCGAAATGTTTGGTGATGGCATCCGGATCAACGCCATCGCAATGGCTTGCAAAGTCAAAGTCTAAAAGTGAATTGAGCTCGCTAACGCGTTTCGGTGCAACAAACGATCCCTTACCTTGGATTCGATAGATACTTCCACGACGCTCCAGCTCACTCATGGCAAGTCGGACGGTTGTTCTGCTTACGGCGTATTCGTCGCAGAGTTCCATTTCTGTTGGAAGTTTATCGTCTGCTTGATATTCATCGACGATCTGCTTGAGCAGCGCGTCGGTGAGCTGTAAATAGAGTGGCCGTTTTTCGTGTGTATCGAGCATTAGAGCCTCAGTTTGCATGTTGGTTATACCTGATGGTTGCCTCAGTCGGGATGTAACGTGGGCAAGGTAACCTTAACGTATCACAGAGCGGCTCAGCATGACGATCTGATGCCTGTATCCACGAAGGGCTTGTCCGAGCGTGAAGATATTCTGGGGCAGGCAAATACCGTTCATGGAGTCCCCGATATGTTGGAGGTCAGCGCCGGCTGCTTTTGCTGCAAGGCCTATTTTCTTAATGGTCTCGCTGTCGCAGGAGTCTTGACTCGTCCCGTTCGCCGCCATGACGAGAACCTTCTCTTCAATTGACTTGCCTACGTTGTGGGATCGTACAAAGTCTACGATGGCGCGCAGGTCTGCTTCTTGGAAGCAAGGGACGGTGTAGGGGGCTGGCACGAGAAGGATATCGACGCCGAGGTCAACAAACTTGCGCGCAATTTCGAGCGTCATGACAGGTTCCGCAACGCCCGCTCCATGCATTTTTCCGGCTATGACCAGGCCATTGAAATGCTCTTTGGAGAGTTTAATCGAATGGGCGATTGCATCGTTGGAGACGCCGGTTCCAGGGTTGCCCGTCAGGCAGATAAAATCAAATCCGAGTTCGTTAGCCTTTTCTAAGGTCTTGGGAGAGACGCGACGACCCATGGGGATTTCCGTTCGGGATTCAGACATCTCTGCCTCGTTATCAACTGGCTCCAGATTGACGCCAATGGGCCTTCCGCATGCTCGCTTCACCCAAGTGACCGGGTTTTCATTGAGATCATCTGGAATACCGGCAATAACTGGATCGAACACATCGAGCGCGTTAAACAGAAGCAGGTCGGCACCTGCGGCACGTTCGATTTCGGCATTAGTAACGCCGCCGAGAAATTGGGAAGAGGGTACGTTTTCCGCCATGATGGTACGTCCCTCGGAAGCCAGAATTGCCTGCTTTAGATCCATGGGTGACGTGGCGGCAAAATCGGATGCGGACATGTTCAGTAATCGTTTGGGCATTGTTACTTCCTTTGACTAGAACGACAGGCTTGTGACATTGTCTCTAATATTGTTACAACAATATATTCAATATGTTATATCCAATCGGTGAACGGTTGCAAACTTATAGTACTGCTCAGGGAAAATAGTCTTTAGCTGGGAAAACCTTATAGTAATCAGCTACCGTTCACCGAATAAGTATTTGAATTCTTGACATATCGACAAAGCGGAAAAAGAATTGGTTATGACAAATCGCGCAAATGATATTACATTTCGCACAAGAACGTATTCACTTACATAAGTGGATACAAACGGGGACGACGACGGTTGAGTCCGGATAAATCGTTACGTGCCCGGGAATCATGAAAGGATGTGTTATGGACGCTATCGTCAAATTCCTTGAAAAACACCAGCCCCTCTTCGACAAAATCTCGAGGAACATTTATCTGGTGGCGATTAAGGATGGCTTTCTCTCGAATATGCCAATTGTGCTGTTCTCGAGCCTGTTCCTTCTTCTTTCGACGCTCCCTGCCTATGTAGGCATCACGCTTCCGCCTGAGGTGCTGGATTTCTTCAATAAAATCTATGCATATACCATGGGACTTCTTGGCATTATGGTGGCCGGCACCACGGCGAGCTCACTTGCCATGTCGATGAACCGTCGCATGCCTTCGGGTAAATCTCTCAACCCCACCTCGTGCATGGTTTGTGCCATGTGCGGCATGCTCTTACTATCGGTGACGAACGATGTTGTCTCGATTGGCGGGGCAGATACATCTGTTTTTGAAACCGGCTATATGGGAACCAAGGGTTTTCTCGCTGCGTTCGTAGCCGCATTCTTGACCGTTAATATCTATAAGGTGTGCATTAGCCATAATGTGACGATCAAGCTCCCCAAAGAGGTCCCTGGCTCTATTGCGCAGAGTTTTCGCGATATCTTTGCATTTGGGTTTTCGATCCTTGCGTGCGCTTTTATCGATCTTGCGAGCCGCAAGCTGCTTGCTGTGCCGTTCGCCAATTTGGTATCCGCTCTCATCTCGCCGCTGTTCTCCGCGGTCGACACCTATCCTGGCATGGCGCTTATCGAAGGCGCGGTCGCACTTTTCCAATTTATGGGTATCCACGGTGCTTCGGTTGTCATGAGTCCGATCAATGCTGCGCTCTACGGCAATACCGTTACCAATCTTGAGGTTTTCCAAGCAGGTGGACACCCGTCAATTGCTCTCACGCAGGACTTTACAAGCTTCATCGGCGGTCTGGGTGGTTCTGGCTGCACGTTCATCGTTCCTATTATCCTGATCATGTTTATGCGCTCCAAGCAGCTTAAAGCCATGGGCAAGGCATCGATTATCCCGGTGATTTTTGGAGTTAACGAGCCCGTTATCTTCGGTATGCCGATTGTTCTCAATCCCTATATGTTCGTGCCCTTCCTAGTGGCTCCTATGGTCAACGCCATTATCGGTAAGTTCTTCATTGACGTCATTGGAATGAACGCCCCCATGTATACCATGCCGTGGGCGCTTCCCGGCCCAATCGGTGCATTCCTCACCACGGGTCTCGATCTACGTTCTCTCGTATTGATGGCAGTGCTGTTGGTCGTTGACTTTGTGATTTACTATCCGTTCTGCAAGGCGTATGACCATCAGCTTTGTTTGGAAGAGTCTGCAAAGGAGACTGCAGGAAACTCGGATGCAGATGCTATTGCCGCACAGGAAAATGTCGCAAAAGCTCTCGAGGCGGTAAAGGACAAGGCGGAGCAGATCCGCGTGCTTGTGCTTTGCCAGGGTGCCGGCACTTCGACTCTCTTGGCAAATGCTCTTCGCGAAGGTGCCGCTGCTAAGGGTATCGATCTGGTTTCTCAGTCCGGTGCGTACGGAAGCCACTATGAGACGATGGATCAGTACAACGTGATTGTTCTGGCGCCCCAGGCACGCATGTACTATGACGCTATGAAGGCCGATACCGATCGCCTTGGAATTAAACTGCTCACCACAAGGGGCAAGGAGTATATCGACCTTACCAACGATCCCGAAGGTGCAATTGACTGGATCGTTCAGGAGCTTGCCAAATAGTGGATGCACTCCGTCGTTGATTCGTCGGTGTATAGTACGGCCCCGCAGCTTATTGAGCTGCGGGGCCGTATTTCGTTGAGTATCTAATTGAGACAATGAGCGCAACCGTCGTGAGATCGCATTGGCGCTCTCCGAGTCACCGACAAGCTGACTTTCATCTATGTGACCAATTCTCATTCGGCCTTTAGCCTGCTCGAGGCGCGCGAGGGCTGCGATCTGTGCCTGGTGGGCGGCATGTACCGCCGCCGCACTGCCGCCTTTGTGGGCCCCACGGCCGAGGATGCCCTGCGTGCGCTGGGCATCGACGCGGCGTTTATCGGTGCCAACGGCATTTTGGACGGCGACGTGTCCACGTCCAACATGGACGAGGGCCGCATCCAGCAGCTTGCCTTTAGCAAGGTCGATACGCGCTATCTGATCGCCGACTCCAGCAAGATCGGCAGGCGATACATCTGCCCCCCTGCCGGCGCGGGGGTACCGCTTTACAATGACGCGCAAATAACTTTGAGCAACAAGGATGAGGCTATTCTGAGATATGACTAGACTCCGTATTTCGTCTTTATGTCCCTTGAGAATGAATCATAGTCTTCATAGAGCCCCTCTTTGCTTTCATCCTCGGCGTGGTTTACACGTTCAAGGAGCTTATCCTTTGGAGCCTCTTTTGTTATTGCGGCCTCGCTATCGGGTATTGTGGATTGCAAGAATAGTTCTAGAGCATGGACGTCTTTGAGTATGTAGCCTGTCGAACGACCCGCTCCTGTTTTTTCGATTGCGCTGCAACTAACAAGCTGACCGAGGGTTCGTTTAACGGTGACCTCGCTGATATCGGGGCAGTTGGATCGGATGTCGGATTTCTTAATGACGCCGGGTCTCTGTTGAAATAGAACGGCGATGCGCGCTTGCTTCGACATGGGACGAGTGCTTGATTCAATTAAGGTACGCTGCTCGAGCTGTCGGTAGGCGGCCAGGGTTGTTCCGAGCATGAAACGGATAAAGGGTACTTCGGTGTTTTGATTTTCATTCCATCCAGTGGAGCTTGCAGCGAGAGCGTTGTAGTAAAGCGCTTTGTTGTCTTCAATAAGTCGTTCGATGCTGATGTAACGCGCAACGTCGTATCCAGTCTTTTCGAGCAGCAGCGTTGTAAGGAGCCGGCTCATCCTGCCATTGCCATCGTTGAAGGGATGAATGCTAACAAAATCGAAGATAAAGCGGAGCGATATAAGGAGGGGATCGCAAACTTGGCGAGATAAAGCATCGTTGAGGGACTGGCAGGCTTCTTTAATAAGTCCCGGGGTTGCTAGGGCCGAAGGGGGCCTAAAGCGCACAAATCGATTTCCTTGATCGTCAATGGAGACGATTTCGTTATCGCTATCTTTCCAATGGCCTCCATACGAGATTGCCGTGTGCGCCATGAGGTCACGATGCAACTGCAGAATGACCGATGGCGTTACGGGAATGGAATCGTGTTGCTCGTGAATAAGCGACAGCACATCTCGGTATCCAGCAATTTCTTCCTCTGCGCGGGAGCTTGGCTTGGCGGAATACGCCATGATCGCTTTGAGTCTTTTTTGGGTGGTAACAATTCCTTCAAGTCCGTTGGAGGACCGGGTGCTTTGGATCTTAGCCTCCTCCATTAGGGACGATAGAAGCTCGGGTTTGACTTGACTCAGAGCAAGCTGACGGCCTTTATGCTCGCGTATCGAGAGGAGGAGGTTGGTGATTGGAGTTGCTTCGAGTTCCGCTGGGACTGTGGTGTAATCGAACTGGCGCATGCGGCTCCTTTCGGTATCACGAACATACTTTCGATATCATAATATCATTAAATGATACCGAAAGTATGTTCGTGATACCGAAAACTGGAAACCATGGTTCATAACTGCTTGGAAAGTTCGGATTTGACTATCTTATTGTCTCGATCTGTAACATCTAGACGGTCAAAAGTTGTCTACATGTTACAGATCGAGATTGTTCGGCCCGGGCCACCCGTTCGTCTAAATCTGTAACAGCTAGGGCCGAAATACTCGGCTAGATGTTACAGATCGAGATAAACGGCCCGCACGGGCCCATCAAAAACAAAAAAGGCCGCATGCGAACCCGTGGAGGGATTCGCATGCGGCCGACAGGGGGTATGCAGCGGAAACTAGGCCATAAGCAGTCCGGTCTCCGCGACGTTCTTGTACCAGTACGCGCTCGCCTTGGGGTAGCGCTTCTGGGTCTCAAAGTCGATGTAGAACAGGCCATAGCGCTTGTTATAGCCGTTGGTCCAGGAGAACTGGTCCTGCAGCGACCACACAAAGTAACCGTCGACGTTCACGCCGCCGTCGATCGCCTTGAGGATCCACGCGAGATGCTGACGCATGTAGTCGATACGAGGGGCGTCATCGATAAAGCCGTCCTCGAAGTCGTCCTTATAGCCCATGCCGTTCTCGGTGATGTAGATCTTCTTGTAGTTGGGGTAATCGTTCTTAATGCGGAGCAGCAGGTCGTAGAGGCCCTCGGGATAGATGATCCAGTCCCAATCGGTGGTGGGTATGCCTTCGCGCACGCATGACTCGCCCACGCCCTTGAGGAACCAGCGCGAGGAGCCCTTGTCGCCGGTGCCATTGTGGTTGATGTCGTTTTCGCCCTCGGCGGCACGCAGGAACTGGCACTTGTAGGTGTTGACGCCCAGGCAATCGTTGTAGGGGAGCGCGGCGGTCAGCGCGGCGATGTCCTCGTCGCGGACGTCGAGCTCGCCGCCGGCGATATGGGCCAGCTTGGTCGCAGCCTCCATGGTATCGGCTGCATAGTGGCCGCGGAAGGTGGCGTCGAGTACCCAGCGGTTGTTGATGACGTCGGCCATGCGAGCTGCCTCGCAGTCGGCGGCGTTGTTGGGGTCGAGGGGATACTTGGGCTCCAGGTTCTGGACAATGCCGATCTCGCCCTCAAAGCCGCCCTCATGGAAGGCGACGACAGCCTTGGCGTGGGCCACCATCATGTTGTGCATGAGCTGGAAGGCCTTGTCCAGGCGGTACTTCTCGCCGTGCGGCCAGTTGCCGACGATAAAGCTGCCCTCGGCGGTTGCGGGAATCTCGTTAAAGGTAAACCAGTGCTTGACCTCGGTGAACTCGGCAAAGCAGAACTTGGCGTACTCGACAAAGGCGTCGATCGTCGTGCGCGTCAGGAATCCCTCGCCGCCGTTCTGGTAAAAGGCCTCGGGCGTATCGAAGTGATCGAGCGTGACATAGGGGATAACGCCAGCTTTGTTGCAGGTGGCGAAAAGCTCGTGATAGAAAGCGACGCCCTCGGGGTTAATCTCACCGGTGCCACTGGGGAAGATGCGGCTCCAAGCGATGGAGACGCGGATACCGTTGATGCCGAAGCGCTGGCACAGGTCGATATCGACCGGGTACTTGTTGTAGAAATCGCTTGCGGGATCGGGGGAGAAGCGACCCTGAGCTGCCAGGAAATCGTCCCAGGGCACTTTGCCCTTGCCGTGCGTGCGGGTCTCGCCCTCAACCTGGTAAGCGGCGGTGGCGCCGCCAAACACAAAGCCGTCGGGGAACTGCATGGGGTTGGTCATGAGTCATCCTTTCTGTGGGATTCGAATAGGGAGAGGTGCCCGAACTGGGGATCCGGGCACCAACAGAGGGAGGAACCTAGTCGAGGTTCTCGCGGAGCCACTTGATGGCGCCAGCGGGGTCACGAGTAAGGTCGATATATTCCTTACCGCGCGGGGCGAGCAGCTTAATGCCCAGGCGATCGGTGTCGGCCTTCATGTCGTTGTAGTAGCTACGGACCTGCGGGGCGAGCACGATGACGTCGTACTGATCCATGATGGCGGTGTGCTGGCCATAGGCGCCTGCGGAGGAAGCGATGTTCTCTCCGGTCTGCGCGGCACCTTCCTTGATGGCGTTGGCAAGCATGGCAGAGGTGCCGGCGCCGGCGCACAGGACGAGGACTTTCAGGCCGTCGACATCCTTCTTAGCGGATGCATCGGCAGCGGGCTCGGGCTGATCGGTGACAGGCTCGCTGTCGGCGGCGGCAGCGGTCGTCTCGACGGAAGCGGCGGTCTGCTCGACAGCGGCCGCAGAGGTGCTGGCGGCGATGGTGGCAGCACCATCGGACTCGAGACCCAGCTCGGCGGCGCGCTCGGCCTCCTGGTCGCAGAGCAGCTTATCGTATGCCTTCAAGAACGGCAGGTAGATGATGGCGTCCAGCAAGATGATGATCGCGACAAATACCAGGGCGATAAGCTGGAAGTTCGTGGTGATGAAGATGCCGATGGGGGCAGGGGTAGCCCAAGGCACCACGAAGGAGAAGCCGTTCATGCCCACGTTGTCGATAAAGAACTTGGCAACACTTACGTTGACGCAGCCGGCGGCAACAAAGGGGATGAGCATGTAGGGGTTAAGGATCATCGGCGCGCCAAAGAGCAGCGGCTCGTTGACAGCAAAGGCAACAGGAACAATCGAGGCCTTACCGACGGCTTTGAGCTGCTTGGACTTCATAAAGAGAATCAGCAGAAGCGGCACGATGAACGTAGCGCCAGTGCCGCCGAACTCACCCACGAGCGACATGTTAAAGGTGAGGGAGTGGGCGGGGTGGCCACCGGCCAGCAGAACCTGCAGGTTCTCGGCCTGGTTGGCAAGACGGATGGGGTCGATGCCCGGCTGGACAATCGAAGGGCCGTGGACGCCGATGAACCAGAAGAACGCGGTGGCTGCCTGGATAAGGATGAGGCCAGGATAGGTTTCTGCCGCAGTGAAGAGCGGGGAGAGCAGCTTGATGAGCAGCTCGGAGAACGGAACGCCCATGAGGTTGCGCACGACAACATCGATGATGCCGCAGATGATGACAGCGCCGCCAAAGGGGATGATGTCGCGGAAGTTCTGAGCGATGGCGCCCGGAACCTCCTTGGGCAGCTTAATGGTCAGATCGCGCGAGACGCAGAACTTATAGACCCACACGGTAATGAACGCGGCGATATAGGCGGAGAACAGGCCACGCGTGCCCATGCTGGTGCAGTCGAAGACCGAAAGCTCGGAGCCGTCGAGCTTGGTGGTGAACTGCGTAACGGCGAGCAGCAGCATGCTGCACTGGGCGGCTACCATGGTGGAGCCGTCGTTGAGCACCTTGCCGGCGGGCATACGACGGTTCATGGAAGCCGTAAAGTTCTTGGCAGTGGTGCCGGCAACCATGATGCCCATGACGCCCATGGTGAAGTTGTATAGCTTGTTGCACCAGTCGATGAGCGGCTGGGGCAGCGTGATGCCGACTACGCCGGGAAGGGTGGCAATGAGCAGAAAGATCGAAGAGGTGAGGACGATGGGCATGCACCCAAGGAATCCGTCCTTAATAGCCTGGAGGTAGATGTTCCTCGAGATCTTCTCAAAGAACGGCTGATGCTTTTCGAGCATCTTTACGATGGCGTCCATAGAGCTCCTTTGCTACTTGATGCGCGATGCATGTGGATGGAACTGGTCGTCGATGGATGGTCAGGACTGCCCGGAAACCTTCCTGCTTAAGGAAGGCATTGCGAAATGACAACGTAAGACATTTTTGGAAGAGCAACAAGGATATACGGGTGAGCGGTCGATATTGTCCGGTAAACGGTTGATTTATCAGTCAGGCAGGTGGTGTATGCTAGAACGCAAAAAACAAGCGATAGAGAACCGAGTGGAGAAGTAGTGGCAACGATGGACAAGAAAAATGTCTCAATGAACGATGTGGCGATTGCCGCGGGTGTTTCTCTCAAGACGGTTTCGCGTGTGATTAACGAGCCCGGTAGCGTGCGAGAGTCGACACGCGATAAGGTCCATTCCGCAATGGAAGCGCTCGGGTTCCGGGCGAACTTTGCCGCGCGTTCGCTCAAGTTGGGCCGTTACGGGTGCATCGGCGTGGTGCTGTTCCACTTGTCGGGCGGTGCCGTGGACATGATTGACGGTATCGCAGATGCCGCCGAAGAACGCGGCTTTGCGCTCACGATGATCAAAAAGCGGGCGGGGGAGAAGATGACCCTTGCCGAAGCGGCACGTAGGATGTCGCAGCTGCCTGTTGATGGCATGATCTTCAACCTGCGTCAGATGGTCGATGACTTTGATACTTTTGAGGCACCGAAAGACCTCAAGACGGTGATTATCACACCGATGGAACATCCTACCTGCTCCACCGTCAGTGACGATCAAGAGGGCGGCGCGCGCATGGCGTGCGAGTACTTCTTGAATCACGGGCACAAGAACGTGTACTTCGTCTCTGGTAAGAAAGAAGCGCTGTCGAGCCAGTGCCGTATGAAAGGTTGGCGAGCGGCACTCGAGGCGCATGGCATTGAGCCGCCCGAGCCTCTGCAAGGCGATTGGAATGCGGATAGTGGCTATGCCGCGGGCCTTGTGCTTGCCGATAAACCCGATTGCACGGCGGTCCTCGCTGCTAACGACTGCATGGCAAACGGCGTGATGATGGCTCTACGTGACAAAGGGCTCAGTGTGCCCGACGACGTGTCCGTGATCGGCTTTGATGACGAGCTTTACAAGACGATTCCCAACTCGATTCTGACGTCGGTGAAGTTCCGTCACCGCGAGCTGGGCGTCCGTGCGCTTAACGAGGTCGTCGCAGGTCTGGAAGCCCCGAGCTCCAGAAGCCGTACGCTCGTCTCGGGCGTGCTGGTCGAGCGTTCCAGCGTAAAGGACTTGCGGGCGTAGACGTGCTCGGCCTATTCCGTTTGTCTCAATCTGTAACAGCTAGGACCCAAAAACTCGGCTAGATGTTACAGATCGAGATTTTTGGCCCGGCTTATTCCGTTTGTCTCGATTTGTAACAACTAGACGGTCAAAAGTGGTCTACATGTTACAGATTGAGACAAACGGCCCGCCCTCGGTCCGCCCAAAAACAAAAACGGCGGATACGACCAAGGATGCTGAAGCATCCACCGGGAAGGTCGTATCCGCCACACGGAAAGAGGTGCATGGACGCAGCGCCCATGCGATCGGGAATGGTAAGGTGCACGGCAGCGTGATGGTCACGGCGGCCGATGGCGTTAACTAGTCCAGACGACGGGTCTGCGCCACGTGCTTATACCAGTATGCGCTTGCCTTGGGCGTGCGCTTCTGGGTTTCAAAGTCAACGTAGAAGAAGCCGTAACGCTTGTTGTAGCCATTGGTCCAGGAGAACTGATCCTGCAGGCTCCACAGGAAGTAGCCGCCCACGTTGACGCCCACCTCCATGGCCTTGAGCAACCAGCGCAGGTGCTGCTCGATGTAGTCGATGCGCGGCTGGTCGTCCACAAAACCGTCCTTGTAGGGGTCCTTGTAGCCCATGCCGTTCTCGGTGATGAAGATCTGCTTGTAGTTGGGGTAGCGCTGCTTAATGTAGACGAGCAGATCGAACAGGCCCTCGGGATAGATGATCCAGTCCCAGTCGGTGGTGGGGATGCCAGGCTTGTTCACATGCTCGCCAATGCCCTTGACGCGCCAGCGGCCGGTGCCCTTCTCTCCCGTACCGTTGTGGTGCAGGTCGTTCTCGCCATCGTAAGCCTTCAAGAAGCGGCACTGATAGTTGTTAACGCCCAGGTAGTCGTTGTAGAGCGCGGCTTCGCGCATAATCTCGAGGTCCTCGTCCAAGATCTCGATGGTGCCGCCCGAGACGGCGGCCAGGCGGTTGGCGCACTCGAGGGTGTCGGGCGCGTAGTCGCCGCGGAAGGTGGCGTCGAGCAAAAACTGGTTTTGCAGCACGTGCTCGTTGTTGGCGGCTTTGATGTCGGCGGGGTCGTTTTCGTTGAGCGGGTACTTGAACTCCAACGACTGAATGACGCCGATCTTGCCCTTAAAACCGCCGTTGTGGAAGGCCAGCACGGCCTTGGCGTGGGCGAGCATCATGTTGTGCTCGCACTGGAAGGCCTCGGCAAGATGCGCCTTGACGCCACCGGGGAAGGTGCCCTCGATGTAGGTGTTGGAGGCGTCGGCCCAGATCTCGTTAAAGGTGAACCAGTAGGTCACCTGGTCGGCATACTCCTTAAAGCAGAAGGTGGCAAAGTCCACAAAGGCATCGATGGTCTTGCGGTTGAGGAAGTCGCCCTTCTCAAAGAGGGGCAGCGGCGTATCGAAGTGATGCAGCGTGACAAACGGCTCAACGTGGTGCTTGTGGCACTCGGCGAAGAGATCGTGATAGAACTGCACGCCCTCGGGGTTGATTTCGCCGGTACCATTGGGGAAGATGCGGCTCCAGGCGATGGAGAGTCGAATGCCGTTGATGCCAAACTCCTCGCACAGTTCCAGATCGACGGGGTATTGGTTGTAGAAGTCCGAAGCGGGATCGGGGGAGAAGCGCCCCTGGGCCTCCAGGAAGTCGTCCCAGGCGACCTTGCCTTTACCGTGGGTACGGGTCTCGCCCTCTACCTGGTAGGCAGCGGTGGCGCCGCCAAAGACAAAGTCCTCGGGAAACTGCGCGGGTGGGTTGGTGACGCTAGTAGGATTAACGGACATGATGATCCAATCGTCTAATTCGAAGGGCCAGCCGGCTGCTGATGGTCGGCTGGCCATGAGCGTTACTTACTTCGAGAGTTGCTCGGAGACGAAGGCGAGAGACTTATCGCCGTTCTGGGAGAGCTCGATGTACTGCTTGCCACGGCAGGCGACGCACTTGTTGCCCACGCGCTCGCAGTCCTTCTGCAGGTCGGCCAGGTAGCTTGCGGCCTGCGGGGCCAGGACGACCAGATCGAAGTCGGGGAGCATGTCCACGTGGTTGCCATAGGCCTCGGCAGCGGTTTCAAGATCGATGCCGCGCTCCTTGGCAGCCTTGGCCAGCGCGTTGGCGAGCAGGCCCGAGGTTCCGCCGCCCTGGCAGAGCACGAGCACGCGCTTGCCGTTGAGGTCGCTGGCGGCTGTAGCTTCTGTGGTGGCAGCGGCGGGGGCATCGGCCTTCACGGCCTCGGCAGCAGCGCCGGCGGCAACGCTCTTGGCGTCAGCCTTGCCCTGGAAGGCATCGTTGAGCTTGGCGGCCTTCTCGGCGTTCTTGGCGGCGAGCTCCTCCTGGGAAATCTCGGCCTCCTCGGCGCACTTCTGGGCGTCATAGGCACGGAAGAACGGGTAGTACAGAACGAAGTCGACGACCAGGATAAGGGCGAGCATCACAAAGGCGAGCGGCTGGAAGCCCAGGCCCATGATGGTGCCGATGGGGCCGGGGACGGTCCAAGGCAGGGTGTACATAAAGCCGTTCATGCCCAAGAAGTCGATAAAGATCTTGAGGATCCAGATGTTGGCGATCGGGGCAAAGACAAACGGGACAAAGAAGACGGGGTTGAGCACGATGGGTGCGGCGAACAGCAGCGGCTCGTTGACGGCAAAGCAGACCGGGACGATGGCGGCCTTACCGACGGCGCGCATCTCCTGAGACTTGGCCAGGAAGCAGAACATAAAGACCAGGACGAGCGTGGCGCCGGTGCCGCCCATGCAGACGACGAAGTACTGAGCACCCTGGGTCAGGACAGCGGAAGCGTGCTGGCCAGCCTGGAACGCAGCCAGGTTGTCGGTCATGTTGGCAACGAGAGCGGCAGCGATGGCGGGCTCGACGATCGAGGGGCCGTGGACGCCGACGAACCAGAACAGGCTCATGGCGCCGTAGATCACAGCGAGGCCGATGTAGCCGTCGGCAGCGGTGAACAGGGGCTGGAACACCTGGATGACGCCCTGGGCAAAGCAGAAGCCAAAAGCAGCGCGGAAGGCTATGTCAAAGACCCAAAAGACGGTGATGCAGACGGAGAAGGGGATGATGTCCTTAAAGGTCTGCGAGATGTTGGGCGGAACCTGCTCGGGCATCTTGACGGTGATGTTGCGCTTAATGAAGAACTTGTAGATGATGCCGGTCACAAACGCAGCGATGAAGGCGGTCAGCAGGCCTTTGGAACCAAGGTAGGTGGTGTTGAAACCGCTGGCGGCGTCCGTGGCGATCGTGTCGCTCGAAAGGAGCAAGAAGCCGATGATGGCCGCGCACATGCACGAGATGAAGTTGATCTGGTTGTTCTTGGGCAGATCGCGGTTCTGAGCGTCGGCGAAGTGCTTGGCCGTGGTGGCGGCGCAGGCGATGGCCAGGATGCCCATGGAGTAGTTGTAGCACTTCCACAGGGCGTTGTTGATGTCATCGGGCCAGTAGAAACCCCAGATGTTGGGGACCGAGGCTACCAGGCAAAAGATGGACGAGAAGATGATGATGGGGATGACGGAGATAAAGCCGTCGCGGATCGCCTTGAGGTACTTGTTGCGGGCGATCGCGTTGAAAAAGGGCTGGCCCTTTTCGATGATGGCGATGAGTTGCTCCATGCAATGCTCCTAAGAGTCGGTGGGTTAGCAACGATGGTAGCTTTTGACTTTCGGTTGCCAAAATGTTGACGTTGCCATTTTGTGACACAAAAAAAGAAGCGAACCGGTGGTTCCTGTGCCTGCGAACCGTCGATTCCTTACGCGTAAACGTTTGAGCCGCCCGGTGGCTCTGTGTTTGCACAATGGCAACGTTAACATTTGGTCGACAAAAGCCGTTTGGGGAAGCAAAAATGTCGGTGAACGGTAGGTTTTGGGTGGTGAGCGTATGGTGGGGGAGGCGTTGGATATACTTGAAGGCGGTAAAAATGACTGCGCAAGGTGCCATCAATGGCATCGTTGACATAGAAAGATCGACCTATGGCCGCTGTTAAAAAATCGGTATCCGTTAAGGATGTGGCGCGTCTCGCGGGCGTCTCGGAGCAGACGGTCTCGCGCACCGTGCACGATTCGCCCAGCGTGCGCCCCGAGACCAAGGAACGCGTGCGTGCCGCCATGCGCGAGCTGGGGTATCGCCCAAACTTTGCCGGTCGATCGCTGCGCCGCGGTAAGTTTAAGACCGTCGGCGTCGCCATGTTCAACATTACCGGCACCGGCAACCTCGACCGTATGGAGGGCTTTGCCGCCGCGGCCGACAAACACGGCTATGCCATCACCCTCACTAAAGTAGACGGGCATCCGTATACCCTCGAGAGCGCATCGTCACGCATGAGCGCACTGCCAGTGGACGGTATGGTTGTGATCATGAATCGCATGCCGGCGGACTTTGGCACCTTCGAGCCGCTACCTGGCATGCAGACGGTGCTCGTTACCATGCTGGAGCACCCGCTCTGTTCAACGGTCGATAACGACCAGTTCGATTGCTCGCGCCAGGTGGTCGAGTATTTGCTGGGGAGGGGGCACAAGACTGTGCACTTTATCTCATGCCCCGAGCGCTCGCTTTCGGGCATGCGGCGCGAGGAAGGCTGGCGCGAGACATTGCGCGCGCATGGCATTGAGCCCCCGCAGCTCGTGCGCGGCGACTGGACGGCACAGAGCGGGTATGCCGCAGGCCAGGCTCTGGCGGATGATCCGACCTGCACGGCCATTTATGCCTCCAACGATGCCATGGCATATGGCTGTATCCGTGGGCTCGAGTCGCGCGGGAAGTGCGTGCCCCAGGACGTGAGCGTGGCGGGTGTTGACGATAGTCTGGGCGATATCGTGCCCGACCGTCGCCTGACCACGGTGCGCTTTGACAACAAGCGCGTCGGCATGTGGGCGGTCGACAAGATTGCCGGCGCCGATGGGGGTGCGTCTGGCGTGGAGCACATGCTGATCCCCGGTGTGCTCGTAGAGGGCGATACGGTGCGCGATTTGCGTTAGGGTGCGGTCCTGTTTGGGTTGTCACTAACTGTGTTCGATATTGTTCAGATTGGTTTAAAAACCGTTCACGGGCGAAAAGTGACCGTTCATAGCTTGAAATTGCGTTTTGCGCTGTTCTTTTTTGTTTGAATGTTAATGTTTCTGTCATACAGAACGCAGCGCGTATGCCCGGACGCGATGCTCTCCATTGGTTCATATGTGAAAGGAACGCAATATGGCAACCAAAGAAGAAATCTCGATGGTTGGATTCGAGATTGTCGCATACGCAGGTGACGCCCAGACCGATCTGCTTGCAGCGCTCGATGCTGCTCGCGAGGGCGATTTTGAGAAGGCCGAACAGCTGCACAAGGATGCCAGCGATGCACTTATCGGCGCCCACGACACGCAGACCAAGCTGCTTTCGCAGGAGGCCGGCGGTGGCGAGATGGAGATGACCTTCATCATGGCTCACGCTCAGGACACTCTCATGACCACTATGATCCTGGAGAAGCAGGCCCGCTTTACCATCGATGCCTACAAGCGCATCGTCGAGCTCGAGGCCAAGCTCGCCTAACGAGCCCTCACAACCAAGTCCCCTTCCAAAAGCTCTGCCGCTACCCGCGGCAGGGCTTTTTCTGTCCTCCTCCAAGTTGCGGTGAAATAGGGACTGAATAGGGGCCGACGGGCGCAAAACAATCCCTATTCCACCGCAACTCATCCGGAGATAGTCATTGGGGACAGTCTTGGTGCGCTCTGTTCGTCTTCCCGTTCGTTTTTTGCTCGGTGGGTATACTTCCTTTCGCATTAAGCCCCGGACTGAGGAGGTATCCAAATACCGGATAACGGGTCAATACAAAAAAGAGACGCGCACGAGATGGCTCATGGGCGTCCTGTCCAGATAACCGAGCACACGACGGTAACCGAGCTGCAGCCCAGTCTGTCCGATGTCGTGTGCGCAAACAAAAAGCTGCAGATTGGCTTTATCGTTGCGCTCGTGGTGCTGGCGCTGCTGTCGGGCTTTGTAGCTCGTCCGCATTTCGCCGATACCAAGACTTGGGACTCCACCATCGAGGTCATCGATCAAAAGAAGGGCAATGTTTTGGCGCTCACGACCTCGTGCGTCGCCCTATCTGCGGGTATCACTGCGCTGCCGGGCGATACGGGAACGCCGGTTGCCGAGCAGCTCGCGCAGCTTTCGGGTAACTTGGGCATCGTGCTTGCCGTGCTCTACCTCGAGAAATACCTGCTGACCATTTTGTGGTCGGTTGGCCTGGGCATCCTGATCCCGTTTGCGCTGGTGCTCCTTGCGGTGTCGCTCGGCATTCACGGGCGCTGGAGCACGAGCGCCGTCCTGCGCCGCGTGGCGACTCGCGTGCTGGTGGTCGCCACGATCGGCATGGCGTTGGTGCCTGCAAGCGTATGGGTGTCGCAAAAGGTCGACGAAACGTATCGAGTGAGCATCGAAGCGGCCGAGCAAAAGGCGGCCGACGCTGCGGGTACGGCAAATAGTGATAGCTCCAAAGCAAGCAAGAAAAAGACCGAGTCCACAGAGTCCAAGAACGTGCTTGAGCAGCTTGCCGACGGTGCCTCAAGCCTGGTCACGTCGGTAACCAGTGGTGCCAAGCAGATGACCGACGAGATCGTGCAGCAGGTGACCGACCTTATCGAAGGCGTCATCGTGATGATCGTAACCTCGTGCGTTATCCCGCTGCTGGTGCTCGTGGCGTTCCTATGGCTAGGACACGTGCTGCTGGGGATCGATATTTCCGGCCCGGCGAACTATTTGACGGGCCGCTTTCTGGGTGCTCCGTCCAAGCACGCCAAAAAGGGTGGGCAGTCTGAGTAGGCGGCAAAGCGATCTTTGGAAAACCAACCGTAAGAAGGGCGGCCGAGATGCGTTCTCGGCCGCCCTTTTTGTTTGTTGAATACGTGACAAGCCGGGCATTCCCTGAACCCAAACGGTCAGCAATCATCCGTAAACGGTATTTGTTCAAAAAAGAACAAAGATAAACAAATAGTTGTTGCAGTTACTGTTCGAATGTGTTCAAATAAACATGAACAGTGAAGAACCGCACATTCAGATGCCCGGACCTGAACGCGATTCAACACTTCCAAACAGAAACTACGCACCTGCGTATCTCTCAAGGAGGATGTCATGAGGGTTGTAATCGCTTCCGATGCCGACGGTATGTCGATGAAGGAGTCCATCAAGGAGATGCTCATCGCCGACGGTCACGAGGTCGTCGACTATTCCGAGACCCCTGCCGCGGACTTTGTCGATTCCGCGACCGCCGTTGCCAAGGACCTGCTGGAGCACAAGGATTCCCAGGGCTTCGCATTCGATAAGTACGGCGTCGGCTCCTATATGGCCGCCGTCAAGATTAAGGGTATGGTCGTCGCCAACATTTCCGACGAGCGTTCCGCCTACATGACCCGCGAGCACAACGGCTCGCGCATGGTCACCATGGGCCCGGGCGTTGTGGGCACCGAGGTCGCCAAGAAGATCGCTCGCGAGTTCCTGCGCGCCCAGTACGCCGGCGGCCGTCACCAGATCCGTGTCGACATGCTCAACAAGATGGCCTAACGAGAGCCACCGAGAACTCGAACTTCTACCTCAACTTGTGAATTCAGACGAAAGGACGTTCTGATGAAGAAGACCATCGCAATCGGTTGCGACCATATCGTTACGGACGAGAAGATCTATCTGGCCGACCGCCTGGAGCAGGCTGGCTACAAGGTGCTCGACTGCGGCACCTACAGCCACACCCGTACGCACTATCCCATCTACGGTAAGGCCGTGGGCGAGGCTGTTGCCAGCGGCAAGGCCGACTTTGGCGTGGCCCTGTGCGGCACCGGCATCGGCATCACCAACGCCGTCAACAAGGTTCCCGGCGCCCGCTGCGCCCTGGTCCGCGACATGACCTCTGCCCTGTATGCCCGTCGCGAGCTCAACGCCAACATCGTGGGCTTTGGCGGCAAGATCACCGGCGAGTTCCTGATGGCCGATATCATGCTTGCCTTCCTGGAGGAGCCCTACGAGAAGACCCCAGAGCACGATGCCCTGATCGCCAAGATCGATGCCTGCAACAAGGCCGACGCCGAGGCTCAGGCTGACCCGCACTTCTTTGACGAGTTCCTGGAGAAGTGGGACCGCGGCGAATACCACGATTAGCGGGTATCCGGCGTAATTAACTAGTCCGTTGACGGCTCGCGTTTCTGTGATGGGGCGCGGGCCGGTTTGCTATCAGCCCAATTGGCCCAGCGGGCTGGACGTGCATTGTTCTTTTGTTTGCGGCGCTGCCTCATTACCTTTCTGCTAAAGGCACGACGTTCACAATGGATCGTGCGAGATGATATGTGAAGGAGAAGATTCCCATGGAGTTTGTTCTTGATAACGGCTCTGTCCGCATTGCGTTGAGCACGGCGGGCGGGTCGTTCACTTCTATTGCGGCCAACGGCCGTGAGTACCTGTGGCAGGGTGATCCGGCGGTCTGGTCGGGCCAGGCGCCCATTTGTTTCCCGATCTGCGGTGGCCTTCGTGACGGTCGCGCAATGACCATGGGCGGCCGCGAGGTCAAGCTTGCCCGTCACGGCTTTGCTCGCAAACAGGACTGGAAGCTCGAGGAGCAGGGCGACAACATGGTCGCGCTGAGCCTAAGCTCCGCCGACCATGCCGAGTTGCTCGAGCAGTACCCGTATCCGTTTAAGATCGTTGCTCGTTACACGATTGATTCGGAAAAGGTGGCCGTGTCGTACGAGGTGACCAATGAGGGCACCGAGGACATGCCGTTCTTTGTGGGCGGTCACCCTGGCTTTAAGTGCCCGCTTGATGAGGGCGAGTCCTATGACGACTACGAGCTCCGTTTTGAGCAGCGCGAGGCCGCCGAGCTCTGTACTGCCGTTCCCTCGACGGGCCTGATTGATGTTGAGCATCGCAGCAAGAACCCGATGGTTGGCCATGACCTGCCGCTGACCCACGAACTCTTTGACTTCGCGGAGACCATCTTTGACGTGCTCGAGAGCCGCGTGGTTACGCTGACCAAGAAGACCGAGGACAAGGGCGTGCGCCTGACGTTTCCCGATATGCCGTACCTGATTGTGTGGAGCAAGCCCGAGGGTGACTTTGTGGCCGTGGAACCGTGGGGCGGCCTGTCCACCTGCTCCGACGAGGACGATATTCTGGAGCACAAGCGCGGCTGCCTGGTGGCCAAGCCGGGGGAGACCGTTACCCGCGGCTTTGAGATCGAGATCCTTTAACGAGCTATCGTATGTTTGGGGCGGGTTATGCCGCCCCGGAACAGGAGTTCAATATGATTCTGACCGTTACCATGAACCCGTCGATTGATACGCGCTATCAGCTCGACAAGTTAATCATCGACGATGTTAACCGTGTGACGCCCGAAAAGACCGCTGGCGGTAAGGGCCTCAACGTGAGCCGCGTGCTGCTGCAGCTGGGCGACGACGTGCTCGCGACCGGTCTGCTCGGCGGCCACATGGGTGCCTATATGGCCGAGCTCATGGATGCCGATGGCGTCAAGAACGACTTTGTGCCCATCGCCGGTGAGACGCGCATTTGCTTGAATATTCTGCACGAGGGCAATCAGACCGAGCTGCTGGAGAGCGGCCCGCAGATCGCCCCGGCCGAGCTCGAGGCCTTTACGGCCAAGTTTGCCGAGCTTGCAGCGAAGGCGGACGTTGTGACGCTTTCGGGCTCGCTGCCGCGTGGCGTCGATGCCGGCTACTATGCCGAGCTCGTCAAGATCGCTGAGGAGGCGGGCGCCAAGGTGCTGCTCGATACCTCGGGTGCATCGCTGGAGGCCGCGCTGGAGTCCGACGCTAAGCCTGAGCTCGTAAAGCCCAACCTGACCGAGATTAACGGCCTGCTGGGTACGTCCTTTACGACCGATGATGTCGATGCCCTGCGCGAGGCGCTTGCCGCCGATGACCGTTTTGCCGGTATCCCCTGGGTTGTCGTTTCGATGGGCGCTGCCGGTTCGGTGGGCTTCCATGAGGGCCGCGCGTTCCGCGCCAAGACGCCTGCGATTGCGGCTGTGAACGCGACGGGTTCCGGTGACTCGACCATCGCCGGTTTTGCGCATGCCATTGCTGCTGGTGCCGACGACGTCACCGTGCTCAAGACCGCCAATACCTGCGGTAAGCTCAACGCCATGGATCCCAAGACCGGCCACCTGGTCATGGACCGCTGGGACGAGATCTACAACAACGTTGAAGTAACGGAGCTTTAGAGTTACGGCGTCGAGTTACGGCGTTTTACCAAACGCCGTAACCTACCGACGCTGCGCGGGCCGCATTTGGACAATCTGACGTTCAACTTCAAGGGCGCGA
>UQHW01000021.1 GCA_900540935.1 uncultured Collinsella sp. | reverse complement strand
GCGTCGTAGCCCTCGTCGGCGACCTTGTCGGCGAGCGCGGTCATCTTCTTGCCGGTCTCGTAGAGCGCCTTGCCGTCCTCGAGATAGCCCTCCTGGTCGAAATGCATGATCTCGATCTTCTCGGTTTCCTTCATTTGTCTCTCCTTTCTGGGGTTGTTTCCACATCCCCCATGCCAACAGGCATCAAAACCCGCTTACATTCCGTAACACTCAGCCGCTTTGGCCTTAAGCGCATTGACTGACTCTTCGTAGCCCTCTGCCTTGACCTCCATTTGCTTGGAGACGGCATCGAGATACGGATGGACATCCCAGGAGTTCAGGCGCTCGGTGACAATTGCCGCCATCGTCTGGAAGAACACCAGGTTGGGAATCGCACTCAGCAGCGAAGTTACCTGCGGCACCGCGATCTCGTGGGCCTTGCCCTTAGGATGCATGGTCAAAAGAACTGCCTTCTTCGTTACCTTCGACAGCGCGTCGGCGATATTTGCCAGGCGCTCCGAACCCTGAGGGTCGTCGACGATAAACACCAGATAGCCCGGAACGATCTGCATCTCGGGGCCATGGACGAACTCCTCGCCCTCGTGATGCATGGCCGGAATCTTGATGGTCTCGCTCAGCTTGAGCGCCGCCTCTTCGGCAACGCCATAGTTCGGGCCATTGCCCACAACCATCGCCGGCACGTGCTCCGACAGCTCGAGCAGATTGTCTTGGACATACGCCTCGGCGGTCTTGCACATCGTGACGTTGGCCTGGATCGCATCGTTCAGATCGCTCAGGCGCTGGGCAACGCCATCGGCGTCAATCGCCCCGCGTGCCTGACCACCGTAAATGCCAAAGAGCACCAGATACTCGATGAGCGTCTGGACGCCCAGGGTCACAAAGTCCACCGACTCGACGCCCACGCCGTAGTCGAGAACGATATCGGCATGCTCCTTAATGGGAGCCTCGACGTTTGCCGTCAGCGCAACTGCTGCCATGTCGTGCGTGCGCATGTAGTCGAGTGCCGCAATCGTATTGGTCGAGTAGCCGCTCTGAGAAATGGCAATGTTGAGCGCGTTTTGCGGATAGGTGTGCTCGAAATCGACGAAGGCCTCAGGCGTCACGACAGACACCTGCATCTGCAGTGCATCCTGCAGATAATCGCGAGCGCAATCGGCGGCATGACGGGACGAACCCGAAGCGACAATGCGCAGCGCGTCAAAGGATGCGGACTGGAAAATCTCGACGAGCTGGCTTACAAGCTCGGACGAACGCTCGAGGTTCTCACCCATACGCACATGGGCAAGCTGAACGTAATCGAGCATTTTCATCGTCTCACCTCGTAACAAATCATTAGTATTTGATATCAATCACAGTTACAGGTTACGGCTTTTTGATACCTATCTGCCGACTAATCTTTCTTCATCGGCGAACGGTCGATTTTGAGCCATGTAAGGTCGTATATACAGCCGGCTCAATGGTCAAAATCGGTCAGTTTTCCCAGTCGTTATGCAAAAACACCAGCTAGTAGGTATAGGTATATCCACCCGCATCGCCGCAGTTGAACGACTTGACATATTCGATTGCCTGTCCGCTCGCGTCGAAGCTCACGCACTCCAGCGTCAAGGCAAGATCGCCCTGCTCTAGCCCAAGCAGGCCGGCATCGCGCGCGCCCAGCGCTTCGATATCGAGCTTTTCCTGCGCCATGACCGGCTTTCGCCCCAGCATCTCATAGGTCTCGTAAAAACTGAACACCGACACGTCGATCTCTTCGATGGTTGGGAACAGCAGGCAGGGAATCAGCGCCATCTCAATTGATACGGGATCGCCATTAATGCAGTTAAGACGTCGAATGGAATAGAGCAGGTCATCCTCGGCGATACCAAACAGGTCGGCGTAGTATGGCCCCGCGTAGCGCTTGGAGCGCGCCAGAATGCGAACAGACGGCTCGCCTCCCGAGGCGCGAACCGATTCGCGGAAGCCACCCGTGCGCTCAAAAATAGCAGGCACTTTCTGCGCCACGAAGGCGCCCTTTCCCCGAACACGACGAATCTGGCCGCGACGAACCAACTCGTCCACGGCACTTCGGATAGTCAGGCGCGTCGTACCAAATTCCTCGGCAAGTTCATTCTCAGACGGAATCATCGAACCCGTTGGGTATATGCCGCGCTCGATACGCTCCTCAATGCGACGTCGAATGCGCATATAAACCGGGGTGGCATCTACTGTTTCAGCCATTGTTCACCTGCCACGCTCCTCATGCCATTCTTTTCACCGTTATCGGCAAAGCGGAACTTCGTGGGCAAAATCACCGATTTGCAATGCTCCACGAAGCGCATGCCCCCATCGAATTCAATCGTGCTCTCATAGAACACCGGCGTCCCCTCTTCTTGTTGGAGAAGTTCGGCCTCTTCGGCGTTTAAACGCGAGATCGAGATATGCTCACGTCCATGCTCAACGCGCACGCCACCCTCTTTGAACAATACGTCGTAGAGGCTCTCGTGCTCAAAATCATGGTCGGGAAGCGACGGGCAAAGCGACAGATTGACATGTGCCGTTTCGATCGACGCCGGCTCGCCCTCAATGAGACGGACACGCTGCATACGGAGCAAAGGAGCGCCTACGGCCACCCCAAGCTTGTCGGCAAGCGTCTCATCCGCCTCGACAGTCTCGGTGGAGACCAAGCGAGAAGAGGGGTGCAGACCGGCAGTTCGCACGGCATCGGAGAAGTTATACGTTTCCTGGAAGATGTTCAGCGGCTTGGGAGGGCACACATACGTACCCGATCCGCGGCGGCTCTCGAGCGTTCCGCACGAAATGAGCCGCGTGATGCCAGCACGTAACGCCGTACGCGAAACGCCGATATCTTCGCACAGCACACGCTCGGCCGGCAGACGATCGCCGCCGGCAAGCTGATGGTGCTGGATGTACCAAAGAATCCCCTCAACAGCACGGTCTTTGGGGGGAATTGCATAAGATTCGCCTGCCATTGCACAGACTCCTCATTCAAAAATGTATGTCACCAGAATTAGGCCAGCCCTCCCATGGCATCAAACTCGGCCTTGATTTTCTCGGCGACATTCCGATACGACTTATATAGGTTTGAATCGCGTTTGACTTCGTCGGTCATAACGGGAATCTCTAATTTGGAAACCTCGTCTTTTCCCGTCTGAACCGCCACGACAACGCCCATACCAAGACACATATTACGCTTGGCAGCGTTTATTTTTGCCGCCTTCGCGGGATTTGCCAGAATACGCTGGGCAAATTCCTGTTTTGAAGGCGTCTCGTCAGCCTCCGGATCGCCAGCCTCGGCCACCTCGCACTGCAGAACATCCGCATAGTCAAAGATCTTCGGCTGCGCACCGCGCTGATGCACGGCCCACTTGCGACGCGTAGCATCCTGGTAGATGGCCGGCAAAAACGTAAACCGCGGCGGGTCCAAAATAGTATCCGTGATGGTAAACACATCGGGATCAAAGGCGTCCTGCGGGTTTTTCTTCTTGAACAGCCCCATATCAGCCTCCCGTACTAGCATTAAACAACTCAAGCCGAATATAGCACCAATTTCAAGCCGGCGCTTTACCGTATCGGTGCGTGGCGTCTATAGCTCGCTCAGCGGGGTGATACGGGCGAGGGCCGTGGTGGTTGGTATAGGTTTTGGAAGTGGGCTCCGCGAACTTCCAAAACCTATACCAACCACCCCGGCCCCGGCGATGTATTCTGGGCTGACCAAAGGAGGATGGACAGTCTCCAAGGCCATAACAACAAAATCCCTATTACATAAAAAAATCAGACCCCGCAAAACGAAACGGTCGAGAGGCCCTGCTCCGGACGGGTTGCCTTGCTCCGGGAAGTTCGCGAAGCCCACTTCCCGGAGCAAGGCAACCCGCCCGGAGCAGGGCCCAGCGCGAGACCGTCCCGGATGCCTATCCGCACAGCATTGTTACTAGCGGGATCGTCAAAATGGAGCAGATGATCGACAGGAAGGTGCATTGCATCATGGGGCGTGCGTCCTTACCGTATTGAAGACAGTACAGCGTGCCGTTGCTGCCTACCGGCATTGCCATCTCGAGCACGAGTGTCGTAATGAACATGGGCGTCATGCCCGGCCACACGCGGGCCACGGCAAGGCACGCCACCGGGACGATAACCAGGCGAAACGCCACGGCGACATAGGCACGCCAGTTGGTGAGCATGTCGAGCGGACGATACTTGGCAATGGACGAACCCATGAGCAGCAGCGCTGCCGGGGTGGTCATGGTACCCACGATGGAAATCGAATCGCCCACAACGCCCCAATCGGTCCATCCGGTCAGCACGATCACGAGCACAACAAGGCTCGCGATAAGGCCAGGGTTTTTGCAGCAAGCGACAAGATTTCGCAGCTGCTTCTTGAGGCCGCCTTGTGCGCCACTAAAGAGCATGACGCCAACGGTGAACATAAATATGTTGAGGGGAATGAGCGCAATCGAAGCGTAGAGCAGCGCCTGCTTGCCAAGCACCGCCTGAATGACCGGAAACCCGATAAAGCCGGCATTGCCAAAGAGCACGGCAAAGCGATACGAGCACTCTGCTCCCTTAGGCACGCGAAGGGCAGCGGTGACAACGAACGCAATAACGATCGCCACCACATACATGACGACAGACAAACCCATGAGCGAAAACGTATCGGCAACGCTCGGTAGCTTCACATCATCGCCCAATGCCGAAGAAAGCACCAAGCACGGCAACGCCACCTGCAACAGCAGATGCGACAGCTCGCGCTCAAACTCCGCCTTCATAAACCCCAGCTTGGAGATACACCACCCCAACAGGATCGGCAAAGAAACCGTCACCATCTGCAACGCCACGCTCGTAAAGCTCATCCATCCCCCTCTTAGCTATTCCACGAGGGCCGGGGTGCCTGCTTTGTTTTGAGAAGTGGGCTCCGCGAACTTCTCAAAACAAAGCAGGCACCCCGGCCCCGGCAATGCAATCCTAGCTGACCAAAGAAAGATGCGCAGCCTCCAGGGCAGCATCAGCAAAGTCACCGTTGCATTAAAAATTTTCAGCCCCGCAGATCGAAACGGTCGAGAGGGCCTTGCCCGGGAGGGTGCCTTTGTCCGGGGAAGTTCGCGAAGCCCACTTCCCCGGACAAAGTCACCCTCCCGGGCAAGGCCCCAGCGCGAGGCCGTCCCGGATGCCTACTTACTCGTTGTCGCCCGCGGTCATTTGGGTTGCGGAGAGCGCGCCGTCGGCTGCGGTTGCGGCAGCGGCGTCGGGCCAGACCCAGTCGGTGAAGGTCGGGTGATCGTAGCCCTCGTCGCAGGCGAACTCGAAGGCCTCGGTGCGGAAAGCTTCCCACTCGTTGATTTGCTCGGCAAACTTGTCGGCGTCGACCATGCGCAGCACGTCGGCGGCCAGGGCCCAGCGGTCCATGTTGTTCAGGCGCAGCATGTCGAACGGCGTGGTCGTGGAGCCCTTCTCCTCATAGCCGTGGACGCGGAAGGCGTCGTGGCCGGGGCGGTTCCAGATCAGGCGGCGAATCGTGCCGGCATAGGCGTGGAAGGCAAAGAGGACGGGCTTCTCACCGCAGCCGAACAGCTCGGCCCAGCGCTCGTCGCTGATGGCCTGGTCGTTCTCGCAGACGTTCTGAATCTTGAGCAGGTCGACCACGTTGACGAACCACACCTTGATGCCCAGCTCGCGCAGCATGTCTGTCGCGGCCAAGGCCTCGAGCGTCGGCACGTCGCCGCAGGTGGCGACCACGACATCGGCCTCGGCGAGCGAGTCGGCGGTCGATGCCCACTCCCAGGTCGCGACGCCCTCGGCGAGCTCCGCCTTGGCCTCATCGACCGTCTGGAAAGTCGGGGCGGGCTGCTTGCCGCAGAAGATGGCGTTGACGCAGTCGGTGGACTGGTAAACGCGCTCGGCAACGGCAAGGGCCATGTTGGCGTCGGCCGGATAGTAGGCATTCACGATATGCGTATCGTTGGCCTTGTTGAGCAGCAGGTCGATAAAGCCAGGGTCCTGATGCGAGAAGCCGTTGTGGTCCTGACGCCAGACGTGGCTCGACAGCAAAATGTTGAGGCCGCTGATGGGGGCACGCCACGGAATCTCGCGCTTGGTGGCCTCGAGCCACTTGCAGTGCTGGTTGACCATGGAGTCGACCACGTGAACAAAGCTCTCGTAGGAGCTCCACACACCGGAGCGGCCGGTGAGCACGTAAGCCTCGAGGAAGCCCTCGCACTGGTGCTCGGACAGCTGCTCAACGACCTTGCCGGAGCCGGCCAGCAGCTCGTCGTTGGCCTCATCCTCGTAGAAGCCGGCATCCCACTGCTTTTTGGTCACCTTGTAGGCGGCCTGCAGGCGGTTGGACGCGGTCTCGTCGGGACCGAAGATGCGGAAGTCGTCCATGTTCTTAGCCAAGACATCGGCGGTGTACTCACCAAAGACGCGGGCGGCCTCGGTGGAGCCCCAGCCGTGGCCCTTCTCGGCAACGGGAATCTCGTGGGCGTGGATATCGGGCAACTCAAGCTCGCGACGGACCTTACCGCCGTTTGCGTTGGGGTTGGCGCCGATGCGCAGCTCACCGGTCGGCATAAAGGCCGTCACCTCGGGGCGCACCTGGCCCTCGGGCGTAAAGAGCTCCTCGGGCTTGTAGGAGCGCAGCCACTCGCGAAGCACGCGGAAGTGCTCGTGGGTGTCCTTGGCGCTCGCCAGCGGCACCTGATGCGCGCGCCAGGAGTCTTCGGTCTTCTTGCCGTCGATCTGCTTGGGGCAGGTCCAACCCTTGGGCGTGCGGAACACGATCATGGGGTAGGCCGGACGGACCACGGTCTTGCCCGCGGCGGCCTGGGCCTGAGCGGTGGCCTTGATGTCGCAGATCTCGTCAAAGACCTTTTCAAACAGGGCGGCGAAGCGCTCGTGGATGCTCGCATGGCTCTCGTCGTCAAAACCGGCGACAAAGAAGTGCGGTTTATAGCCCATGCCCTCAAAAAACTTGGTGAGTTCTTCGTCGGACACGCGGGCAAGGATAGTGGGATTGGCGATCTTATAGCCGTTGAGGTGCAGGATCGGCAGAACGATACCGTCGGTTGCCGGGTTCACGAGCTTGTTGGACTGCCAAGAAGTCGCGAGCGGACCGGTCTCGGACTCGCCGTCGCCCACCACGGCCACGGCCAGCAGGCTCGGGTTGTCCATGACGGCGCCATAGGCGTGGCTAAGCGTGTAGCCGAGCTCGCCGCCCTCGTGGATGGAGCCGGGCGTCTCGGGCGCAAAGTGGCTCGGAATGCCGCCGGGATAGGAGAACTGGCGGAAGAACTTCTGCAGGCCGGCCTCGTCATCGGTGATGTCGGGGCGAATCTCGCGGTAGGTGCCGTCGAGCAGCGACTGGGCAGTACCGGCGGGACCGCCGTGGCCAGGACCCATCAGGAAGATAGCGTTCTGGTTGTGGTCGGCGATGAGGCGGTTGACGTGGCCGAACAGGAAGTTGATGCCGGGCGTGGTTCCCCAGTGACCGACCAGGCGGTGCTTAACGTCCGGACGACCAAAGTCACGCGTCTCGCCGGTCTTCTCGTCGACAAAGTCAGCACGCATCAGAGGGTTGGAGCGAAGGTAAATCTGGCCGACGGACAGATAGTTCGAGGCACGCCAATACAGGTCGACACCCTCGAGCTCGGAAGCCGGAACCTCATGTCCCAGTTTTTGCCACGGCGTTCCCAGTGTTTTAGCCATTGTTTATGTCCCTTCGCTGCGCGGTCACCCTCCGATACGGCAACCTTTCGTTGGGACTAGTATATTTGCTAAAACGTTTTATCATGTTAAAATGAGCCAAGTATCTAAGGACGGCAACGCTCACCTGCGATATCTTTCATCACAGGCGCTCCACATTCGAACTAGACGAGTTGGTAAACATGTTTAGTTGTGTTTAGCAAGGTTGAGCACACTGTTTTTTACGATGAGCGCCGGCTCCAGAACGACCTCTTCGGCACGTTTTCCGCCCTTGCCGGCCAAGCGTTTTGACATGCAGCTAAAGGCGTGCTCGGCAAGCACGCTGGGATCCTGCTCGATTGCCGTCAGAGCCGGTTCAAACAGAACATCGGCGGCGGAGTTGTCGTAGCTCACCACCGAGATATCGTCCGGAATGCTCTTCCCCATCTCGTGCAAGCGCTTGAGCAGACCGAGGGCGATGTTATCCGAACTTGCGAACACAGCAGTGGCATCAGTTGCGAGCACCGCCTCCGAGGCCTCGTAGGCACTCGGAATGTAGTACTCGCTCTCAAACTCCAAACGTGCGTCGATAGGCAGGCCAACCTCGCGCAGCGCGCGCTCATAGCCGGCAAGTCGCTTACGCCCCGTATTGGAACGGCGCGCGTTAACCAAGCAGGCAATGCGACGGTGGCCTTGCTCGATCAGATAGCGGGTGGCCATATAGCCGCCCATCTCGTGGTCGAACATCACCTTGTCACACTCGAGCCCCTCAATGGCACGGTCGACCATCACGGCAGGGATAGGCAGATGGCTGACTTCTTCGCGCAGGGCGCGGTCGTCGGAGAACTCGTCGCCCACAACCAGGAAGACGCCATCAACGCCGCGCGTTACCAGCTGGCGCAGCAGCTCCAGATCGTCATCGGCGCTTCCACCCGAGCTGGTAATGAAGAGCGCATAGCCGTCCTCGCGGCAGCGCTTTTCCAGGCTACCGGCGAGCGAGGCAAAAAAGCGGCTCTCGATGTTAGGGACGATAAGGCCCAGCGTGCGCGACTCGCGCATGACCAGACTACGCGCAATCTGGTTGGGGACATAGTGGTTGCGCGCCGCGACCTCCTTGATGAGCTTGCGGTTTTCTTCCGAGATGCGACAGGGCCGATTATTGAGAACAAGCGAGACCGACGAGGGGGAAAGCCCCACCTCCTGGGCGATCTGCTTGAGGGTGACTTTGTTGGCCATCTCGCTCCTTCCAGGTTTACGCGCAATCTCTTGAAAGTATAGCGACCACCCCTCTACCTCGGTGATAAACACTTTACCAATCCGGTAGACGGCTGTTTTATCGCCGCCAGCGCACCAAATCCGTCCGGGTGGGGTATATTGCAATCGATTGATGACAACGACCACCAAAAGGCGGATATTCGTATGCACGAGAACGACTTTTTTAACGAGGACCTGCTGTGCGCGCTTGCTGGCGTTGCCGGCGAGGACAACGTGCTGATGAGCGAGCCCATGCGCGAGCACACCACGTTTAAGATCGGCGGCCCGGCCGACGTCTTTGTCACGCCCGATACCGAGCAGGGCCTCGTCGCCACGCTCGACACCTGTTATCGCTGCGACCTGCCGCTCACCATCGTGGGCAACGGCTCCGACCTGCTCGTCGGCGACAAGGGTATCCGCGGCGTTGTCGTGGCGCTGAGCAAGGGCCTCTCCGACATTACGGTCGACGGCACGCATGTCACGGCGGCAGCCGGTGCCTTGCTTTCCGATGTCGCCGCGGCGGCAGCCGAGGCCGGCCTTACCGGCATGGAGCCCATCTCGGGCATCCCCGGATCGGTCGGCGGCGCCTGCTACATGAACGCCGGTGCCTACGGCGTCTGCATGGCCGATGTGCTGGAGTCCGTGCGCGTCTACAAACCCGCTCGCCAGCTCGACGACGGCACCCGCGGCAGCGGCAACATCATCGAGTTCGATGTCGACGAGCTCAACCTGGGCTATCGCAAGAGCCGCATCGCCGACGACGGCTTTATCGTGCTTTCGGCCACTTTCAATCTCGCCCCGGGCAACGCCGCGATGATCAAGGCCGACATGGACGACTACCGCCAACGCCGCGAGGACAAGCAGCCGCTCGACATGCCGAGCGCCGGCTCCACTTTCAAACGCCCCGAGGGCTACTTTGCCGGCAAGCTCATCATGGATGCCGGTCTGCGCGGCCATGCTGTCGGCGGCGCGCAGGTGAGCGAAAAACACTGCGGCTTCATCGTCAACGCCGACCACGCCACCGCCGCCGACGTCGACGAACTCATCCGCCACATCCAAGCAACCGTCAAAGACCAATTCGGAGTAGACCTACAACCCGAAGTCCACCGAATCGGAGAATTCCTCTAAAAAGAAGGCCCCGAAAGGGGCCTTCACCATATTTATTCAGATAAACCAGTCCGGTGTGTCGCGCTCAGGACCCGAGAGGGCCGGGACAGTCCGAGAGGCATAAGGTTGATCGCGAGTTCCGCACGAGCCGGAGAGCACTTAATGTGCTCTCCGTGCGAGCAGGACTGTCCGAGCAGGCAATCAAATATATTGCGGGCGGGCACGCGGCCCAGTCGGCTTTACGACAGCGCAATACCGCCAAGCCAGCCCCAGCGCACGCCAGAGCCAGTGCCGTAGAACCCAATGAACGAGCCAAGCGACCTCGACGTGATGGCGCCCTCGTTACTCATAACGATGCCGCCGCCAACATAGATGCCCACGTGTCCGTACAGCAGACCCGGCGTACCGGTGCCACTGTGCGACGAGTCGGCCACGATCATGCCCACCTGCAGCGCCGAGCGGTCGGAGCTATAGCACCAGGCGTTAAACATGTCGCACGCATTGCCGCCAAAGTAGCCCACGCCGGCGTTACGGAACACGTTGGTAACCCACGCCGCGCACCAGTTCTGGCCAGGCGAGGGCGTGGAGTAGCACGCGTTGACGACGGCCTGCTGCTTGCCCGAGCCGGCATTCTGCTGCGGAGTTCCGGGCGCATACGATCCGCCACCCGAGCTTGAACCACCCGAGTAGGAATTGTTCTTGTTTGCGGCAGCCGCGGCAGCGGCAGCCTTCTTGGCAGCCTCCTCAGCCTGAGCGGCAGCAAGAATCTCGGAATCGCGCTGGGCCATGAGCTCCTTGACATCGTCGGAGAGGCCGTTCAGAACCGTCTGGACCTCCTGCTGCTTGGCCTGCATGTCCTGCATCTGAGCAGTCTGCTGGTCCTTGAGCTTCTCCAAGTCGGCTTTTTGCGACTCGAGCTCGGACTTCTGTGTATCGAGCTCTTTCTGAATGGTCTGGATGTCCTCGATGGCGTCACGGTCGCTCTTGTTGATCTTCTCGACGTAATGTGCGTTGGCGACGAGCTCCTCAAACGAACCAGAAGCGAGCAGCAACGACAGGATATTGGTGCCACCCGACTTGTAGCTTGCCGCCACGCGATCGGAAAGCTCGTTACGCTTCTTCTTGAGCTCCGACTTCTTGGTGTCGATCTGCTCCTGGGTGTCGTCGATCTGACCCTGAACGCCCTCGATATCGTTGAGGGTCTGGGCATTCTTGTTGGCGAGCGCCGCATACTCGTTAGCGATGCTATCAAGCTGGGCCTGGACCTCGTCGAGCTTGGCCTGGGCGGCATTCAGCTTGTCGGTGGTTTCCTGGCTGGCCTCGGCAGCATGGGCGCGGGCAGGCAGGCCAAAAAGAACTGCAGCAGAAGCGGCACCGAACAGGGCCTTGAGGGCGGTGCGGCGCGAGAGCTCCTGAGTAAAGATGGAATCGCTGTTTGGTGACATATGTACTCCGTTACATGTTTTGTTTATATGTCGCTCAAGACATACATATTACCGTACATCCGACGCATCCCAACGATTTCCACGAACGGCAGAAAACCGCACGGCCGGCGGCATGCGCACAGCCTGGAACTACCATGAACCGTTATGCATTCCCGTCCTATGAGCACGTTATCATTGCTCTGCTCTTCATTGTGTCAAACAGTTGCACCGCACCTAGCTGCGCTATACTCCCCTCAAGAAGTGTTCCTGATTCGATAGGAGACTACATGTCCCAAGCACTCGACCCCAAAGACACCTGCGTCCTCGTTACCGGCGGTGCCGGCTTTATCGGCTCGCACACCGTCGTTCAGCTGCTCGAGGGTGGCTACCAGGTCGTCATCGTCGATGATCTCTCCAACTCCAGCGCCGTCGCCGTCGACCGCGTCAAGACCATCGTGGGCGACGAGGCCGCCAAGAACCTCACCTTCTACGAGGCCAACGTGCTCGACCGCGATGCGATGAACAAGATCTTCGATACCCATCAGATCGACCGCGTCATCCACTTTGCCGGCTTTAAGGCCGTCGGCGAGTCGGTGAGCAAGCCCGTCGAGTACTACCACAACAACATCGAGAACACCCTGGTGCTCATCGACGTCATGCGGAACCATGGCTGCAAGTCCATCATCTTCTCGAGCTCCTCGACCGTCTACGGCGACCCGGACAACCCGCCCGTCACCGAGGAGGATCCTAAGAAGCCCGCGACCAACCCCTATGGTTGGACCAAGTGGATGATCGAGCAGATCCTTATGGACGTCCACACCGCCGACCCCGAGTGGGACGTCGTGCTGCTCCGTTACTTCAACCCCATCGGCGCTCATCCGTCGGGCCTGATCGGCGAGGACCCCAAGGGCATTCCCAACAACCTGGTGCCCTATGTCGCCCAGGTCGCCGTGGGCAAGCTCGAGGCCGTTCAGGTCTTTGGCAACGACTACCCCACCCCCGACGGCACCGGCGTGCGCGACTACATCCACGTGTGCGATCTGGCCTCTGGTCACGTTGCCGCCCTTAACTGGATGAACGGCAAGACCGGCGTCGAGATCTTTAACTTGGGCACCGGCACCGGCACCTCGGTACTCGAGGTCGTCGCCGCCTTCTCCAAGGCTTGTGGCAAGGAGCTGCCCTACGTGATCCGCGAGCGCCGCGCCGGCGACATCGCTGCCAACTGGTGCGACGCCTCCAAGGCCGAGCGCATGATGGGTTGGAAGGCCCAATACGACATCGCGGATATGTGCCGCGACAGCTGGAACTGGCAGAGCCACAACCCCAACGGCTTCGCCGACGCCGAGTAGCCACTCCCCCGTGCTAGGTTTTGTGGCATGCCTCAAAACCTAGCACGCGACATGCTCGGCACATGCCGCTTCCCACATGGGTAGATTTCTAGACATGTCCCAAAAATCTACTGGCCCCGGCCTCCAATGTGAGGTCGGGGCTTTTTAGGAACTCGTTCTCGAGCTCGAGCTCGCGCATGCACTTGCGGGCGGCCCTCATCTCGGCGGTCTCGGTCTTGGCCGCGGCCGCCGCGAACGGGTGGTTGGCCAGTTCCTTCTTTCTGACCGTCACCCATCTTCCCAGGATCTTCTCATTGATGCCGAGGTCGGCAGCCACTTGGGCGATGGGCTTCCCCGACGCGACGGCGAAGTCTGCGGCCTCGATGCGGTGCCCCGCTGTGCAGGAGAGCCTATCTGCCATGACTGAACACTCCTTTCTTTTTGGCGCTGAAACGATTATCGCCGCTCAACGCCATTCCTCTAAGTCAAGTGTCCTGGGATACAATACAGTTCAAATGGACGAGGAGGATCCGGCGCTCCTCTTGATGAGCCCGGAGAGGCCCCTGGTCGTCACCCTTCCCCGCGCGAACGCAAAGCGGACGGCGGCGAGCCATGTCCTCCCCGCGCGTTCCATTTAGGGAGTCCTCGAGAAGTCGATCTCCCTGTGCGATAATCGAGCTATTGAGTCTCGCGAGTTTAGAGCTGGTGATATGCATTGAAAATCAAGGTGAAAAACATCGGCAGGGTCGCTGAGGCCGATATCGAGATTAATGGCATTGCCGTGATCGCCGGGGAGAACGGGACGGGGAAAAGCACGGTTGGAAAAGCGCTTTATGCGGCCTTCAACAGCATGTCCGATTCGGAGAACAAAATCGACCGCATGAGGCGCAATAGTGTTGAACGCGCCATCAGGAAGGCATATGTGGGAGGCCCTCTCGACTCCACGTCTCGCCACAGGCGAACTGCTGGAAGAATGAATGGTTTCATCGACAGGGTTTTTTCGGGCGAGTGCACGAGGGACGAGCTTATTGATGAGATAAAGGAGTATTACGGGGAGGAGATCTCCCGTGAGATCGAATCCGATTTCACGAATGGCGTAGCAGGAGTTGCCGATCAGATTATCGAGATCATGGATATCTCCGATGATGAGGTATTTCGTGCGATTGCGACAAACAGGTTCCAAAGCGAGTTCAACGGCCAGATCAATTCGGTTTTCGGCGAAGAGCCCGGGAAGGTCGAACTCCAGATAAAGGACGCATCTACGGTTTTCTCGGTTGCAGGTGACGAGGTGGCGGAGGTGCACGATAGGAGGGTTTTGCGATTCAGGGCGCATTATCTGGACGACCCGTTCCTGATCGATTCTCTCGGAGGGCCCTACGGCCCCGCTTTTCGGTTCAGGCCCCTCCTTGGACACCAGGAGGAGCTGCGGCAAGATTTGATTCAGGCGACCATCCGTAACGATGACAGCGAGTCCTCGCTGTTCGACGAGATCGCGAAGGAGCGGCACCTGAAGGTTCTCATGGACAAGGTCTCCTCCTTATGTCCGGGGTATTTCGAGAGGAGCGAAAGTCGCGGTCACCTTACGTATCTCGAAGAGGGCTTCGCTCGGGGGTTGGAGCCTGGGAACCTTTCTGCTGGCTTGAAGACGTTCGCCATCATGAAGGTGCTCTTGAAGTCCGGCGCGCTAGATGCCGGAGGGACTATTATCCTCGATGAACCCGAGATTCATCTTCATCCTGCATGGCAGCTGGCCTTCGCCGAGATAATCGTGCTGCTCCAGAAAGAGCTCGGGATGCACGTCTTAATGAGCACCCATAGTCCATATTTCTTGAATGCGATCGAAGTGTATTCTAAGAAGCACGCTGTTGATGGATTGTGCTCATATTATCTTGCGGAGACCTGCGCTGATGGACGCTCTCGCTTTGCCGAAATAACCGGCTCGACTGAGGTCGCCTACGAGAAGCTGGCGGCTCCTTTTGATACGCTTGAGAGGGAGGAGTACGGCCTTGAGTAGCGACCTGTGCGCCTCCTGCCCTCATCCGAACTCTCCCGTGGTGCCAGATGGCAGCGATGGTTGCTCCCGTTGCAGGACCTGTATCCTAAGGGACTGCACGTCGACCATCTCCAAAACATCCAGAGACGGGAGCGTCTCTCTTGTGGATGACGATTTGCCTGTTGTCAATTTTGACTCTGTTAAAGAATGCTACTGCAAGAAGGTCAATAGGTGGATGCAACTCCCGCGCTCCGCCGATGCGCTGTATTGCGATCGGGAAACGTTATATCTAGTCGAATTTAAAAACGGCAGTCTGAAGGAGACGCTGGGGAAGAGGCTCAATCCCAAGGATGACGAAGAGCTTGGTATCAATCTTGGCCAAAGGGACGCCCTCATCGAGAAGTGCAAGGACAGCGTTTTGATCTGCTCGGACCTGTGGGGAAAGAGGACGAGATGGTTTCGCGAGCACTGCGTCTTTGTTTTGGTATACAACGAGGACAAGAACAAGACCGCGTTGAAGCGGGTTGCCAGCTCGATTAGGAAAAAAGCGCGTTTTGGGCTTCCTGACAAATTGAAAGGTTTTTGCGTGAAGGATGTCTTGACGCTAACCGAAAAGGAGTTTTCGACATCGCTCCTTTCAACTTGGCGAGACGCAGAAGAAATCGCGGAGGTCGACGCGTAGGAGACCGAAAAGCATCCGGTGGCTATTTGCTCCCGATATCGATCGTTCGTCTGCAGTCGGTTTTCTTTCCGCTGCGCCCGCCAGTTTGCGATGAGTCGCGCACCGTGTGAAGCTCAACACGGATGAAATACAAATATAATCCCCCCTTGCACTGTGTTGATAAATATTGCTCGTCGAACTCATCTGAACTGGGCTTTCTTGCATAGAACTGCCTGAACCTGAGCGTTTTCGGGTATCGCATTGCCCGATCGAGCACCATCGCGACCTTCTCAAGCTTGTCCTCGGGCGGACTCATAGCCACAGCCCCGCATGTCGTCCCGGTTGGAGCCGGGATGAGCCCTCAGGAAGCACTGCATGAAGTAGCGCATCCGGTTCACGGGCCCCAGCGGGTTCTGGCCGTCGGGAACGCCCTTGAGCAGCTTCGCGTTGTAGTGCTGGCTCTTCAGTGACAGATTGTTGACGGGAGCCGTGTGGCGCCCGGCTCCATGTCGTGGATGAGCGTGGAGCCGGGCGCCACACGGCTCCCGAACGTCGCCAAGGTCTTCGCCCTGCTTGTCTTGCCAAGGCCCTCCCGGATGAAGATTGAATTGCCTGGCTCATCGCAGCCGAGCGCGACACGGCCTCTACCCGAGACCATCATCTCTACACATAGCCCATCATTCGACAAGAACGCGCAGTTTGTCCTGCATAGGCGCATGGTGTCCCCCTCCGCCGCAAGAGGTGAGCAAAAGAGAGGCTCCCCTCGCCACTACCGGACAAAGGGACCTCTCTGGGGAAACACGCTATAAAACCTTCTTGCCGGGCGGTCGAGTACAGCACCGACGGCGTACCCGTGGAGACCTACCCAGAGCCCGCGCCATTTCAAGTTTCTTGGTCTTCAACGCCACAATCCGATAATCATCCAGCCGTCGAAATGACCTCGTCACAGGCGGCAAGCATCTCCTCGTCATGAGTGACAACGATTACAATATGGTCTCTCTTAATTTCATGAAGCAATTTGATCAGCGCGCCTCGACTCTTCGCATCAAGTGCTGAGGTCGGTTCATCAAAAAGCATAACGTCCGGCGATTTCAACAGCTGTCTCACAATTGCAATCTTTTGCTTCTCGCCGCCGGACACCCCTCCTTTCCCGCCGTCAAGCATCGCCGTTGCCCCGTTCTCCACAGAAGCAACCATTTCGTCTAGCCCCAATATGACAAGCATCCGATTCAGCTTATCCATCTCGTAATCATCAGAAAGCAGCGTAAGATTATCGAGAATCGTCCCCTCAACGATAGGGGGTTCTTGCTCCGTAATGCTGACTCGACACCGCCGCAATGCATATCGATCGATGCAACGCTGTGACACCCCGTTGTAGCGAACGGCCCCTTCTGTGTCATCTGGATATAGCCCCAATATCACTGACAGCAGCGAGCTCTTCCCCGAACCATTCGGCCCCGAGATTCCATATAGCCGACCCCTGGAAAACGCGAGCCCCTCAATGCTTAACGCGACCCTTTCCGCCCCTGGATAACGTAGCTTGATGTTCTCTAGACGGATTTCCTCAATCGGACCAAGCGCCAATTTGCCATTCGCTTCCACCGGGACATCCCAAATTCTTTTCAGCCGCTCATAGCATACGCGATTAGTCTGGTAATCCCTTCCCCAGCCCAACAAATACTGTACCGCTGAGCTTAAGTTCGAATAATATCCAACAGCAGTCACGAGAAAACCAGGCAACAGTCTCCCGCCCATCACTTCAACCGCGCCCACAGCAAGAAGACATCCTTGAGCGGCGGAAGCGACCAACGCGTTGCCAAAGGTAAATCTAGACCCTACTTCCTGATTTGCTCTCATCGTTGGATAGAGCCCATTAAAAGCTTCGACCAGTACAGCGCGGGACCTATCGAACAAAGCATGTTTGCGGATGAAATCAACTTTCTCCAACTGATCTTGTAGACAGGAAAAAAACCTCGCGCTCTGCTCTTGTACGTCAAAACTTCTCTCAAACAGCCTTGCGCGTGAAACCGCATAAAAAGCGGCACTCGCTGCCGCAAGAACAAGGCAGACCACACTCAACTTGATATTCAGGCTACCGAGAACAAACAGGGCGGACAAAAGGGTGATAACGTTGCTTGAAACCCCCACAACCGAGTTGATTACGAAGATGACAAGGTCATTAGCGTCGTGATTGATTTGCTGGTTATAATACGACGCGTTGAAGCCCTCGAAGAATGCCTGGGGAAGGTGCTTCACGTGCTCAAGCGTATCCGCATTTAAGCCGAACCCCGCATGCGACTGAAGGTTGATGTACAGCATCTCTGAGCAATACACTAGTCCCGCTCGAACCGCTTGGACCGCAACCAAAATAAGGCAACAAACGAGAACGGCGGCAAGATCGGCGCTGGCCGGCATCGCTAATCGGTTTACCACTATGCCGGTAAGAAAGGGACCCGCAAGCGCAAGCAGCCCGACCAAAACTGTTACGACAAGATAGGCGTAGAATCGACCGCCCAGTATATATTTTCTACAGAGATTAAGCATCAGCCTCATTTTGCCCCGCACCCCGTTTTGCCGTATTCATCATCTGGGAGAGCAGCATTTTTTGCTCGGCATCATACCGGAAGGAAACGCAACGTTTCCCCTCACCGTTTAAGGCGTGGTTGGGGCACCCTCCCATGCACATGGGAAAAGCAAAGCACTCTTGGCATTCCGGGTCATCCGGCTCATATGCCATCCAGTTAATCATGTTCTTGCTCAACATTGGCGGCTCGAAAATAGTTCCGACCCTCCGCTCCTTCATTCCAATGTCATCCCAGCACTTATACAAATCTCCGACGGGATCAACCACGTACGAGTTGATTCCAACGGCGCAACATATCCCGAAATTCGTCCCACCAAAAGGTTGAACTTTGAAGCCCCGCGCAATTGCCCTTTTATAAAACTCAGTCTCCTCATACGAGAACTCTTTTACAGTAAAGCAGTGGCTGTCGTTCGCACATACCTGATTGATATCGTCAACAGGGGCTAAATAGAAGTGAACCTTATTCATCAGGCCATTTAGCTCGAGATAATCCAATAGCTCTTGAGCGGCCTCGATGTTGGTCTTGTCGACGTTGCTCCTTATCGAAATATCGATGATGTCGGCACACTCTTTGACGTTCTTGAGAATACGTTCGTATGTAGGGCTTCCATCGTGAAGAATCCTTCTCGAATCGTGATCCGACTTCGATCCATCTATAGTCACTTGCGCGCTCGTCACACCACATGCCGCGAGCCTCCTTGCAACATCAGGCGTCAGCAGATAGCCATTTGTCACTATCGATGCGGAATATTCACACGTTGGCCCCACGACATCTTTCAGATCCGACGTAATCCGTTCGATCATCTTCATTCCGAGCAGAGGCTCGCCGCCGTACCATCCAACTGAGAGACTTGCGATACCAGGATAGTAATCTTTCACGAACTTGGAGAGCTGTGTCAAAACCTCCTCGCCCATCGTCGTGTACGCCTGTCCCTTTTCATAGCAGTAGGGACAGCAAAAGTTGCAAGCCATCGTTGGCGCAATGGTAAGGGACAGAGCAGTATTCGCAAAGCGCGCGGCGCGACTTTGCAACCTGATCTCCCCAAGCTCGTCCCTCTCCTCATTGACTAGGATGCCTCCCCTTATCAGCTCCGCGACAAGATCATCGGCATCCCGAACGTCCCCTTCTTGAATCCTTTTGAATTTCTGCGCGTATTCCGGATTTAACGACAGGATGCCGCCGGTTCGCGCATTCATGATAAGAAGACTTCCGTTATGTTCATGCACCACATTAAATTGCGACAGTTTCACTTCGCACCATCTCCATTTCCAATCAAATCCATATCGACCCTCAGACGCTGCGCATACGCCAGCGCACTACCTTCTTCGATAAAAACTGCACGAAAGCAGCAATAGACATGCGAGCGACACGATGACCGCATGGCCGCATGCAGCCATCAGGACCGTCCCGCCGGCAGCCCCGCACGCCCTCATCCAATAAGCCATGTGAACCGGGGGTAAAACGGTTGGGAAACTCATCGCGATAACAAGGCCCGCGAACGTTGCGACCAGCAAGGCTCCCGACACAAGAGATCTGATCCTGAACACCTCATATGCAACCGCAACCATCAGCGTATAAGCGGCGTCTATAACGATATTCGACAGGAGTGCCGAGGTCACATTACCAACCGTAAGGCTGTCTAGACCGCTTCCGGAGCACACGGCAAAGACCGCAGCGACACCGAGAGTAAACACGATGTAGGGGCACAGCGTATACACTTCGCAAGCCAATGTCTTTGCCGCAAACAGCTGCCAGCTGCGGAAGCCCCGAGCAATCGAAACTCCCCTTGCCGACACGCTCGTCGCATCACCGAATAGCGTCCCCGCCACAACAACAGAGACGATTGGGAAGAACACCGTATGCGCCATGGAGACGACACTTAGCCAGGAAGAGATACCCGTTGGCCCAACCCCTATCGAGAAAAGATAGCCCGGATCGGCGGAAAAGCCAAAGAACTGGCCCTCTCCCCCTGCGGAGACCCATGCGCCGGACCCGGCAAACACATAAATCCCCGCGATGCCCAAATACATCAGCGCTATTATCACGGCGAGTTTCATTCTTCTTGCGCGGAACAGTTCCGCCCTGACCGACATCCCAAGATTCATCGAACCGCCGTCCTTACAAATAGCGAGACGAGCGCAACTCCAACCGACACAAGCACAGTGCCGCCCGCATACAGCAAAACCTGAATTACACCAACATTCTGCATACTCAGGGAACACAGGTTCATCAGGTAATACACAGGCGAGAGCATGAGCAGCAAGCTGGGCTGACCGCTTCCGTATGTACTTGGGAACCACACCATCACAAATGTCGAAACCGCTATTGCAACGACGCTGCTCGCCACCACACTCCTCGTGAGCAAATACAGGGCGAAGGTAGCGGCGTACATCGAAATGAGCAGCAGCGCGATCATCAGCGCAATCGATACAAATTGGGCAAACCCTGAGCACGAGGCCCCAACGTCCCATTGGGCCATCTTGGTTAAATACAGCGCAGTCGTAGAAAGAAGATACACGGCACCGACCAGAGTGCAGTTCACCAACAGCTTCGTGATCACAATCGCCGCCTGCGACACCCCTCGCGATCTCGATACGGCGTAAGCCACGGATTCAAAGTCTCTCGACGTAGCGTAAACCGCGTAGAGAATCGTCACCGGAATCCAGACCACTGTAGACGCAAAAGACGTCCGGGCAACAGAGCCCAAAACGTCCCCTGCATCCACTAGGTTTCCAATAAAACCTATAGCCCCTCCAAGCGTATACGGGTCATCACCGGCGACCATGATCAGCACCTCAGACGAAGTCGCAGCCGCAACCACATACAGCACAGCAGCAAGCGCAATCATCAGAGCGGTCGCCGGGTGCCTGGCGAGCAACCATACCTCGCTCCGAAAAGCTGAGATGAACTCGCGTTTCATCACAGCTCGCTCTCTCGACCGATGAGCTCCGAATAAAACTCCTCAAGGCTCTTCCTATGAGAATACGCCTCCGCAACCCTCACACCTGCGGTCGAGAGCGCTTCGATTGCAATGCCCCGCCCTTCCTTTTTCTCCTCATAGCGCATAAGGACGCTGCCGTCCGGCAGAAAAGAATGTGAGGTCTCATCTCCGAGAACCGATCTCGTTCGCTCCAGATCGTCCACATGCAACACGAAACCACCGCGGCATGACTTTTCCAGCTGAGGTGCGGTCATCCTTCGAATGAGGCGACCATGACTTATGAAGAGGTAATCAGTTGCCAGCTTGTGCATCTCCTCAAGATTGTGGCTGGATACGAGAATCGTTTTACCTTGATCTTTGTTAAGATGCGTAAGGATTTTTCTTACTTCGACTATCCCCATCGGATCCAGGCCGTTTGTCGGCTCGTCCAGGATCAACAGCTCCGGATCGCCCAGCAACGCTATGGCCAGATCGAGACGCCTCCTCATTCCCATTGAGAAGTTCTTCACTTTCTTCCCGCCGGCCTCCCCCAAACCGACGGTTGATAACACACCGTCGATGGAACGATCGGTGGGAAGCCCCCACTCAATACAGCGAACGACCAAGTTGTCTCGCGCGGTCAGATTAGGATACGAAGCATTGAGGTCGGGCATATAACCCAGCCTTTCCCTGCAGCTCCGTATTTCACGTCTCCCGGTTTGCCCAAACATCGAGATCGTTCCTGACGATGGCTCCGAAAGCCCCGTGATCAATCGAATTAACGTGCTCTTGCCGGCACCATTCTCCCCAATGAGTGCACACAGCTCGCCTTCCATTAAAGAGAACGAGACTGATTTAACCGCTTCAAACCCGCCATATCTCTTGGATATGGCACGCAATTCAACTGGGACTTCCCGCATGGACGACATCCTCCCCGTCAATAAAAAGGGACGACATGGCAATTGTGCGGGGTTATAGGTAACGTCGGTTCGCCCCCCCATATTGCAATGCCACATCGCCCCTCAGGCGCTGCTGGCCAAAATATCTTTGAACAGTCTGTGCACGCCGTACGGCGTGCACTATCCGCTAAAAGCGGATAGTGCACTCCTGTGAAGAACACTTGGTGCTGCAGCTGCCGTGCGCGTAAAAGAAGCAATTGTTGCACGCGGGTGCAACGCCTTCCTCCGGCTCGTTAATCCAATCCATCTCTCCCTCCTTTCCTTGCATACCGAATTGATAATGTTATTCTAATTCGATATGTATCATATTTCAATATAAGCTTATTTATATATTACACAAGGTAAGCACCCCCCCCTGCATCCAGCACAGGAAATGACTCTCTCGTTCCCCAGTGACGCGGCGAGAAATACAGGCCACTGCAGGACGTTGAATGAACAGCCCGTGAAAACCGTTGTTTTCACGGGCTGCACCTGCTCAATACTTTTTTATTCTCCAGCCTCAGTCGTCTCTAAGATCGACCACGTAAACATGATCTGACTCCAGGACCGGGTCATCACCCGTCGCGGTCGCCCTGCTCAGCGCGTTGCGGGCGCGCCGCGTCGCCAGTTCCTCAAGTTCTCTTTCGTTGACGCGCTTAATAAGATCGCCAGGCTGGCAATCAAGCTCTACGCAAATATCCAGCAATGTCTTTAACCTAATTGCCTTCACCTTGCCATTTCGTATTTTTGAGATACTTGCCGGTGTGTGCCCGGTCGCCCGAATGATATCCGTACTCGTCTTTCCGCGTCGAAGCAATAAGCTTTCAAGCTCAATAATCAGATAGTCCATGCCGCCCCTCACACCAAATCCTCGGTCTGGTCTTGAAGCAGAGCTCCGTAGCGCCATATCGCAGAAATCGAGAAGCAGCAAACGGCCCCCAGCACAGCACCAATATCTATGGGCAGGGCCAGGTTTTCAAACATCGAATAGGCGTTCCCCAGCAAGTCGAAGGGGCCAATCACTATCGAAAGAAACCCCGGAGAAAACAAGAGGTCACCTATTGCCGCTGCAACAAACAGCCACCCGATAATCGAGATTCTTCGAGCATGCGAAAGGGTAAAGGGCGATTCGCCATGAGCCATGTCCATGCTGATTCCCCGCAGGGTCCATGTGGCCCCTCCGGAAATCAGAAGATACATCAAAGGAACCACTACGGAAACCGTCTTTGATGGATCATATAGGTTTCCTTGAGCAGCCATAAGCCCAATGGAAATAACCACCACCACCGAACAGCAACACACCGCTATAAACAGCGCCGTAAACAGAATCCCAAGCCTTCTTCCGAGAGTCATCATCTTCTGGATGGACTTATCGATCTTCTGGGCGCTATTCACCACAGCTCCTCCTAAAGCAATCAGAGGTCTTCTTACTTACTGTTTTTCCTACATTGTAACGAACTCGATAAGAAGAGGGTCGCTTCACGCCGCGCAATCCCGAACTCCAAGCGTTTCTCATCAGCATTGCCCATCTTTCGAGTCGAAATTCAAATCCAGTTTCTTATCGCATGCTGAAATCAACCCGAACTGGATGTGACTGGAAAACAGCGCGCTGCGTCGGTCGCGCTTTCCCGAGCGACTCTGGCACAACAGACGATATGAGTTGAACATTGGGGCCTCTCCCCTTGCAGCTCTCTCGTGGGTCGGGCGACAATGGTCGTACCATCAACCGCGGCCGCGCGCTGCGGGCCCTCGGCCTCGGCTGCGTCGTCGGGGCGGTCCCGAAGATGCACCGGCCCGCGGCCGACCGCGGCCGCAAGAACGACCGCCGCGACGCCGAGTGGCTGGCACGCATGCTGGCGCGCCGCAACGTCGTCGAGGTGTGGGTCCCCGACGAGCGCCCTCGAGGACGCGCGCGACGACCTGCAACACGCCAAGCAGCGGATGTCGAAGTTCCTGCTGCGCCACGGCCTCGTCTTCGACGAGACGACGCCGGCCGGCAGGCGCAGGGGCGCCTGGACGGGGGCCTACTGGGACTGGACGGAGTCCCTCTCCTTCGACGAGCCCGACGACGCCGCGGCCTACGAGCACTACATGGACGGAAATGACCTGGTAGAGAACCCTCGCACCGTCTACGTCGCAGGGGACGTAGACGAACTCGTCGAGCACGAGCAGCCTCGCGGGCGACACGTCGTTCAACAGTTTCGACAGCGTTCCCTTGCGCTTCGCGTTGCCGAGCTCGAGAACCAGCTGCGCGGTCTGCCAGAACCTGAGCGACATGTCCGCGGCGACCGCGCGCATCGTGAGGGCGACTGCCATGCGCGTCTTGCCGCGCCTGGACTTACCGAAGAAGACGAGGTCTTCGCGCGATTGTTTGTATCAACGGCCAACTGAATGTGAACCCTTCTTGCATTGTTGCAACCTGGCTGGCAGCCGGTCTTTAATGACGACGACCATTGTCGCCCGACCCACAAAAGAGCCGCAAGGGGAGGAGCTCCCAATGTTCAACTCATATCGTCTATGGCGCACTACCATTCACCGAAAGTCGGCAACTTTTTCATTCTCTCTATACATGTTTAAACAACATGTTCTACAATAGGGACAATAGAAATGGAAACTCGGGACGAGCCGTCTATCCATCTACGGCGCAGCCCCTTATTCAAAAGGACGGTGAGTGCATCCATGGAGCGTGCAAGCGGTGTTCTGATGCCCGTTTCGTCATTGCCCGGACCTTACGGTATCGGCGGCTTTGGCTGGAACGCCTATGACTTTGTCGATTTCCTCGCCTCGTGCAAACAACATTACTGGCAGATTCTCCCCCTTACGACAACGAGCTATGGCGACTCGCCCTATCAGTCGTTCTCGGCCCGTGCGGGCAACCCCAATTTCATCGACTTTGCCGAGCTTATCGAGGCCGGCTATCTGGAGCAGTGCGATATCGACGGCGTGTACCTGGGCTCCGACCCCAGCAATGTCGACTATGGTGCCATCTTTGGTGGCCGCCGTCAGATTCTCGACCGCGCCGCCGAGCGCTTTGCCGCCGACAAGCCGGCCGATTTCGATGACTTTATCCAGGCCAACGAGGACTGGCTCATCCCCTACTGTGAGTTCATGACCGTCAAAGAGGAGTGCGGTCTCAAGGCGTTTTGGGAGTGGCCCGCGGAACTCCGCACCCGCGGCGAAGCTTCCGCCAAGGTCTGCGCCGACCATCCGGCGCGTATGCTCTACCACCAGATGACGCAGTACTTCTTCGATCGCCAGTGGAGCCGCCTCAAGGCCTATGCCAATGAGCGCGACATTCTCATCATCGGCGACCTGCCCATCTATGTCTCGCGTGACTCCGTCGAGATGTGGGCGACGCCTGAGCTCTTTAAGATCGACGCCGCCGGCAATCCCGTGAGCGTCGCCGGCACGCCGCCCGACCAGTTCTCGGCCACCGGCCAGTACTGGGGCAACCCCATCTACGACTGGGACGCCATGGAGTCCGACGGCTTCTCCTGGTGGGAGGGCCGCATTCGCGCCGCCCTCGACATGTACGACGTCATCCGCCTGGATCACTTCCGCGGCTTCGAGGCCTATTGGGAGGTGCCGTTCTCCTCGCCCGATTCGTCCTACGGTTCGTGGACGCAGGGTCCCGGCCTCAAGTTCTTCAAGACGCTCGAGGAAAAGCTCGGCACGCTGCCCATCATCGCCGAGGACCTGGGCTTCCTCACCCCCGGCGTCATCGACATGCGCGACAACTCGGGCTTCCCCGGCATGAAGATCCTGCAGTTTGCCTTTGAGGGCACCAACTCGTACTACCTGCCGCATAACTACATCGCCAACACCGTCGCCTATGTGGGCACCCACGACAACGAGACGGCGCGCGGTTGGTTTGAGGGAACGGCCACCCCGCGTCAGCGCGAGCAGGCAGCCCTGTACACCCATCAGCAGGTCGGCGAACCCATGGCAGATGCACTCAATCGCACCATCGCCGCCAGCGTGAGCGACACGTGCATCTACACCATGCAGGACCTGCTCAACTTGGGCAACGAGGCGCGCATCAACACCCCTGCCACGCTGGGCGGCAACTGGACCTGGCGCATGCTCGACGGCGCCATCACCCGCGAGCTCGAGCACAAACTCACCGACTGGACCGAGACCTACTTCCGCATCCCGTCGGAAGCCGAAATCGAGCTTCCTCAATAGGAGCCACCGCGTCCGACCCCACCCCACCGTGCGGACGCGACCGCTTTTCCCGCGCGAGGCCACCCCAATCCCCTCGCGCGGGATTCTTATGAATTGCAGACATGTAATCAACCCATTACAGGAGGAAACATGCCCCGTATCGATCTCGCAGAACTCGCCGAGCAGTCTTTTGGCATCTCGCTCGAGCAGCTCGATGACCGTCGCATTTACAAACTGCTCGTTAAGCTCGTGCAGGAGCGCTCAGCCGCCTGCCCGCTCAACAATGGCAAGAAAAAGCTCTATTACATCTCCGCCGAATTCTTGATCGGCAAGCTGCTCATCAACAACATGATCGACCTCGGCATCTATGACGAGGTTAAGGACCAGCTCACCGCCGCGGGCCACGACCTCAATAAGATTGAGGAGTTTGAGGTCGAGCCGTCGCTCGGTAACGGCGGTCTGGGCCGCCTGGCCGCGTGCTTCCTGGATTCCATCGCCACGCTGGGCCTGACCGGCGACGGCGTGGGCCTCAACTACCACTACGGCCTGTTCCGTCAGCGCTTTGTCGACAATCAGCAGAAGGCCGTCCCCGACGAGTGGCTCGGCGAGCAGGATATCCTGATCGATGACGACCACTCCTACACTGTTGAGTTCGGCGACTTTGCCGTTACCTCCAAGCTCGTCAACATCGACGTGCCCGGCTACGGCCAGCCCGCCAAGAATCGTTTGCGCCTGTTCGACCTGGCAAGCGTCGACGACGGCCTGGTACCCGGCAGCTCCATCGACTTCGACAAGACCGAGATCGCCAAGAACCTCACCCTGTTCCTCTATCCCGACGATTCTGACGAGCAGGGCCGTCTGCTTCGCATCTACCAGGAATACTTCATGGTGAGCAACGCCGCCCAGCTCCTGATCGACGAGGCCATCGAGCGCGGCAGCAACCTGCACGATCTGGCCGACTACGCCGTGGTCCAGATTAACGACACGCACCCCACCATGGTCATCCCCGAGCTCATTCGCTTGCTCACCACCGAGCACGACATCGAGTTTGACGAGGCCGTGACCATCGTACGCTCCATGGTCGCCTACACTAACCACACGATTCTTGCCGAGGCGCTCGAGAAGTGGCCGCTCACCAGCCTGCAGAAGGTCTCCCCTGCCATCGCCGATATTATCGTCAAGCTCGATAAGGTCGCAAAGGCCGAGCACGACGACCCGCGCGTCGCCATCATCGACGAATACGACACCGTCCACATGGCCCACATGGACATCCACTTTGGCTTCTCCATCAACGGCGTCGCCGCACTCCACACCAAGATCCTGGAGGACACCGAGCTTCATCCGTTCTACGAGATCTACCCCGAGAAGTTCTCCAATAAGACCAACGGCATCACCTTCCGCCGCTGGATCCAGGGAGCCAACCCCGCGCTTGCCAGCCTGCTCGACGATGTAATCGGTACCGATTGGCGCAGCACCGGCAACCTGAGCAAGCTCGCCGACTTCGCCGACGATAAGAGCATTCTTGAGCGCTTGGCCGCCACCAAGGCCAAAGCCAAAACCATCATGCGCGAGTTTATGGCGCTCGAACAGGGCGTGACGATCCCCTCCAACGCCATCATCGATGTTCAGGTCAAGCGTATCCACGAGTACAAGCGCCAGCAGATGCTCGCGCTCTACATCATCTGGAAGTACCTCGACATCAAGAACGGTAACAGACCTAAGCACCCCGTCACCATCATCTTTGGCGGCAAGGCAGCGCCTGCCTATACCATCGCTCAGGACATCATCCACCTCATCCTGACGCTTTCCCAGTGGATCGCCAACGACCCCGACGTGGCTCCCTACCTGCAGGTCGTCATGATCGAGAACTACAACGTCACCGCCGCCGAGCGCGTGATTCCCGCTGCCGACATCTCCGAGCAGATCAGCCTGGCCTCCAAGGAGGCGAGCGGCACCTCTAACATGAAGTTCATGCTCAACGGCGCCCTGACCCTGTGCACACTCGACGGCGCCAACGTGGAGATTGCCGAGCTCGTGGGCGACGAGAACATCTATACCTTTGGTGCCTCGTCCAAACAAGTCGAGCAGCTCTACGTCGACGGCACCTACAACGCCGGTGCGCTCTACTGCAAGCCCGGCATTAAACTGCTGGTGGACTTCATCACCAACCCGGCCTTTATGGCGACCGGCAACGCCGAGCGCCTGCAGCGCCTGCACGACGACATTAAGGGCAAGGACTGGTTTATGGCCCTGCTCGACATTGAGGAGTACATCCAGACCAAGGAGCGCGTGCTAGCCGACTACGAGGACCAGGGCGCTTGGATGCGCAAGGCGCTGATCAACATCGCCAACGCCGGCACCTTCTCGTCCGACCGCACGATCTCCCAGTACAACGACGAGATCTGGCACCTGAGCTAATTCGCTTCCCTTACCCATCCTCTTGAAAACGGAGTCGCGGCAACGCGGCTCCGTTTTTTGTGCCCATACGCCGGCCCATGGCCTGCCTCGACCATAAAATCTCGGTCTGTAACATCTAGCCGTCAAAATTGAGTCTACCTGTTACAGATCGAGACAAACGAAATTGTCCCGATGAACTATCTCAATCTGTAACAGATAACCGCCGGAATCGGGTCTACCTGTTACAGAATGAGACAGACGGGCAAGGCGGCTAAAACAATCTCAATCTGTAACAGGTAACTGCCGAAATCAGTCCTTCGTGTTACAGATCGAGATGAAAGGACAGGCAGCTCGACGCTGTCTAAATCTGTAACATCTAGGCCCAATTTGGCCCTCCTCCTGTTACAGATCAAGACAAACTGACAGATAGACAGCCCGGCACAAAGAAAGGCTCCCCTCTCGCCCAGTGGACGGGAGGGGAGCCTTATATGTGACCGCGGCAAAAGGATGGCAATACCGCAGTCGCCCAAAGGGAGGGCCTGGATGCACCGGGCCTAGATAAGGTTCTTGCCAGAGACCTTATCGAAGAGGTGGGTCGCGTTCTTCTCGAACTTGAACCAGATGGTGTCGCCAGCCTTGAGCGCGCCCTTGGCCTCGAGGTCGACGACGGGGATAATCAGGACAAACTGGCCGTCGGGAGCGGTCACGTGGACATGCTCGGTCGAGCCCATGAGCTCGGTCACCTCGACGGTACCCTGGAGCGCGCCCTCCTCGCCCTTGTCGGCAAGCAGGATCTGCTCGGGACGCACGCCGGCCGTAATCTCCTTCACGTCGCCGCCGTTCCAGTTGAGGGCAAGCTGAGCGCAAGTCTCGGGGGCGAGCGCTACGTTCATATCCTCGGTCTTGACGGTAAAGCCGTTGCCCGAGCGCACCAGCTGGGCATCGAAGAAGTTCATCTGCGGCACGCCGATGAAACCGGCGACGAAGATGTTCGCGGGATGGTTGAAGACCTCCTGCGGCGTGGCGATCTGCTGGACGACGCCGTCCTTCATGACCACGATACGGTCGCCAAGGGTCATGGCCTCGGTCTGGTCGTGAGTAACATAAATGAACGTGCCCTTGATCTCGTGGCGCAGCTTAATGAGCTCGGCACGCATCTGGTTACGAAGCTTGGCGTCCAGGTTGGACAGCGGCTCGTCCATCAGGAAAACCTTGGGGTCACGCACGATGGCGCGGCCGATAGCGACACGCTGGCGCTGGCCGCCGGAGAGCGCCTTGGGCTTACGGTCGAGGTACTCGGTAATGCCCAGAATCTCGGCAGCAGAGCGAACCTTGCGGTCGATCTCGTCCTTGGGAACCTTCTTGAGCTCGAGCGTAAATGCCATGTTCTCGTACACCGTCATATTGGGGTACAGAGCGTAGCTCTGGAACACCATGGCGATGTCGCGGTCCTTGGGCGCCACGTCGTTGACACGCTTGCCATCGATGAGCACATCGCCCGAGGTAATGTCCTCCAGGCCGGCGACCATGCGCATCGTCGTGGACTTACCGCAGCCAGAGGGGCCAACGAGGACGACGAACTCCTGGTCGTGAACGGTGAGGTTGAAGTCCTCTACAGCGAGCACACCGTCCTCGGTAACCTTGAGGTTGTGCTTCTTCTCCTCGGTCTTCTTCTTTTTGCCAAAGAAGCCCTTCTTTTTTGACTCGTTGTTGGGATACACCTTCTGAACATGTTTGAGAACAATCTCGGCCATGTCTTTACCTTTCGATACGCGGCGCCGCGCTGAGGGACGCCGCCAAAACTTGCAAAACAGTTACGGCATCAGCCCTTGACGGCACCTGCCACCACACCGTCGATGATGTACTTCTGGCAGAGGATGTACATGATGACGATGGGGATAACGACCATCATGATGCAGGCCATCATGGGGCCGAGCTCGACGTGGCCGTAGCCGCCGCGGAAGTACTGGATCAAGATAGGAATGGTCTTGTACTTGGTAGAGTCGAGCGTAAGGTAGGGCAGCAGGTAGTCGTTCCAGACCCACATGGTCTCGAGAATGCCGACCGAAAGATAGGTGGGCTTCATGATGGGAAGGACAATCTTAAAGAACACCTGGACCGGGTTGCAGCCGTCGATCATGGCCGCCTCCTCGATCTCGAGCGGGATGTTCTTTACAAAGCCGGCGAACATAAAGACCGCCAGGCCCGCGCCAAAGCCCAGATAGATAAAGCAGATGTTGAACGGCGTGTTAAAGCCGATGCGGTCCGCCAAATTGGACAGCGTGAACATGAGCATCTGGAACGGCACGACCATCGAGAACACGAACAGGTAATAGAAGAAGTTCGAGATCTTGTTGTTGACACGAACCACGTACCAAGCGCACATGGAGCAGCACACCAAGATCAGCACGACCGACGTGACCGTGATGATGAGCGAGTACATAAATGCCGAGGCAAAGCCCTGCTCGTTAAGGGCGTGCATGTAGTTTGCGAGGCCGTTGAACGTCTCGGGCGTGAGCAGATCGAATGCCGTGGTGGTGCTGATTGCGGTCGCTTTCTTAAAAGAATTAAGCGCAATCATGAACACGGGGTAGATCCACGCGAGCGACAGGATCGTAAAGAAAATCGAGAGCGCGCGGTTGATAACCTTATCGCGTTTCATTACTGCTGCACCTCCTTGGACCTCGTGGCCTTAAGCTGGATCATGGAGATGGCCACGACCAGGACGCAGAAGATAACCGCCTTGGCCTGACCAATGCCCTGCCATGCGATACCGGCACGCGAATAGAACGTGTTGTAGATGTTCAGGGCGAGCATCTCGGTGGAGTGCGCGGGGGCGCCGCCGGTAAGGGCGAGGTTCTGGTCGAACAGCTTAAAGCCGTTGGTGATGGACAGGAACAGGCAGATGGTGATGGTCGGCATCAGGTTAGGGATCTTAACCTTCCAAAACGTCTGCCATGCCGTAGCGCCGTCGACCTTGGCGGCCTCGATGTAGTCGGACGGAATGGACTGCAGACCAGCGATGTAGATGATCATCATGTAGCCGACCTGCTGCCACAGGGTCAGGATGATAAGGCCCCAGAAGCCAGCAGCAGAGTTAAGAGCGATGAGCTGGGCGCCCACGTTGGAGAGCAGGCAGTTGATCAGAATCTGCCAAATGTAGCCCAGCACGATGCCGCCGATCAGGTTAGGCATAAAGAAGATCGTACGGAAGATGTTGGTGCCTTTGAGCGCCTTGCGGGTGAGCGCCTGCGCAATGGCCAGGGCGATCACGTTGATGAGCACCGTCGACAGGAAGGCAAACGCCACGGTAAAGAAGAACGACGTGGAGAACTGCGGATCGGACAGCGCGCGCACGTAGTTCTCGATACCGACAAAGTGCGCGTTACTAATGATAATAAACTGGCAGAACGAGAGATAGAAGCCCTGGATAAAAGGGATCACGAACCCGATCATAAACGCCAGGCACGTGGGCAGCATAAAGAGCGGCCACCAGCGCTTGAGTGCTTTGCCCATAAAAGGGTCCTTTCAATATGCAGGGGGCGGGCAAACCAACGTCTGCCCGCCCCCTGTCGCTAATCAGATAGCTTGGGCAGCAACTGCTTACTCGGAAGCGGCCTTCTCGGTCTTCCAGCCATCGACGAAGGCGTTCTTGACGCCGTCCCACTTGCTGTTATCGGCAGCGTAGGCAATCAGAGCCTGCTTGAGGTTCTTCTTCCACTCCTCGGAGGGAATGTAGACGAAGTCCCAAGCGACGGTCTTCTTGCCGTCCTTGGCCATGGCAACGGCCTGCTGCGAGAAGACGTTGGTGGTCTCCTTGGCGCTCTTGAACGGAGCGGTCAGACCCATCTTGTCGGCGATGATGCTGGTCGGGGTGTCAGCGGTGACGCACCAATACATGAAGTCCTCGGTGGCCTTCTGGGCATCCTCGGAAGCCTGGGAACTGACGCACCAGTAGTTCTCGCCGCCGGAGCACAGGCCCTGGTTCTCCTCGCCGTCAACACCGATGTAGATCGGCATCATGCCAATCTGATCGTCGGTCATGCCGGCCTTGACGAGGTCAGAGTAGGCCCAAGAGCCGTTCTGGTAGAAGACGGCCTTGCCGGTTGCGAACTCGTTGGTGGCGTCGTCGCCGGTCTTGGAAGCAAGCTGCGAAGGATCGCAGGTGGAGTCGGTGATGTACAGGTCGAAGATCTGCTTGAAGTTGTCGAGATACTCGCCCTTAATCTCGTCGTCCTCCTGGTTGTGCTCCTTCTCGAACTCGTAGTAGAGCGGGAGGTTGGCGAGGTGGGTGGTGTAGCGCCAGCTGGAGGAGTCGTCCATGCCGGCGGAAGTGAAGGCACCCTCAACACCAAGCTCGTCCTTGCGGGCCTGGATGTCGTCGGCACAAGCCTTCAGCTTGTCGAAGGAGTTGATGTCCTCGGCCTTGTAGCCAGCCTTCTCGAGCAGCTGCTTGTTGTAGATGATGCCGTAGCTCTCCTGGACCCAGTCGATACCCAGATCCTTGCCATCGGACTGCAGAGCCAGGGAGTCGTCAATGAGCTCACCGCGGAGCTTGGTATCGGACAGGTCGGCGCAGTAATCCTTCCAGTTCTTAAGACCGGTGGGGCCGTTGACCTGGAACAGGGTCGGAGCGGAGCTCTTGGACATCTCGGACTTGAGCTTCTCCTCGTAGGTGTTGGAGGCGGCGGTCACGATCTTGACCTCGACGCCCTTCTCCTTCTTGTACGCCTTGGCGATCTCCTTCCACTCCTTGTCGACCTCGGGCTTGAATTGGAGGAAGTAGACCTCGGCAGCGTCACCAGAAGCAGAGGAGCCGGAGCCGGCAGAACCGCCGCAACCCACGAGACCCAGACCAAGAACCGCAGCCGCGGAACCAGCAAAGCCCAGGAACTGCCTTCTGCTCATTTCGTTCTTCATTACAATCCACCCTTTCACACCGTGGCGGCACCCTTTGCCGCCGCCTTCGGAGATTGGCTCGGGGACTTTGCCCCTTTTGCTGATTTGTACGATACGCTATTTGGCTAGTTGTTTGAACAAGTATTACTAGAGCGGTAGAAAAACTTCGGTGAACGGTAATTTCAACTTGATACTTGACAAGTTTTGTATAAACAATTATTTGTTATCGAATGCAGAGAAAAACGCCCGGTCAAGCCGATGCATCGTCGGTTTGACCGGGCGTTTTCTCTTTGAGGGCACGGGTCTCGTCAGGCTGCGAGCTAGCCGACTATCGCTTGGAGTTGACACGGTAGTGGAAGATCTCAGGATGCGTGCGGGCATGCGTCACCTCAAACAAGATGCCATCCGAGGTGTACGACTGACTCTCCATGACGGCAACGCAGTTGTATTTGCCGAGGTCAAGATAGCTGCAATCCTCATCGTTGGCGAGCTCGACACTCACCGTACGGCGGCTCGCCATCACTTTGATGCCACGCTTGTGCTCCAGATAGTCATAGATAGATTCTGCCGCGATCTCGGGGGTCAGACCCTTGGCGATCGACGCCAAAAAGTAGCCATGGTCCACTTGGCGCGCACTGCCGTTGAGACTTCGGACACGTACCACGCGAATCAGCTCCTCGCCCACCTTAAAGCCCAGGCGACGAGAGAGTTGCTCAGTGCAGATCAAATGTTCAAAAGACTTAACGTCCGTCGATGCGACGGCATTGTTGCGCTTTGCAAATTCGCCAAACGACTCGACTTCCTCGAGTGCACCCAACATGTCGGTTTCGCCCTTAAGCCAAATAACGCGCACGCCCTTGCCGTGTATGGGCTGCACAAACATCCCGTCGGCCAGCATGCCCAAGGCGCGACGGACGGTATTGCGAGTACATCCGAACTCCGCGGTCAACTCAGCTTCGGTTGGCAGCATCTCCTGAAACGCATAGGTCCCATTAATGATGCGCGAGCGTATTTCTCGGTAGATTCCTTCGTATATCGCTTTTGGCATTGTTCCACCTCTACATTATTCATTTCCGGCTAGGCACGATAGCCTTTCTTAAAGTTGTTTAAACCGAATATCGGTGAAGCGACAGGATTTAGCCGTTGACGGTTTCTGTCATGCCCAAATCGGTTTCGCTCAAAACTGCCGGTACGACACTCGTCTGGTCCTCTACAATGAATCCATTGTTTAAACGTTTCCCCACGCGCAACGCGCCTCGATATTCGGAAGGCAGAACATGCTGCAAAAAATCCAACGCTTTGGCGGGGCAATGTTCGCGCCCGCCATGCTGTTTTCTATATCAGGCCTCATGATCGGCGTCTCCGCTCTCGCAACGACTGCGGACATCGTCGGCGATCTCGCCGTATACGGAACCCCTTGGTACGTTTTCTGGGCTATCATCCAGCGCGGCTCGTGGACGGTCTTTAAACGCCTCCCGCTCCTTTTTGCCGTAGCGCTGCCCATCGGTCTTGCCCAAAAACAACCGGCTCGTTGCTGCCTCGAGGCTCTCGTCGCCTATTTTGCCTACTGCTTCTTTTTGAGCGAGATCATTAAGCTGAGCGGAGACAACCTTGGACTTGAGTACCCGTCATCTTTGACCTCCACCAGCGGTATCACCGTCATCGACGGCATCAAGACGCTCGACACCGGCATTATCGGCCCGCTGGCGGTATCGGCAACCGTCGTTGCCATCCATGACCGCTTCTACGATGCCAAGGTTCCCGATTGGCTCGGCACCTTCTCGGGCTCCTCGCTGGTCTACCTCATCAGCTTTTTTGCCGTGTTTGCCCTTGCCGCTATCTCGGCCGCCATCGTGCCCTCCGTATACGCTGTGACCGAAACACTGCGCCACGCACTTGCGGGCGTCGGCCCCTTTGGCGTGGGCATCTTTGTGCTTTTGGAGCGAGCGCTCGAGCCCATGGGGCTGCACCACCTGCTCTACATGCCGATCTACTACGACAACCTGGTCATTAACGACGGCATCTACGCCACGTGGAGCAGCTTGCTCCCCATCCTCTCCCATAGCACGCGCCCCCTTAATGACCTTGCGCCGTGGGCCGGTTTTACCGCCACCGGCTGGGTCAAGCTCTTTGGCCTTCCCGCCATCGCAGCCGCGTTCTACTCCACCGCAAAACCAGAGCGCCGCGCCGGCCTCAGGGCCATCCTTGTTCCCGCCATCATCGCCTCGGTGGTTTGCGGCGTTACCGAGCCACTCGAGTTTCTCTTTATGTTCACCCACCCCGGGCTCTTTTTTCTCTACGCCGTCTTATCGTCTTGCCTTGCCACAACCATGAATCTCTTTGGCATCGTCGGCATCTTCTCGGGCGGCCTCATGGAGATGGCAGCCTTCAACTTTATTCCGCTCATGCGGACGCATGCCGGCTCCTACCTTTTGGCGCTCGGTATCGGCCTTGCCTTTAGCCTCATCTTTTTTGTTAGTTTTCGAGCACTCATCTTGATCTATGACCTTAAGACGCCGGGCCGCGAGGATCATGTCGCCAATCGCGCGGCAATCGATCATTTAACGGGAAGCGGCTTTGCCAAAGAGCAATCTCCCAATGACGAGGTCAATAGTCGATCCGATCAAGATCACGTCCTCGCTGAGCGGGTAATTCAGCTTTTAGGTGGCGTTGGCAATATTGTGGGCGCAACCAACTGCGCCACGCGGCTGCGCGTCGAAGTCGCAGACCCTTCCATCGTTGCAGATAACGCGGCGTTTGTCGCGGCGGGCGCCAAGGGCCTCATCATTACGGGCAAGACCGCCCAGGTGATCATCGGCATCTCCGTTCCCCGCGTTAAAGAGCATTTTGACCAGATCATGGGCCTCGAACCGGGATTTGTACCCACCGCCTCGGCCTCCCCTGTCGCCAGCCCAACCCACAAGCACGGCGATATCTGCTTCTTCGACATTGACGGCACGCTCGCGTGGCAAGACCCTCGAGTGGCACAAGAGCTTCCCGAGAGCGAGCGAGACCTCTCCCCCTATCCCAATGAAGCGGTCTCGCAAGCCATCCGTGATTTTGTTGCCAAGGGCAATATGGCGTTTATCTGCACAGGGCGCACCTTCAGCTGCATCCACCCCAAACTTCTTGAGCTGCCCTGGACCGGCATCGTCTGCCTCGCGGGTGGCTATGTCGAACTTGAGGGACACGTGATTCGCGATTTGGCGATGACGCCCGGCATGCTGCAGCGCCTTGCTCCCATTCTTGAGCAATCGGACGAAGTGATTCGTTTTGAGGGACTCAATGGCGTCGTTCGCATGAGTGCCGATGCGCCCGACGCCCCGGGATACGCCCGCACCGTGGGCGATGCAATTACGCAGCTGCAACATTACAGCGCCTACAAGATCTTAATGTCCACGTCGCTTGCCAACCGCATCGCTCAGGATCAAGCGTTTGAGCCGCTGCTCTGCTTTAACGAGCTCGAGCTCGAAGTGACCGAGATTTCGCCTCGCGAATGCACCAAGCGCGAGGGTATCCAGTCCGTACTCGACGCCCTCGATCCCCACCACGGAACCGTATACGGCATCGGCGACGCCAGCAATGACGTCTCGCTGATGAACGCCGTCGACGTTGGCATCGCCATGGGCAACGCACCGGACTTCCTCAAGGAAAAGGCCGACTATGTCACCGACAGCATCGACCACGACGGCGTCGTCACCGCGCTCGAACACTTTGGGCTTATCTAGCCAAGCCCCTACCGCACTTGCGGCCGCATGGACCAATCGTCTTCAACCGCCGCGCGGTTGATTTCCGATCTCAGCCGAACACATTAGGCGGACAGGCCGTTCCCGCAG
>UQHW01000020.1 GCA_900540935.1 uncultured Collinsella sp. | reverse complement strand
AGCTGCGGGAACGGCCTGTCCGCCTAATGTGTTCGGCTGAGATCGGAAATCAACCCCGGCGCCCCTTCAAAGCGTGGGTTCCTGTAGACATCCTCAGCAAGGTAAACGCAGGGATGGTCGGGGTGTTCCCCTCAAAATTATTCCGCAGCGCGAAGGCCTCTCGTCCGTGGCTCCGTTGGAGCACAAGATTAAATCAGCGAATGCGATTATCCTGTCGAGGCTGCGCAGGCCCCCTTGGGGCTTCCCCTGAAAACAATCCGCAGATCGAATTGCCCCGTCGCGCGAAGCGCACGACGGGGCAATTCATGATCGAGGACGTTTTCAGGGGAAGCCCCAAGGGGGCCGGTGAGAGCAATGAGGCAGGGCGCTACAGGTATTCGATCTGGGCGCCCTCGGTGTCGCACGTCAGAATGTGCGTGTCGCATTTGGGGAACTGCTCACGCAGCTTGACCTGCAGGAACTTTGCCACAATGGTGTCGTCGGTTACAGCCATGAGGGTCGAGCCCGAGCCGCTAATCCAGATGGTCTTAGCGCCGCCGTTAAGGCAGGTGTCGCGCACGGCGTTGTAGTCGGGGATGAGGCGGCGGCGATAGGGCTCCTGGATACGGTCGTCGTTGGCGGCGGCAATCAGGTCAAGGTCGCCGGTCTCCAGGCCGCGCGTCATGCCGGCGATGCGGCCCATTTGCCATACGGCGGTGGAGAGTGGAATCTCTTGCGGCACAACCTTGCGCGCCTCGCTCGTATGCACCTCGTAGGGCGGAATCACGGTAATAAAACGCAAGCGATCGCTCACCTCGTAGCGCAGACACTGGGGGAGCGAATCGGTCGGCGTAAAGGAGCAGACGGCGCCGCCCAGGATAGCGGGGGCGACGTTATCGGGATGGCCCTCGACCTCGGTGGCAATGCGGACGAGCTCGGCGCGGTCGACGGTGTGGCCCGTCAGCGCGGCGGCCGCCATGATGCCAGCGACGACGCAGGTGGAGCTGGAACCCAGGCCGCGGGCGACGGGCACATCAGTTTGAATATCGATGGCAACGGGGAAAGCCGACTCGCCCCATGCGGCCAGTGCATCCACAAAGCTCACGTAGACCAGGTTATTCTCGTTTTGGAACTCCTCGGGGCAGCCCGTGATGGTGAGCTTGTCGGCGCGCTCGAAGGTGAAGTGCGAGTAGAGGCTGACGGCCATGCCGAGGGTGTCGTAGCCGATGCCTAGGTTGGCGCTTGTTGCTGGGACGGTGATCTTGATCATGTGGGTCCTCCTGGGCGGGTCTGCCTGTTTAGTTCGCTGCTCGGGCAGTCCTGGCTCGCTCGGAAAGCACATTAAGTGCTTTCCGGCTCGTGCGGAACTCGCGACGAACTAAACAGGCAGACCCGCATGTCAGCTCGTCATCATCCCGGGGGTTATCTGATGAAAGAAGGTGCGCCGGCTTTCGCCGGCGCTTAATAAGGGATCTAGTTGGTGCTCATTCGTTTTGCTGCAGACTCGACGTAGCTTGCCATCTCATCGACGTCGCAGACGTCTTCGAAGCGGACGGGCTTGGACTCGAGCTCGGCGAGCTGGGTCGGGGCGACCGTGTTGGTGGCCTGCTCGAGCACACGCATAGCCTCAAAGTCGTCCTCGGGAACGTTAAGCCCCAGAGCTTCGCAGCAGGCGCGCGGGAACTTGTAGGGGCTGGCGGTCGAAAGCAGCACGCGGGCCTTGGCGCCCTCGGCGGGAGCGACCTGCTCGAAGACGTGATAGCCACAAGCGGTGTGCGGGTCGATCACGTAGTCGTTGGCGTCCCAGCAGCTCTTGATGGCAGCGCGGACTTCGTCCTCGCTGGCCCAACCGCAGCCAAACACGCTCTGGATCTTGGCCAGCAGCTCGGCGGGCACCTCGTAGCGACCCGTCTGGGCAAGCTGCTTCATAAGGCCGGCAACGAGCTCGCAGTCGCCGTCGGACAGGAAGTAGAGCATGCGCTCCAGGTTGGAGCTGATGAGGATGTCCATCGACGGCGAGATGGTCGTGAAGAACGGACGGTTACGGTCGTAGACGCCGGTAGTCAGGAAGTCGGCAAGCACGTTGTTCTTGTCGCTCGCCACGACGAGCTTGGCGACGGGCAGACCCATGCGCTTGGCGTAGTAGCCTGCCAGGATATCGCCAAAGTTGCCGGTCGGTACGCAGAACTCCACGGTGTCGCCGGCCTCGATGGCGCCGGCGCGCAGCAGCTGCGCATAGGCGGCAAAGTAGTAGACGACCTGCGGTACCAGACGGCCGACATTGATGGAGTTGGCGCTCGAAAGCACAGTGCCAGCGGCCTCCAGGCGCTCGGCAAGCTCCTTATCGGCAAAGATGCGCTTGACGGCGCTCTGGGCGTCGTCAAAGTTGCCGCGGATGCCGCAGACGGCGACGTTATCGCCCTCCTGCGTGGACATCTGCAGGTTCTGGACGCGGCTGACCTTGCCCTCGGGATAAAAAACGGTGATGCCCGTGCCCGGAGTGTCGGCAAAACCGGCGAGCGCGGCCTTGCCCGTGTCGCCCGACGTGGCGGTGACGATCATGATGCGCTCGGCGCCGCCGTCCTTGGCGGAAGTGCGGGCCATCAGACGGGGGAGCATCTGCAGGGCGACGTCCTTGAAGGCGCTCGTGGGGCCGCCAAAGAGCTCCATCACATAGGTCTGAGGGGCATCAGCGCCCGGCGCAGCGTCGAGTTTGACGAGCGGCGTAACCTCTTCACTCGCAAACGTGCCGCGGTATGCCTCGTCGACACACGCCGAAATTTCTTCGGCCGTGTAATCATTCAGTAACATTCCCAACACATCTTGAGCGATTTCAAAGTACGATTTATCTGCAAGCGAGCTGATATCGACCTGCTGGGTGCCGAGCTCGTCCGAGACAAACAAACCCCCGTCGGGAGCGATGCCGGTGCGGATTGCCACCTTACTTGAGCACGATAAAGTGCGTCCTCGTGTACTATGATAAGTTCCCATATAACACTGCTCCTCGGATGCCTTGGTCCCAATCGGTGAAACCATGGTATCAGAGCGCGCAAAACAGGTTTGCAGAGGCTTTTAGAAAGGTAACCTCAAGCCCATGATTAAGATTGCCAAGTTTGGCGGCTCGTCGGTCGCCGACGCCGAACACTTCAAGAAGATTAAGGCCATCGTCGATGCCGACCCTGCCCGCCGTTTTGTGGTGGTTTCTGCCTGCGGCCGCCGCTTTAAGGGCGACACCAAGGTGACCGACCTGCTCTACCTGGTTAACGCGCACGTTAAGTATCACGTTTCGTGCGAGGAACTGCTCGAGGACATTGGCCAGCGCTATTTTGATATCGCTGACGAGCTGGAGCTCACCTATCCCATCCGCGAGGAGTTTGCGGCCTTTGCCGAGCGCGCCCGCTCGGGCGGCTACTCTACCGAGGAGCTCGTGAGCCGTGGCGAGTACTTCACCGCTCGCCTGATGGCCGAGTACCTGGGCCTGCCGTTCCTGGACGCCGCGACGGTTGTGGCGTTCCATCACGACGGTACGCTCAGCATGAACCGCACTTCCGAGCTGGTGCAGGAGTACGGTCAGCAGGGCGGCTTTGTTATGCCTGGCTTCTACGGCGCGACGCGTGAGGGCCAGATCAAGCTGCTCGACCGTGGCGGCGGCGATATTTCCGGCTCGATCCTGGCCAAGTGCCTGGGCGCCGACCTGTACGAGAACTGGACCGACGTCTCGGGCTTCTATTCTGCCGATCCGCGTATTGTTCCCGAGGCTCAGCCCATTGCGCGCGTTACCTACGAGGAGCTGCGCGAGCTTTCGTACATGGGCGCAAGCGTCCTGCACGAGGAGGCCGTGTTCCCCGTGCGCGAGGCGGGTATTCCGCTGGTCATCAAGAACACCAATGCGCCGCAGGACCCCGGCACCATCATTAGCGAGACGGCTGATGAGGGCGAGGCCGAGCCCATCATTACCGGCGTGACCGGCAAGCGCGGTTTTGTCGCCATCAACGTCGCCCGCGACCGCACCAAGCCCCGCGTTGGCTTTATGCGCCGTGCGCTTTCGGTCTTCGAGCGCTATGACGTTTCCGTCGAGCACATGCCCACCGGTGTCGACCGCTTTGGCGCCGTGGTGCAGGAGAAGGATGTGCACGATTCGCTGTACTCGCTTGTGGGCGACATTCAACAGGAGGTAGAGCCGCTCGAGATCGAGGTTGTCGAGGGCTTGGCGCTCATCGCGACCGTCGGCCGTAACCTGCGCGGCCGCGCAGGTATCTCGGGCCATCTGTTTGGTATGCTTGGCCAGGCCGGCGTGAGCGTGCGTATGATTTCGCAGAGCTGCGACGAGATCAACATCATTATCGGTGTCGAGGAGAAGGACTTCGACCTGGCGATTCGGACCATTTACCGTGCCTTCTCCGATGAGAACGGCATTGTGAAGGTCTCCGACCTGGAGGCTTCCGCGCCGGTCGATCCCGCTCTGGCTGCGCTCCACAAGTAGCTGCTATCTCGCTAGATTTTTGGGACTCGCCTCAAAAATCTACGGCGGGGCGTTTCGTTTCGGTTTCGTTTCGACGGGGCGGGTTTCGTGCCTGCCCCGTTCTTGTATACACTGGCAACAATAATCGGCCTGCTCAGCGTGCGGGCAAAAGCCACAACCTTTAAAGGGGGAAGCATGAAACAGTACACGGTTGCTATTTTGGGCGCGACGGGAGCCGTGGGCACCCAGATGCTCGAGTGCCTTAACGAGCAGGAGTTCCCGGTCGGTAAGCTCAAGCTGCTGGCGAGCGCGCGTTCTGCGGGCAAAACCGTCGAGTTCCGCGGCGAGCAGATTGTGATCGAAGAGGCTTGCCCCGAGGCCTTTGAGGGCTGTGACATCGTGCTCGGCGCTGCCGGCGACGATATCGCCAAGGAGCTGCTGCCCGAGGCCGTCAAGCGCGGCGCCGTCGTGGTCGACAACAGCCATGCCTTCCGTATGGATCCCGAGGTGCCGCTGGTCGTGCCCGAGATCAATGCCGACGATATCAAGTGGCATCACGGCCTTATCGCCAATCCCAACTGCGCGACCATCATCGGCCTGGTTCCTACGTGGCCGCTGCACCAGCTTGCTGGCGTGAAGCGCATGATCGTCTCGACGTATCAGGCGGCTTCGGGCGCTGGCGCTCCCGGTATGGCCGAGCTCGAGGCTCAGCTGGCCGCCCTGGGCCGCGGCGAGGAGATTCCCGAGCCGCGTGCATTTGCCGCCCAGCTGGCGAGCAACCTGATTCCGCAGATTGGTGGCGTCAAGGAGGAAGGCTTTACCTCCGAGGAGATGAAGCTGCAAAACGAGGGCCGTAAGATCATGCACCTGCCCGAGTTGCGCGTGAACTGCACCTGCGTGCGCGTGCCCGTGCTGCGTTCGCACTCCGAGAGCATTACGCTCGAGTTTGAGCGCGATATTACGGTTGACGAGGCCCGTGCTGCGCTGGCTGCCGCTCCCGGCGTCAAGCTGGTTGACGATATGGCTGCCGAGGATGCACACGACCGCTTCCCCATGCCGATGGATACGTCCGACCAGGACCTGATTTGGGTCGGCCGCGTGCGTCGCGACATCTCGAACCCCGAGGCCGCGCGCGGTATCACCTTCTGGTGCTGCGGTGACCAAATCCGTAAGGGCGCGGCAACCAACGCCGTCCAGATTGCCAAGCTGCTCTGCGAGTAGTGGTGGACCTGTCCGGCGGGGGCCGGGCTTGGTTTTCAGAACGTCCTCGACCATGTGTGGCGCCTTGTCCTGCTCCTTCGGAGCCGCGGACAAGGCGCCACACTGGTCTGCGGAGTGTTCTGAAAACCAAGCCCGGCCCCCGCCTGTGGTGACGCTGCTGCGAGCGGTCTGCGATGGGGCCGTTGTTGGTTGGGGCCGCTGGGCTGATGTGGGGGGGCACGTGGCTGTTGCGGGCCCTGGTTCCGGCGGCGGCCTCGGCGCTTCGCGCCTGCCGCCTTGGGGACTGTGGGGGCGCGGCCGGCAGCTGCGGCGCGTTGCGCCTGCTGCCTTGGGTGACTTTGGGGTGGGGCCGAATCGAAGGTGAATGGTTTTCCGAGAAGTGAACGACCTATTTTGGACCCTTGAAGCATCGGCATATTTTGGCCGCCATTTCCTGCGGTTTTATCGCATGAATCCTGCTGTTTTGCAGTCAAAAAATGCGGATGCTTCGGGGCCCTAGTTTTACTCGTTCACTTCTCGGAAAACCATTCACCTTCGTTTTTGCCGGACATCGTTTTGGGCGTTGCGACTCGGTATCGGCCGATATTGAGAGGGAAAACGCCCTCTCTTGGACAATCGAGTCTGTCCGGACGTATCTGCGAGGTTGTCTGCACAATTCGCGGTATTATGGTGCGGAGTTTTGAAAGGAGCCGCTGGTGGTCACGACGACGTTTGCTTCGCCTTTGGGCGAAATCTTGCTTGCCGCTGATGGCCGCGGTCTGACGGGGCTTTGGTTTGAGGGGCAGGAACATTTTGGCTCCACGCTGCTCAAAGAGGATGCGGAGTATGTCGTAGGTGCCGATGCGGTTTCTGGTACCGGTGGGATGTCTTCGGTGAGTCCGGCAAATGGCGCGGCTTCTTCGGTGCTTGAGCGTTCTTGGGCTTGGCTGAATGCTTATTTTGCGGGGCAGGAGCCTCGGTTTACGCCGCCGTTGCATATGATTGGCACGGCGTTTCAGCGCGAGGTTTGGTTTGAGCTGCTTTCTATCCCGCGTGGCGAGGTCGCTACGTACGGTGAGATAGCCCAGCGAGTTGCGGCTCGACATCGTGTGCCGGGAAACGAGGCTCCCGTTGTGTCCCCGCGTGCCGTGGGGACTGCGGTTGCACGCAATCCCATTTCGATTATCGTGCCGTGCCATCGCGTGGTTGCCGCCGATGGTTCGCTCAACGGATATGCCGGCGGGCTTGACCGCAAGGAGTGGCTGCTTCGGCTCGAGGGCGCGTACGAGGAATAACGCCAGGGCACTTTGCATAGCCAAGACGCCGTTTCCGGTTGAGACCACTTGCTTGGACATCTTTCTACGCCCGCTTCTGCAGGGCATAGATCGACTTATCCATGTTGAACAGGTAAGCCGCGACGCAGACGATGAAGAATGCCGGCAGATTACCGAAACCGAAGACTTCGCAGCCAATCAGGATGGGTGCGAGCAGCGTATTGGTGGCGCTGCCAAAGACGGCTGCGTAGCCCAGCGCGGCGCAAAGCGCGATGGACATGCCGAGTTGAGCCTCGTTATGGCGACATCTGGGTAACAGAAAGGCCCGCGTTCCTCAGAGGCAAGATAGGCAATTCTGCTTCTGAGGTAGATCTCAATTCTGCCGACCGCATCAAACATTAACTGCCGGAGGGCTCGGTCAAATTCATACGTGTAGATGATGGTTTCGAATGTTGTGCCTTCGCGAAAGATGGTAATCCCGGACTTGCATTTGGTTTTGTAGGGAAACCAGTAGGCCGACAGTCTGTAGTGGCCGACTTCGACCAAAGCTCGCTCGAGTTCGCTTTGATCAGAGCACTTAAGACCCCTGTATTCTGTCAATAGTGCTATTTGTTCGTTGATGGATATCCGCGACTTCCGGTATTTCATTTAAGCCTCTTGATAGAAAAAGAGCTGGAGTTGCGCATCGTTGAGAGGCTTTCCAGCTTTAGCAAAACAAACTTATAAGATGCGACGGGCCGCGTCAAGATAATTACCGGACGGCCTAGGAGGCGGCTGGTTGGCTGGCTTAAAACCTAGCGCGTGAGATGACGCTCCACGCTATTCAGCGCGCTTGATAGGATGACGAACCACAGTCTTAAGTTTCTCCGGTGCACATTTGCGTGGATCGGAGAGATAGATTTCGTGATGGAAACGGGTGTCTGAGAAGTCGGGGACATAGCCCTGCTCGGTCGTGTATTCATTCATAGCGCCTACGGTCGCCGGTTCGTTGTCGTAGGGCCCGGTGTGCATGCATTGAACGCAGAGGCCCTCGTCAACTTTAAGCAGCTCGACGGCAGAAAAGTTAAGTTTCTTTTTGGTCGTGGCTTCCGCGACTGCCCAGTCAAAGTCATCTCGGGTGACGAAATCGGGCAGGCGAATGCACGAGATAAAGTTGAAATCGTCCTTGCGTACATAATCGATGTCGCCGCTCGGGGAGTCTTGCCACCAGAAACCCTCGAGCGGCGGTACCACAAAGTCGAAATAGCCCTTGATACTCCTTGAGCCTTTCTTCGACATCTTGACGGTATAGGCGATGCCGTAAAGCAGCGGCAGGGCGTTTTGATACTCGCCACCTTCGGTATTTGGGTCGCCCTTTCCGCGAACGGCAACGTAGCTCATAGGCGGGACAGTTACGATGCTCGGCTTGCTTGCAGGTTTGTAGAGCTCCTTGCATTCCTTCTTAAAGTCGAACGCCATGTTGGCCGCCTTTCTGCGTATTGGCCTGCTTAGATAACGGAATCATATCATAGAAACGAACAGTTGTTCGAATGATTTTGCTGACAGATAGAGATGCGTGCGTTGTGTTTGGCGGTCGGCCTGACCCCGTCGATGATTTCTCTGCCTTCCCGGCGCCTCATCTATGGCTGTCGTTTCCCCATATAAAACCTGCCAAAATGAACCTGTCCCTTTTTGGTCGGCGTGAAATGGGTAATACTAAAGAGTTATCCGACCAGATGGGAACCGATCGATGGCCTATATCGAATTCAAAGACGTCATCAAAGCATACGGCGAGGGCGATGCCCGCATCCATGCGCTCGACGGCGCGAGCTTTACCGTTGAGCGCGGTGAGCTCGCCATTATCCTGGGCGCTTCGGGCGCCGGCAAGACTACGGCGCTCAACATCCTAGGCGGCATGGATACGGTAACCTCCGGCTCCGTGACAGTGGACGGGCGCGACGTGAGCTCTGCCAACGAGGCGCAGCTTGTGGAGTACCGCCGCGCCGACGTCGGCTTTGTCTTTCAGTTCTACAATCTGGTTCCCAACCTGACGGCGCTCGAAAACGTTGAGCTTGCAGCTCAGATCTGCCCCGATTCGCTCGATGCCGAACAGACGCTTCGCCAGGTTGGCCTGGGCGAGCGCCTCGCCAACTTCCCCGCGCAGCTTTCGGGCGGCGAGCAGCAGCGCGTGTCCATTGCCCGCGCACTGGCCAAGAACCCCAAGCTTCTTTTATGCGACGAGCCCACGGGCGCGCTCGACTATAAAACCGGCAAGCAGATCTTGCAGCTGCTGCAGGATACCTGCCGCAAGCAGGGCATTACGGTCATCATCATCACGCACAACTCCGCGCTCGCGCCCATGGCCGATCGCCTGATCCGCTTTAAGAGTGGTCGCGTGGAGAGCGAGACGGTCCAGCAAAATCCCGTGCCTATCGAGACGATCGAGTGGTAGCGCCCATGGACCAGGACCGCCAAAACAGCCTACGCCGCGACGCGCAGAACACGGAGCGCGAGCAGGATTTTACGACCTACCGCACTGCCCAAAGCTCAAACGATATGGTGCCGACGGTTTTTCGCCGTGGCATCTACCGCACAATCCGAGGCAGTCTTAAGCGCTTCTTGTCAATCGTGGTCATCACCGCGCTTGGCGTGAGCGTGATGTGCGGCCTTAAGGCGGGTTGCGAGGACCTGTGTGATTCGGTTGATGCCTACTTCGACCAGCAAAATGTCTATGACATTAACGTGCAGTCGACCTATGGCCTGACTGACGATGATCTCGACGCCATACAAGAGGTCGATGGCGTCGAAACGGCCGAGGGCATCTACACCGAGACCGCCTACACCGCCGTGGGTACAACGCGTGAGCGCGTGGTCGTGCAGAGCCTCTCCAAGGAGAACATCGATCAGCCGGTGCTCGTGAACGGCGATTTGCCCGAGAGCGCTGATGAAGTCGCGGTGACTTCGAAGTTCCTGAAGGCATCGGGCAAGAAAATCGGCGATACGGTGAGTTTTGCCGCCAATGACGCGAGCTCGTCCAATCAAAGCGCCAAGGACCAGTTTGCCGCGGGCGATTACACCATTACGGCCGAGGTCCTCGACCCCACTGATGTGAGCTCCGACTCGACAGTCAACGCCTTTCGCGCTGCTTCGGCGGCGGACTATAAGTTCTATGTGAGCGAGGACGCCGCGACATCTTCTTCCTACTCCGCGGTCCACGTGATCGTCGAGGGAGCCAAGAGCCTCAACTCCTATTCGGATGCCTACGCGGCAAAGATCAACAAGGTCAAGGGCAATATAGAGAAGATTCGCGAGGAGCGTGAGAAGGCGCGCGCTCAGGAACTGACGGTCGACACGCCGGCAAGCTTGGATGCGGCCGAGCGCCAGGCGAATATGCTCTTTGGGATTGAGCAGGACAACATCAATCGCATGGCAGAGGGCAGCGAGGAGCGCGTGCAAGCGCAGGCCGACCTGGATCAGCGCCGCGCCGCCGCCGACCAGCAGTTTGCCGATGCCCGCGCCGAGCTTTCCGATCTGGGCGAATGCACCTGGTACATCCAGGACCGCGGCAATATCGCAAGCTACTCGAGCGTGGAGAGCGATAGCTCGTCAATTGAAGCCATCGCCACGGTGTTCCCGTTCATCTTCTTTATCGTCGCCGTGCTCATCAGCCTTACCACCGCCACGCGTATGGTCGAGGAGGAACGCACACTCATCGGCCTGTATAAGGCGCTCGGTTATTCGCGCGGACGCATCCTGTCCAAATACGTGGACTATGCGCTGTGGGCCTGTCTGATCGGCGGCGTGCTCGGCAACATCATCGGATTTGTGGGCCTGCCGCTGTTCCTGTTTACGGTGTTCGACGACATGTACTCACTGCCCCAGATGCTGCTTTCGTACGACATCGTGTCCTCGATCGTTTCGGTGGCGCTGTTTGCCGTGGGCGTGGTGGGCGCCACGATTATCGCCTGCCGCCACGAGATGGCCGAGACCCCGGCCTCGCTTATGCGTCCCAAGGCCCCGCGCGCTGGCTCGCGCATTCTGCTCGAGCGCATCGGCTTTATCTGGCGCCGCATGGGCTTTTTGAACAAGGTCGCTGCACGCAACCTTTTCCGCTATAAAAAGCGCGCCTTTATGACCATCTTTGGCATCGCGGGTTGCACCGCGCTTGTGATCTGCGGTATGGGTATTCGCGACACGTCGGTCGCGCTTTCGCCCAAGCAGTACGGGCATATCACGCGCTATGACTTGCTGGCGGTCGCCAACCCCGATGACTTTACGCAGACGTGCGCGGCGTTGGATGAGCGCAGCGCGGCCAATGATTCCAACGTGACCGTAACTTCGACGCTGCCGATCATGACTGACAACGTTACCTTTACGTTTGGCGGCAAGAGCGAGACCGTGCAGCTGATCGTGGTGCCCGATGACCGCATGAACGATCTGGACGACTACGTGTGCCTCGAGGACGAGTCCAAAGAGCCGCTGTCTTTGCGTGACGGAGACGTGTATCTGAGTAAGAGTTCACAGCTGGTGCTGGGGATTCAGCCGGGCGATACGGCACACGTCCAGGATTCGTCGCTCAATGTCGCCAAGGTCAAAGTCAGCGACATTTCGCTTAACTATCTGGGCAACACGCTTTACATGACGCAGGGCACCTATGAGCGCGCGTTCGGTCGAAGCGCACGCCTCAACGGCGTCTTTGTGCTGCTTAAGGGCTCGTCGGCCGACCAGATTGCGTTTAGCAAGAATCTTAAGAGCGACGGTTGGCTTACGATTTCGAGTACGGCCGAGCATTGGGAGAACTACGAGGCGAACTTTACGATTATCAATTCCGTCGTGGTGCTCGTGACCTTTATGGCGGCGTGCCTATCGTTTGTGGTGGTGTTTACGCTGTCCAACACGAATATCTCCGAGCGCGAACGCGAGCTGGCGACCATCAAGGTGTTGGGCTTCCGCCGTGGCGAGGTGCACCATTACGTCAACAAGGAGACGTTGATCCTCACGGCGATCGGCGCTGCGCTGGGCGTGCCGCTGGGTGGCTTGCTGGCCGAGAGCTTCACGTACATCCTGCAGATGCCGTCGCTGTACTTTGACGTTGAGGTCGAGCCGCTAAGCTACGTGCTCGCCGTGCTGCTTTCCTTTGGCTTTACGATCATCGTCAACCTCGCCACCAACCGAACTCTCAACAAGATCGACATGGTCGGCGCCCTCAAGAGTGCCGAGTAACCTGCCTGGGATTCAAGCTGTAGCGAGCTGTAATGTACCACAACCGCATTTTTGCATAAACCGCCCCGCCAAATGCATACTTTGACGGGGCGGTTGCTTTTTGCCCACAGGTACCCCAGGGGGCGCCGTGCAAATTCCGGAGTATTCAGCGTCCCGGGGTCCGCGGGCGCGGGGGCGGGGGTGCAAGACTGCGCTGAAAGCCCCGATTCTGAGTCCCAACGCCTCTAGAGCCGCTCGTTTTTTTACAGGATGCGGCCCATGGTGCCTGCCTTTCGCCCAAAATCCAGTATGCAGGCACCCTCGGCTGCTGAATACTCCCAAAAATGCACGCCGCATCCTACCCCAGGCACCCGCAGCTACTCTGCGAGTGCGTGGCCTAATAGTAAGTTGCGGTGGAATAGTTCCCGTTTATGGCTCTGCTATGCCAAACGGGAACTATTCCACCGCAACTTATCGAGAGGGCTCTTGGTTGTTATTTGCACTGACATTTGTCATGAAATGGCAGGTCGTTAGGGGTTGCTACCGGTAGTTGCGGTAGGGTTGGGGCAGATTCTAACTAGAAATGGTGGTCGTTACCGGTTGTTTTCGGCATACTCGGCTCATTCGATTACGGTCACCACATGAAAGGAACTGTCATGGATCTTGCGATGGCGCAGCGGCTCGTTGATCGCCGCAAGGCTGCCGGGCTTTCTCAGGAGGCGCTTGCCGCCCAGCTGGGTGTGAGTCGCCAGGCTGTCAGTAAATGGGAGCGCAGCGAATCCTCGCCCGATACCGATAACCTTATTGCGCTCGCCGCACTGTATGGCGTGTCGTTGGACGAGCTGTTGTATGGGGAAGCGGCTAGCGATGCCGACGACCTTGAGGACGGCAGTGCCGACACCGAGACGGCGGATGTGGCTGACGAGGCTGAGGCTTCTACTGAGCACGCCGATTGCGGCGACAAACCACTTGTCGATATTTCCCTCGCGCGCGGCATCCACGTCATTGATCCCAATAAAGGCGAGGAAGTCCATGTTGGCTGGAGCGGCATCCATGTGACCAACGACCGCAAGGGTGAAGAGGTGCACGTGGGGCCGGGCGGCGTACATATTGACACGCTAGAGGACGACGGGCACAGCGTGCACACCAATGCCGATGGCACCGTGGTTATCGACGGCGAACAATTCTCCAGCTGGAAAGAGGCGCGCGACAAGCTCGACCATCATGGCAAGCATTTCCACACCAAGCTCGGTCGCGCGTGGAATAAGTTCCCCTTCCCCGTGCTTGTCGCCCTCGCCTATCTGGCGCTCGGCATTATTTGCGGCGTGTGGACTACGGGACTTTTCCTCGTCTTTTTGATTCCCGTCTACTACGCGCTTGGCGATTTCATCGACCGACGTCATCTGTCAAAGCTTGTCGACGCCGTCTACCCGGCAGCTGCCATAACTTGGTTCCTCTACATGTGGCTCTGCCTGGGACAGCCCCATCCCGCATGGGTCATCCTCATCACGATTCCCATCGTAAAAGCGCTTATGCACTGGTGCCGCAAACAATGGAAGCACCGCAAACAGGCCTAAACCGCCCTAACCCGCCAGCGCCACTCATCCGACACCGCCCGTCCCTTCCAAGTTGCGGTGATATAGGGACTGTTTTGAGACTCCAAAGCGCCAAACAGTCCGTATATCACCGCAACTTACAAACAACTGGGTCAGTTCCGGCACGGAGATTAGCATTGAGCTGACCGCGCGCCAAGAAAAGGGCCTATTTACTACGTTTAACTCGATGGGGCCAACCATGACCGCCTTTTTCGAAAATCGACAGGCCTTCTACCTGCGGTTTTATTTTTCGTTTTCCCGGCATGGTTGAGGGTATCCAATTAAACGTAGTAGATAGGCCCGTTTTGTGGCATACGACCCATTCAGGCCCAATCTCGAAGGCTAAAGAGAGCCTCTCATCCACGCCCGCGAACGAAAACCAAATAGAATGAAAGGCAAATGGAAAAGCCCGTTTAGCGAGCGGAGGACATATGCGCGACGTAGCCGAAAGCGACTGGAAGCTGTTTAAGAAAATGCTTCCCCAATGGCAAGAACGTTATATGGAAAAGCTCATCGGCCAGTACGTTGAGATGCTGAACGGCGACAGCGAAGCGTCCAGTAGATTTTGGGCACTAGAAGAGCGTATCAATAGGGATAAGCTGTCCTCAGGAGTGCTGGTGAACGACCTTCGCCGCAGTACAATGCACCGTGAGATAGCTAATTTGCTTATCGACAGCGTGATTACCCTCGACGATCTTGATGGTTTTACCGAAGACATTAAAAGCTATGCGCAACACTGGACTGGCCAGTAAGAGCACTGAACGACAGACATTCCCAGCAAAGCGGGGCAAACGCCGGGCCACCTAATGGTTGTCCGGCGTTTGCCCAGATTAACCTGCCAAAGATGAACCTGTCCCTTTTTGGCGGGTTACTCGGCGCTTTTAAGAGCGCCGAGTAACCCGTTCTGGGATTCAAGCTGTAGCGAGCCACCGACGCGCCCACAGCCACTAAATTGCATAAACCGTCCTGCCGATTGCATATTTCGGCGGGGCGGTTGCTTTTTGCCTACGGGTAACCCAGGGGGCGCCGTGCAAATTTCGGAGTATTCAGCATCCCGGAGTCCGCGGGCGCGGGAACGGGTGCACAAAACCGTGCTGAATGCCCTGGTCCTGGACCCCCAATGCCTCAAGAGCTGGTCATTTTTTACAGAACGCGGCCCATGGTGCCTGCCTTTCGCCCAAAATCCAGTATGCAGGCACCCTCGGCTGCTGAATACTCCCAAAAATGCACGCCGCATCCTACCCCAGACACCCGCAGCAAGAAGACGAATAGCCTCGGCCTCCCCAGTTACCGCAGGAGGCCCCAGGGCTTACCTCCCAAATCTTTCCGCAGGACGGAAGGATCCCGCCGCGCGAAGCGCACGGCGGGGTCCTGACATGTCCGAGGACGATTTGGGAGGTAAGCCCTGGGGCCTCCGATGGGGCGGTTCCAGCCGAGGCTATTCGTCGCCGAAGCTGATGCCCAACGCCTTGGCCTCGCGCACCAGATCGCTCTGGGGGTCGACAAACTTGAGCTTGCCGGCGACCTCCTCGAGCGGCATGTGGCACATCTTGCCGTCGCGCAGGGCAATCATGTAGCCAAACTCGCCGCGCAGGCAGCCCAGTGCCGCCTCGACGCCGCACTGGGTCGCAAAGATGCGGTCCTGGGCGTCGGGCTGGCCGCCGCGCTGCGTGTGGCCGGGGATGGCGACGCGGGTCTCGCGACCGGTCTTGGCCTCGATCTCCTTGGCGATGTCGTAGACGATCGACGGGCTCGTGCGCTCGGCGAGCTTCTTCTTGTACTCCTTCTTGGACAGCGCCGCGTCCTCCTTGGAGATAGCGCCCTCGGCGACGGCCACGATGGTAAAGCGGCTGCCGGTCTCCATGCGATGCTCGATGGTCTTGATGACCTGGTCCATGTCGTAGGGAATCTCGGGAATCAGGATGACGTCCGCACCGCCCGCGACGCCGGCATACAGCGGGATCCAGCCAACCTTGTGGCCCATGATCTCGATGACGAACACACGCCCATGACTTGAGGCGGTGGTGTGGATGTCGTCGATGCACTTGGTGGCGACGTCGATAGCGCTCGTAAAGCCAAACGTCATCTCGGTGCCCCAGGTGTCGTTATCGATGGTCTTGGGCAGGGCGATAACGTTGAGGCCCTCTTCGCGCAAGCGGTTGGCAGTCTTGGTGGAGCCGTTACCGCCCAGCATAAACAGGCAGTCGAGCTGCAGCTTATGATAGGTGTGGACCATCGCCGGCACCTTCTCGACGCCGTCGGCCTCGGGAATGTTCAGGCGCTTGAACGGCGTGCGGCTCGTGCCCAAAATGGTGCCGCCGCGGGTGAGGATGCCGCTAAAATCGGCGGGCGTCATGACGCGGAACCTGCTGTAGATAAGGCCCTGGCAGCCGTCCTCAAAACCATAGATCTCGATAGGTTCTTTGCTATTGGTCATAAGCGTTTTGACAATGCCGCGCATGGTGGCGTTGAGCGCCTGGCAGTCGCCGCCACTGGTAAGAAGACCGATCCTGAGCATGATGAATCCTTCCGGGCAAGTTATAACATGCGCATAAGTTTACCCCCGCACACTGTTGATACGGGGGTAAAACGTGTTAGCTCAAGCGTATGGAAATGTAAGCAACGTCAGGGAACGTAAGGTCGACGGGCCTGGCTCCTTACAGCGCAAAGGCGTCGACGTCGCCCCAGTGGCGGCGCAGCGTGATGGCGGCAGCGGGCTCGGTATTGTCAAAGATGACCGACCATTGCGTATTGCTGGTGATGTCTTCCGGATTGGGCTCTTGGGCTGCGGCGCGAAGGGCCTTCCAAGCGACTGCCTCGTCCTGGGCACCGGCGTGGGCGTCAAGGACATCGGCGATTGCGACGGCGCGCTCTTTACCATGGCCCAGCTCGTCATTCTTTTGGTTGGGCAGCACTTCGTCGCCATAGCAAGCGTAGAAGTTCGTAACCTGGCGTACAGGAGTCGCTTTGAAAGCACGGTTCGGATCGCGCGGATCCCACTCTACTACGCGCGCGTCACTGGCGGCGTCGTTGATAAAGAAGTGGTAATCGCGTCCTGCCATGGCGTGCGTGTCGTAGGCGGAAAGCAGGTTGACAGCTTCTTGCGTGGTGGCGGCACGGTCGAGCACCAGACGGATGGCGAGCGAGGTATTGATGACGGGGCGTTGCGTGTCCTGGTCACAGGGCTTGGAATCCAGTGTGAGTACGGCAATGGACACGCCGCATTCGTTAACACCGTCGAGCTGGGCAAACGGGCCCATGAGTGCGGCGGCGCGTCCGCCGACGGAGTCAAGCGGAGTGTTATCGCCCAGGTTGTTAAGGGCGGCAAACCCGATGGAGGCATAGCCGCCGCGTGGGTGATTGCGCACCAGCAGCGACGAGGTGTCGTCCTTAAAGTCGTAATTGCGACCGGTGCGCACGCGGCCTTCGGCATCTACGGCGACAAAAGCGCTGCAGGCAAACTGGGGCGCCTGGACATGTACCGGCACACCGGGCAGCACCTGCGCCACCACGGCATCGATGTAGGCCTGGTCGTCGCGCACGCCAGCGGCGATGATGCGATCAAGATCGTAGTCGTAGGCGATGTCGATTGCGTACAGGTCATAGCTATCCGCGTAGCCGGTCAAGCGTTTGAGCGACGCGGCGGACTTGATTTGCTTGCGGTAAACGATACCGGTGACAGCGGCAAGGCCGACGGCGACTCCCGCGACACCGCAGGCGATGGCAATGTTACGTGGCTTCATGACGGCTCCTCTCGTCCTGTTAGCGTAATTGTCGCAAAAGGAGCGCGGGCATGATGGCTCAACTTGGTGAGCGGCGCGGGATTAAACATGGAATGAAGAGTGCGGCGCTGGCGTGGCGGGGTATGCTGGAGGGGACCATCAACCCAGCGAAAGGGGAGAGCATGATGGATCAGGAAACGCCCGAGCGCGCGCACGTGACGGCCGACGATATCGAGGCCGCCAACGACCTTATCGACTTTATCGAGGCGTGCCCCAGCATGTTCCATACGGCGGCGACCATTATGGCCGAGCTCGACGAGGCGGGCTTTACCTACCTGCCCGAGAATGCGGCGTGGGACATCGAGCCAGGCGGGCGTTATTACACGCAGCGCAATACCTCGAGCGTTATTGCCTTTAAGGTGGGCGAGGACCTGACCGCGACGTGGGGCGAGGACGGCGTTGCCGGTGACTATCATTTTCAGCTCACGGCGTCGCACAGCGATTCGCCGACGTTTAAGGTCAAGGCCGTGCCCGAGCTCGACGGCGCAGGCGAGACGCTGCGCCTGAACACCGAGGCCTACGGCGGCATGATCGACTACACCTGGTTCGACCGCCCGCTGGCGCTCGCGGGCCGCGTGTTGGTACGCGAAGGCGACCGTATTGAGAGCCGCCTGCTTGCCACCGAGCGCGAAGTCGCGATTATCCCGAGCCTTGCCATCCATATGAACCGCGGCGTTAACGAGGGCTTTGCGCCCAACCGAGCTGTTGACCTGTGCCCGCTCATCAGCGCCGGCGAGCTTAAGCAGGGTGACTTCGATGCCCTGATCGCCGACGAGCTGGACGTTGAGCCCGAGCAGATTCTGGGCCGCGATCTGTTCCTGGTCAATCGTCAGGATGCGCGCATTTGGGGCTGGGCCGATGAGTTTATCTCGACGCCCAAGCTCGACGACCTGGCCTGTGTCTATACCTCGCTACAGGCATTTTTGGGCGCCGAAAACGCGCACGACGTCTCGGTCTTCTGCTGCTTCGATAACGAGGAGGTTGGCTCCGAGACCAAGCAGGGTGCCATGTCGACCTTCTTGGCCGACGCGCTGCGCCGCATCAACGGATCGCTGGGTTTTGACGACGAGTCGTACCATCGCGCACTTGCTGCCTCGATGCTTGTAAGCTGCGACAACGCACATGCCGTGCACCCCAACCACGCCGAGAAGTGCGATGCCCGCAATCAGGTGGTGCTCAACGGCGGTATCGTCATCAAGGAAGCCGCCAACCAGCACTACTGCACCGATGCCTTTAGCCGCGCGGTGTTCCAGGCCATCTGCGATGACGCCGACGTGCCCACGCAGGCCTTCGCCAACAAGAGCGATATGGCCGGCGGCTCCACGCTCGGCAATCTGTCCAATATGCAGGCGAGCATGCATGCTGTGGACGTGGGCCTGCCGCAGCTTGCCATGCACTCGAGCTACGAGACCGGCGGCGTACGCGACGTGATGTACGCCATCCGCGCTCTCACCGCGTTCTACGAGCGCAACCTAACCATCAACGGCGCCGAAAGCGTGGAGCTCTAAATGCAAGCCGAAGACGAGAAGACCGAGGGCAGGTCTCAACTAATCGATCAGGGGTCGAAGCTGTTCGCCACCGCTTGCCATGAATCGGGAATCGACGTGTCCAACGCGTGGCCGGCGAGCGATGAAGAACTCAAGCGTAGCGCCTATTCGGACCACTTTGGTAAGGAGCTGGACTGGCTTTAATAGGCGAAACGCTCGAAAGCGCCAGATGAATGTCTGATATCACTTTGACAAAAGTATCGCAGGCAAAACCAACGTAATGGTGCAAACTAACCTGACCCCATTGCACCAAAAAGGGAGAATGCCGCAGGTCGGACAAAAGTCAGCGAGAGCCCGCCAGAGCGAGCAAGGTGACGTGAAAGAGGAGGGCATAGGCCTTTTGGCCATGCCCGACGATTGAACGTCAGATTGCCGCTCTGGCGGGCTCGCAGCGTCGAGTAGTTCCGGCGTTTGGCAAAACGCCGGAACAATTAGTGTTCGATCCAGCAGCGAAGCGTCTCGCCCGCCTGTAGATGACGCAGATTCTCCGCGGCGATGTCGACCACGTTGTTGAGCGTAGCCTCCAGGTGGAACCAGCCGGAGACGTGCGGTGTGATGAGCATGTTGGGCGCATCCCACAGGGGGCTTGTCGCAGGCAGCGGCTCGGGGTCGGTGACGTCGACCGCGGCACCGGCGAGATGTCCCGACTCCAGAGCGGCAACCAAGTCGTCGGCGACCACAAGATCGCCGCGGCCGCCGTTGGCAAAGAAGGAGCCCGGCTTCATCGCGGCGAAGAACTCGGCATTCGCCAGACCGCGGGTCTCGGGCGTGCTGGGCATAAAGGACGCGACAACGTCTGCCTCGGCCAGGCGCTCGGGCAGGGCATCCATGCCGTCCATGTCCTCAAACACAATGGGGTAGACGAGTGGATGGCGCTTGATGCCGCGGACGTGCGCGCCCATGCTGCGGCAGAGCGTGGCGAAGTGGCCGCCGATATCGCCCGCGCCCAGCACCAGCACATTGGCGTTTTTGAGCGAGGTGACCGGCCCCAAATCCTCCCAGCGATGCTCACGCTGCAAGTCGTGATAGCCGGGCAGGTGCTTCATCATAGACAGCACCATGGCAAACATGTGCTCGCTTACGGCCTGGCCGTAGGCGCCGATTGAGCAAGACAGCTTGGCTTCAGCCGGCACGGTGCCGGCGGCGAGGTAGTCGTCATAGCCGGCGGTCTGCAATTGCAACAGCTGGAGATGCTCGCATGCCGTGAGCATGTCAGGGTCGATGTTGCCCAGGATCACGTCGGCATCGGCGACCTGCTCGCGCGTGGCGGCGTCGGAGCTCGTGTAGATAAAGTCCTCGCCCGGAGCGCTCGACTCAAGAAATGCGCGATGGCGGTCGTTGACGGGCAACAAAACCAGGATGTTCACAAGCAGTCCTCTCCGCTCGACCTGCCAAAAGGGGACAGGTTTATTTTTGGCAGGTTTTATCAGGCAAAACGTTCAAATAAAAACGCCGGATGCAAGACGAGCGTGCCCGTCAGCATCCGGCGCATCCACGGCTACCAGCTCAGCAGCTCGTAGCCGTCCTCGGTCACCACGAGCTGTACCTCGCACTGGGCCGAATCGCTACCGTCCTTGGTGCGCACGCACCAGCCGTCGCCCTTGCTGATCTTGATGTCGGGCGCTCCGGCATTGACCATGGGCTCGATGGTAAAGACCATGCCCGGAGCCATGATGGTGTCCACATCGGGCGCCTCGGTGGTAAAGCCCACAAACGGGTCCTCGTGGAACTCCTTACCGATGCCGTGTCCGCCGTACTCGCGCACCACGCTAAAGCCGGCGTCCTCGACCGTCTTTTGCACGGCCTCGGCCATAACGGACAGTGGTAGCCATGGCTTGACGGCCGCCAGACCCGCCTCCACGCTGGCACGGGTGACTTCGACCAGGCGCTGGCGCTCGGCCGAGACCTCGCCGATGCAGAACATACGGCTCGAGTCGCTAAAGTAACCGTCCAGGATCGTGGAGCAGTCCACGTTGATGATGTCGCCCTCGTGCAGCACGTCCGTGTCGCAAGGAATGCCGTGGCAGACGACGTCGTTGATCGAGGTGCACACGCTCTTGGGGTAGCCCTCGTAGTTGAGGTCGGCCGGCGTGCCGCCGTGCTCGACGGTGTAGTCGTAGATCATCTGGTCGATCTGGTTGGTGGTCATGCCCGCGGCGATGTGCTCGCCAACGTAGTCGAGCACGCCCACGTTGATGGCGGCGGAGCGCTTAATACCCTCGATGTCGGCAGGCGTCTTGTAGAGTGTGCGGGGCAGAACCTCCCAGCCCTCCTCCCATAGGCGCTCGAGGCGCTCGTCGAAGGCGCTGTGACATTTCTTATATTTTTTGCCGCTGCCGCACCAGCAGGCGTCGTTGCGGCCGGGTACGGGTCCGTTGTCAAACATGGCTAACTTCCTTTCATTCGCAGCTAGTATAGCCCACCCACGCGTCCATAAAAGTTGCGGTGATATAGTTCCGATTTAAGCGGTTTAACAGCACAAATAGGAACTATATCACCACAACTGATGGAGCGGGATGGCTGACACTAGCTGCTGCGTGGTTTTGCTAGTAGCTCACCTGGCAGGGAATGCCGAGGGCTTGGACGCGCGCGGCAATGGCGTCGAGTACCTCGGGCGCCGCTTTGGCAAGGCCGGCGACTGGTGTCTCGCGCGCCACCGTGTAGATGGTCGCTTCTTGCGGGCGAATGCGCTCAAGCGCCGCGAGCCAGGGGGCAACGTACTCCTCGCCGGTGTTGTCGATGAGCTTGCCCTGATCCTCGCCGGTCAAAAAGATCGTCTGGATAATAACGTGACCGTCAAAGCTTGCGAACGTCTCGATCTGGTGCTCGACGTTGTAGGGGCCAACAGGCTGGTCGAGCAGCTGGATAAACGCCGGGTCGACGGTATCGAGCTTAAGAATGTTGTCGTCGACCATCATGAGCGCGTCGTGCACCTCGGGGCGGTCGGCGCGCGTGCCGTTGGAGAGCACGGCGATCTTGGAGTTTGGGGCAAGCTCGTCGCGCAGCGCGACGGCGCCGGCGATGGCCTGCGGAAACTCCGGTGCGGCGGTGGGCTCGCCGTTGCCTGCGAAGGTGATCACATCGGGGAGCTCGCCCTCGGCTGCCATCTCGCGCAGCTTTGCCTCGAGCGCGTCGAGTACCACGGCAGCTGTGTTGTACGGCTCATGGCAGGGGCGCTCGGCGTTGAGGCCGTTTTCGCAGTAAATGCAGTCGAACGTGCAGATCTTACCGCTCGCCGGCATCATGTTGACACCGAGCGAAAGGCCCAGACGACGGCTGCGAACGGGCCCAAAGATGGGGCTGGCATTCAAAAACGTAGACATAGGCATATGCTCCTCAAGACAATTGTGCCTAAGCATAGCATCGGCTCCAAAGCAAGGTGCGGGCTCTTGCTTTACAAGTTTCGTTTTTTCACGTCGCTCATTATGCCGTGCCATGAAAAGCCTTGGGTCGGGTACAGTTAATCTGTTAACAAGCTGTAAGGCAATGCGGGTCCATCTAGCCGTACTGACGTGCAACTGGATGGGCGTTGACGATGGGAACACAGTATGGATTTTACGGTCGAGAATGCGGGCACTACGATCGCCTGCCGCGAGTATGCCGGCCCGGTTGTATCGTCCGATGCACCCGCCTTGGTGTGCGTGCACGGCGCCTGCGTCGACGGTGTCTTTTTTGACGGTATCGCCCGCGAGCTCGCCTGCGACTATCGCGTCATTGCCTACGACCGCCGCGGTTGCGGCGAGAGTGGCGACGCTGCAGACGGACGCTACGACCTCGCCGCCCAAGCCGCCGACCTGCAAGCTGTTATCGAGCATATTGGCGCTCCGGCAAACGTGCTCGCGCACAGTGCCGGTACGCTGGTGACGCTGGAGCTTCTCCGTGCAAACCCTGCCATAATCTCGCGTGCGATTCTGCATGAACCCGCCGTGACGGATGAGGGCGCCGGCCTGGGCGCGGCCCCGGTTTTGCTCGAGATGATCGCCGCGGGAAAGGTCTCCAGGGCATTACGGGCCTTCCTGGGTGCCATCGGTGATTCGGACCCTGAGGCCCCCAAGTTAACCGAGGCAGAAGCCAAGCATGCCCTGCGCAACGGCCGCAGCTTCATGGCAAACGAATACGGGATTACTATGACCTGCGTTCCCGATTGGGATAGCGTTCGTGCGTCAAAAACGGTGGCCGCCGTGCTTTTGGGCGAGCTCTCGATTGGTACGCCCCGCGAGGCGGGAACGAGGATAGCGGCTGAGCTTTTGGACTGTCCACTCGTAATGGTTCCCGGCGCGCACAACGGCCTGCGCGATCGCCCGGCAGCGGCTGCCCAGACTGTCCGTGGCATCCTGGGGCTCTAGCAGCTGCAAAAAACAAAACAGGCTTCACCCGCAACCGTTTCGGCCGTGTTAACAAACGTGCTCAAAACCTTACGTTTGCGGCTTCAATTGCGCCGTCTGCCAACTCATAAAAATGTAACAGCATTCACGTGCCTACCTGCATCGACAAGGTGTTACCCTTGTAACATTTGGAACCCACCGCTCCATGCGAAACTATCGAAAGGGCCCCGTATGCTCAATAATCACGAGGTCAATCTAACCGACGAGGAGGCTGCCGCCGAGGTCGCCCGTGTCGCAAGGACCTACCCCGTGGTACGTTTGCTGTCGGCCGATCAGATTAAGAGCGAGCCTAACTGCCTGCTCGCCGGCGATCGCTGCCCTTGTCTGCGTCAGTCGAGTCTTGAGGCCTTGACAGATTCCGATGAGGTGTCGGAGCAACTGCTCAACGATGGTGTTGAGTACCGCGCCCGTCTGCGCCCTCTAAAGGTCGAGGGCGAGCCTCATGTCTTGCTGATGGTGCGTCCGATTGATGAGCAAGAGGCTGCAGAAGAGGACCTTGTCTACACCGACGTGCTGACGGGCGTGTGCAATCGTCGATATTACGAGGAAAAGCTCCGTAGCGCCCGCATGAAGGCCGGCGTTGCGATGATCGACCTTGATGATTTTAGGGTCTTCAACGATACGTGTGGCCGCCATGCCGGCGACCTTGCGCTCGGTGCTGTGGCAACAGCCATACGCAGCGGTATTCGTTCGACTGACGAACTTGTGCGCTATGGCTGCGACAAGTTTGTAGCTGTCATGCCCAATATTCCCTCCGATGACTTTGCCCGTCGTCTGCGTCAGGTATCCGATGCCGTTCATGCCACGATTATTCCGGGCCATGAGCACGTGAGCTTGACGGCATGTGTTGGTGGCGTTCGCATTCATGGCGAGACGGTCGATGAGGGCGTTGACCGCGCTGTCCAGTTACTGAGCCGTGCCAAGGCAAAAGCCGGTACGGTCGTGACCGATGCCGATTCCATCGAGGCCTTCCAAAGCGAAAAGCCTTTGGTGCTTATTGTCGATGACTCCGAGATGAACCGAGCCATTCTCAACGAGATGCTCAAGGATGAGTATTGCATCCTCGAGGCTGATAACGGTCGTGCGGCGCTCGACATGGTCGACCGCCATGGCGATGAGTTGTCGCTCGTGCTGCTGGACATTGTCATGCCGGGCATAAGCGGCTTTGAGGTGCTGGCCGATCTATCGCACCGATCGGCTACTGACAATCTGCCTGTCATCATGATCTCGAGCGAAGATTCCGATGATATGGTTCTGCGTGCGTACGAGCTGGGCGCCTCGGACTATATCAACCGCCCGTTTGATTCCCGTGTCGTGCGCCGCCGTGTAAGCAACACCATCCGCCTATACGCCAAACAGCGTCGCCTGACGAGCCTGCTGTCCCAGCAGTACAACGAGCGCGTCAAGAACAGTCGCATGCTCATCGACATCATGGCCGGCGTCATGGAGCTTCGTAACGGCGAGAGCGGCAGGCACGTTACGAACATCGAGAAGCTGACCGAGCTGCTGCTTGGCTGTCTGGTCCAGCGTAGCGGTACGATCTCCCTCGACAATGAGGAACGCTCCACGATCGCCCTGGCTTCGGCGCTGCACGATATCGGCAAGATGTCGATTGACGATGCGATTCTCAACAAGCCCGGACGCCTTACGCCCGAGGAGTTCGAGATTATGAAGACGCATACCACGATCGGCGCCGACATGTTGCTTGAGCTGGGCCGCCATCACGTCGGCAATGCGCTTATGGAATATGCGTACCAGATTGCGCGTTGGCATCACGAGCGCTGGGACGGCAAGGGCTATCCCGATGGCCTTAAGGGCGACGAGATTCCCATTGCCGCGCAGGTGGTCTCGGTGGCCGACGTGTATGATGCGCTGACGAGCGTGCGCGTGTACAAGGACGCTATCCCGCACAAGGAGGCGATCCAGATGATCCTGGACGGTAAGTGCGGCACCTTTAACCCGCTGCTGCTCGACTGTTTGCTCGAGGTGCAAGACCAAATTGCCGAGACGTTGGCACGCCCCGCCGATGTCGTCGCGTTTCCTACGATTTAGTTTGACCAAAGGAGTTTTTAATCCATGATTTCCATGCGTGAGGCGTATGAGAAGATCGGCGCTAATTATGATGACGCGTGTGCTCGGCTGATGGGCGGGGAAATGCTTGCCCGCTTTGCCCTCAAGTTTTTGGATGACGAGAGCATGGACAAGCTGGAGGCTGCCATGGCGGCGGGAGACGCCGAGGAAGCGTTTATGGCAGCGCACACGCTCAAGGGCGTGAGCCAGAACCTGGGATTCGATAATCTGTACGAGCCGGCGGTCGTGGTGACCGAGGCGCTGCGCGGCGCCGATGCCGTTGACGGCGCTCGCGAGGGAATGCATGCGCTGCAGCAGCAATATGCGGCAACGATGTCGGCCCTGCGCGAGGCGGCCGAATAAGAGCTTGCGGGCCTTGGGCTGTGTGCCGGCCACATATAGGTAAAAGGACTCCCCGTCGGACCATGTGGCCGGCGGGGAGCCCTTTTGTGTTGTGCCGTCCGTGAACTAACGGGCCTGCTTAACCTTTGCCGCTGCCTCGACAAACGACTTCCACAGGTTAAAGTCGGTCTCGAGCGTCTTCCACGTGTACTCAGGGTGCCATTGCACGCCCAGGCAGAACGGCTGGCCTTCGACTTCGATGCACTCGGGAACGCCGTCGGTTGCCTTGGCGACCAAGCGCGTGCTTTTACCCAGACGATCGACGCAGCAGTGGTGTGCGGAGTTGGTCTGGATCAGCCTGTGCCCGCCAACCGCGCGCTCCAGCAGCGAGCCCGGCACGACCTCGACGGGATGCACAGGGTCGTTGAGCACGTGGGTATGGCGCCACTGCGTGCGGCCCTCGCGAGCGCCCAGGCTCGGCACGTCCATGCACAGGGTGCCGCCGGTGGCGACGTTGAGCAGCTGTGTGCCGCGGCAGGTGGTAAAGAGCGGCTTTTTGGCGCGGAGCACCTCGTCGACCAGCTTGAACTCAAAGCTATCGCGGATCTCGCAGCAGAGGGTGGGGTCGTAGGGCCGATCGTCGCCCCAGCGCTTGGGGTTGACATCCGGGCCGCCGGGAATGGCGATGCCATCGGCGATATCGACGTAATGACGGATGACCTCAATGTCCTCGGTGATGGACATCTGCAGCGGCAGGCCGCCGGCGGCAAGGATGGCATCGACAAAGACGCTGGCGATCTCCTCGTTGGGGGAGAGCGTCTCGCTCAAAAACGGCTTCGCCTCTTCCCAGCGCGGCGCGACGAGGATGAGTGGGCGGTTGGCGGGGGCGACGTCGACGTGCGGGGTGTATGACGATGAAGTGCGAGTTCCGATCATAGGTGTAGCTTTCGAATCATAAGGTGACAGGGCGCATGAGAGACGTGGGACAATACTTTCAATGGATTTGTCCCACGAGGTGGCTGGTTAGTGGCCCTTGATGGAGTTGAGGAAGTCCTGGGCGCGCTTGGTCTGGGGGTGGTCGAAGAACTCGTCGGGCGTGCCGGTTTCCACGATCTGGCCGTCGGCCATAAACACGACGCGGTCGGCCACGCGGCGGGCAAAGTTCATCTCGTGCGTGACGACGATCATCGTCATGCCCTGCTGGGCCAGACGGACCATGACCTCGAGCACCTCGTTGATCATTTCGGGGTCAAGGGCGCTCGTGGGCTCGTCAAAGAGCATGGCCTTGGGCTGCATAGCAAGTGAACGGGCGATGGCCACGCGCTGCTGCTGACCGCCCGAAAGCTGTGCGGGCACCTTGTCGGCCTGCTCGGCCACGCCCACGCGGCTCAGCAGGTCCATGGCGCGCTCACGAGCCTCCTCCTTGGACACGCCCAGCACGTCGACCGGTCCCAGCATGACGTTCTGCAGCACCGTCATATGTGCGAACAGGTTGAACTGTTGGAACACCATGCCCAACTCGGCGCGCATGCGGGCAAGGTCTTTGCCTTCCTGCGGCAGAGGCTCGCCCTCGATGAGGATTTCGCCCGAGTCGATGGTTTCCAAGCGGTTGATGGTGCGGCACATGGTCGACTTGCCCGAGCCCGAGGGACCGATCACAACGACGACCTCGCCGCGGTCGACCGAGAGATTGATGTCGTTGAGGACGTGTAGATCGCCATAGTGCTTATCGACGTGTCTGAGCTCGATCAGCGGCTGGTTGCCAGAAGTAGAAGTGCTCTCTGCCATGGTGCTCGGCTCCTTATGACTCAAAATGGTAAAGCGTTAGCGGATGATGGTCGCGCCAGTGCGTTGCGAAACGTAGACGGCAGCCTTGTTAATCGCGACGTTGATGAGGATGTAGATGACCGCGATAACCAGGTAGACCGACACGAGGGCGTCGTAGTTGGTAATGAGCACACGGGCATTTTGCATGAGGTCGGGGTAGCTCACCACATAGGCGACGGTGGTGTCTTTGACTACGACCACAAGCTGTGAAATCAAGGACGGAATGATAAACCGAATAGCCTGCGGCAACACGATTTTAAAGGTGATTTTAGCCTTGGAGAGACCGAGTGCCTGGGCCGCCTCGACCTGGCCGCGCGGCACGGCGTTGACGCCGGCGCGGAAGATCTCGGCCAGCACGCCGGCGGCAGCGAGCGCGACGGGAAGCGTGAGCATCCAAAACGACGGCAGCGCAATTTTGTACTGGGGCAGCACCAAAAAGAAGAAGTAGATGAACAGCAGGCTCGGTACGCCACGGAAGAAATCGGTGAGCACGCGGCAGACCAGCTGCAGCGGCTTAATGTCGCTGGTACGGCCGAGCATAAGGGCTAAGCCCAGCACCAGCGCGATGGCGCCAGCGGTGAGTGAGACCTTGACGGTGCCCCCAAAGCCGGCAAGCAAGAACTTCCAGGTAGTGAGGTGCGTAAAGAAATACCAATAGTGGACCGAAAGCTGGCCGGTCACATAAAAGCGCTGCAGCACCAGGGCGACGAGCGCGGCCACGGCGACGAGTGAGATGGCGGTGCCGATGCGAATCTTGGCGAGCATCTTGGGGCCGGGAGCCTCGTAGAGCGCATCGCGCATGGTGAGCGCAGAAGAGGAGTGCTTGCTCATCGGAGGATCCTCACCTTCTTATCGATGTAGTTGCCAATGTGGCTCACCACAAAGGCCGTGCCCAGGTAGCCGAGCGCCGAGATAAAGAACGCGGCGACGCCGCCGAGCGAGCGCGTGTTGATGTAACTCACCACGCCGGTGAGCTCCTGCGGTTTAAGCGGCACCTGACTGCCGAGCGCGGTGGTGAGCATGACGGCGATAAAGAGGTTGGTCATGGGCAGCACACTCGAGCGCAGCGCCTGCGGAATCACGATCTTGGCGAGGATACGGCTGAAGCTCATGCCCAGCGAGCGGGCGGCTTCCACCTGGCCGACGCCGACGGTGTTGATGCCGCTCATAAAGTTCTCGGAGCCAAAGGCCGAGCCCAAAAGGACCGTGGCGACGATAACGCAGGTGCGGTAGGGCAGAACGACCTTGAGCGGCGGCAGCGCGTAGACGACGATAATGAGCAGCGCGATGCCGGGGATGTTACGGAAGACCTGAACATACAGGTCGCCAAAGACGCGCAGCGGCTTGAGCGGCGACACGCGCATCACGGTGACGGCGATGGCCAGCACCATGGCGATGGCAAACGACTCAAGCGTCATGCCCCAGGTTGCTAGCAGCGCGTCGATATAGTTCTGGCCATAGAGCGACCAGAGCTCGGAGAGACTCATGCGGACCTCCTGCCGGTAAGGAAAGGGGCTCCCGTGTGTACGGAAGCCCCGACAACTCAGTGAGGAAACAGTTTACCGCAATAAAGCACATCGTGCGTTTCCGTATGGTTTCGTTGCGGCCGTTACCAGGCTCGCTGCCTAGGCGCCGATCTCGGGCAGCTCGGGAACATTGATGTCGCCCGTACGGTCGCCGATGCAGATCTGCCACAGCTCGGTCCAGGTGCCATCGTCCTCGATCTTCTTAAGGAAGTCGTTGACAAAGGCGACGCCGTCGGAATCGAGCGGCAGGCCGATGCCGTAGGGCTCCTTGCTGCCGAAGGGCTTGCCGGCGATCTTGTACTTACCGGGCTCGCGAACCAGGGCGCTCTGCTGCATGTTGTTATCGATGACGTAGGCGTCAACGCGGCCCTGTTGGAGTGCCTGGCGGGCCTCCTCGTCGGTCTTGAACTCCTGCTGGCTGGCCTTGGGAGCGAACTCCTCCAGGATGGCGGGGCCGTTGGAGCCGGACTGGACGGCGACGTTCTTGTCGGCCAGGTCGTCGACGCTCTTGATGTCGTCGTTGTCGGCGAGCACCAGGATAGCCTGCTGGGTGTAGTAGTAGGGACCGGCGAAGGAGACGAGCTTCTTGCGCTCGTCAGTGATGGTGTAGGTGGCAAAGACGGCGTCGACCTGGCCGTTTTGCAGGACGGACTCGCGCGTGTCCGAGGTCACCTGGGTGATCTCGACCTTGTTCTCGCCCAGGATGTAGTTGGACAAGAGCTGTGCGATACCGGCGTCGAAGCCGCGGGTCTGACCGTCTTTCTCGTTGAGGAGGGAGAAGAGCGTGGAGGTCTGAACGCCACCGATCTTAAAGACGCCGGCGTCCTTGACGGCCGCCGCCCAGGTGCTGGCGGCGATGGCGTCGTCATCGGCCTTGGGGCCGTCGTTGACGAGCTTGTCGAATTTCTTAGCGTCGAGCGTGGTGGAAGCCTCGGTATCCTCGGAGCTCTTGGAAGAGCCGGCGGCGGAACCCTTGTCGGCCTCGGCGCTGGTGTCGGAGCAGCCGGCAAGACCAAGGCCGGCGACGGTTGCGAAAGTGGCGGCAACGAAGCCGCGACGGTCGAGAACGACCTGCTGGGAGAGGTTCTTGCTCATGGTAGAACACCTTTCTCAATAAAATCCCTAGCGGTTGAGTAGAGTTATACCCTATCGCGCTCAAATGGGTCAACACGAAATAACTCAGAAACATACTTACCTTATGGGTTATTCTACCTACCAAAAAGGGACAGGCACCTTTGTGGTGGTTCTTGCAGATGTGGTGGCATGTCTCGCTGCTTTGTCTCAATCTGTAACAGGTAGACGAGGAAATGGGTTCTAACTGTTACAGATCGAGATTTTCTCTTCAGGGGAATTCGAATGTCTCAATCTGTAACATCTGGACGGCCAAAAGGTCTCTATCTGTTACAGATTGAGATAATCGCGTCGCGAAAATTAAAACCTCCGCAGGGATGCTTCCCTTGCGGAGGTTTTCTTACTCGTTGAGTAGCCTTACGGCTTCGGCGGCCATGTTCTCGACCGTCATGCCGTTCTGAGCGAGCAGCTCGTTGGGGTCGTAGCGGTCGGGGAAGCCCTTGGCGATGCCGAAGGTGCGCGTGCGCACGGGCGTGCAGGTCAGGTAGCACGCCACGCGCTCGCCCCAGCCGCCGTCCAAGATGCCGTCCTCGAGGGTGACGACGACGCGATGCTCGGCGGCAAGGCTGTCGAGGAACTCGCGGTCGAGCTCGGTTGCGAAGCGCGGGTTGACGAGCGTGGCTTCGATACCGTACTCGGCGGCCAAGCGGTTTGCCACACGCTCGCCTAGCTCAAAGAAATCGCCGAGCGCGAGCACGGCAACGTCGCGGCCCTGGCGCACCACGTTGTAGCGAACGGCGCTGTAGTCGGTGTCCTCGGCGGGCGCCAAATCGGGGCGGCTAACCAGGCCAATGCCCGGTACGCGGATTGCCACGGGATGCTCGCGGTGGTCGAGCGACCAGCTCAGCATGGACAGGTATTCCTCCATGCAGGCCGGCGCCAAGTAGCGCATGTTGGGAAGAGCGCCCAGCATGGAAATATCAAAGAACGAGAGGTGCGTCTCGGATGTGGTGCCAAAGATCGACGCGCCAAACACCAAGATGGTTGCGGGGGCGTCGTTGAGGCACAGGTCGTGCCACAGTTCGTCGTAGGCGCGCTGCAAAAACGTCCCGTACACACCAAAGACTGGCTTGGCGCCCGAGCGCGCAAGCGCGGTGGCAAAGGTCACGGCGTGTTCCTCGGCAATGCCCACATCGACGAACTGTTTGCCGGCGGCAGCGCGAAGCTCGGGCGTAAAGCCCATGATGTAGGGCGTGGCGGCCGTGATGCCCACGACCTGCGAATCGCGCTCGATGGCGGTGCTGAGCGCCTCGCCCGTAATATCGGCATAGGTGCGCGGTGCGGGCTCGCTCGGATGGCCCGGGCAGAGCTTGCGCCCAGTCGCCATGTCAAACGGACCCACGTGGTGCCAGCGTTCCGGGTCGCTCTGGGCTGGCTCAAAGCCCTTGCCCTTGGCGGTGGAGACGTGCAGCACGATGGGGTGATCGATATTGCGCAGTTCCTGCAACGCGTCGACGAGGGCCAACACATCGTTACCGGCGTCCAGATAGCGGTAGTCGAGCCCCATCGCGCGGAAGACGTTGCGCTCACAGGCACCGTTGCTGGCGCGCAGCTCGGCCAGATTGCGATACAGGCCGCCATGGTTCTCGGCAATGGACTGGTCGTTATCGTTGACGATGATGATCAGGTTGCTATCGAGTTCGGCGGCATTGTTAAAGCCCTCAAACGCCAGGCCGCCCGAAAGCGAGCCGTCGCCAATGATGGTGATGACGTTATACGTGTCGCCCGCCAGGTCACGCGCGTGGGCAAGGCCGCAGCCCAGGCTCACCGACGTGGAGGTATGGCCCATGGCGAACAGGTCATGCTCGGACTCGTTGGGATTGGCAAAGCCAGAAGCCTCACCATAACGTTCCGGATTGATATAGGTGTACGCGCGCCCGGTCAGCGCCTTGTGGGCGTAGGTCTGGTGCGACACGTCAAAGACAATTTTGTCGGTGGGGGAGTTAAACACGCGATGGAGCGCGACCGTGAGCTCAACGACGCCCAAGTTGGGGGCAACGTGCCCGCCGACGGCGGCGGAGCTTTCGAGGATGGCGTGGCGAATCTCGCCGCAGAGCAGCGGAAGCTCGGCGCGGTCGAGAGCTTTGACGTCCTCGGGCGTTGTCGTTTGCGTAAGCAGCATCGTTGTGGGTTACTCCATGCGAATCGTGCGCCGGCACTCCCTCGGCCGGCACAATTGCACAAGACAGTCTCGCACATTTTGGCGTTTGATATGTGACGGCGGCGCGGTAATTCGCCAACTGGTGGGGCAAAACGTTTTGTCCGATGCCATACTGATGTGTTCCATGATGTTTTTATCGATTGTGCGCAGGCCGTGGCTTGTCGCCGCGGGCCGCTGGAAGGAGGCAGCATGTCCGATACCGTTCGTGCCGAGAAAATCGCGCGCGAGGTTGACTATGCCGCCCGTCAGCTCGCCCAGGCGGGCCGCTTGGACCTGACGCACGGGTTTATCCAGCATGGTGATGTGACGGTCTATGCACATGTGACCTCGGTGGCGCGGGCAAGTCTGTCCTTTGCCGAGCGCCTGGGCCGTGTCGGTGTCTCGGTCGACCGCGCCTCGTTGCTGCGCGGGGCCCTGCTGCACGATTACTTTCTCTATGACTGGCACGATCCCGACCCAAGCCATCGACTGCATGGCTTTCGCCACCCGTTTTTTGCCCTGGCGCGTGCGGAGGAAGATTTTGAACTGACGCCGCGCGAGCGGAATATCATCGTGCGGCATATGTTTCCGCTGGTGCCGGTGCCGCCGACGTGTCGTGAGGCATGGATTGTATGCCTGGCAGATAAATGGTGCGCTCTGCGCGAGACGGTTGCCGGCCGTCTGCCGCGCAAGGACGAGCCAGACGATGGCATGAGCAGCGAATCGAGTGAAAAGAGGAGAGGGTAGACGGTGGGAACCGCGATTGATATGGCATTTGGCGGCGCGACGCTTGCCTCCTGTCCGCTCTCGGCACTGGTGCTCTCGTTTGCCTTTTACGGGTTTTGCGGCTGGGCATGGGAATCGACAGTCTGCGCCATGCTCAACCACGGACGCTTTGCCAACAGCGGCTTTTTGCTGGGGCCGTGCTGCCCCATCTATGGCGCGGGCGGCATTGCCTGCTGGCTGCTGTTGCGTGGGATTCCGGATGCCTCGAGCCAGTTTGTCGCTGCAGCGCTCGTATGCAGCGTGATTGAGTACAGCGTGGGCGTGCTGCTGGAAAAAACAACGGGCGCTCGCTTTTGGGACTATTCGCACCTACCGTTTAACCTGCACGGACGTATCTGCCTGTACTGGGCTTGCGCGTTTGGCCTGGGTGCGCTGTGCATTTGCCGTTTAGTGGAGCCGGCATTGCTGGGGCTGCTTGGCCATCTGCCGGTGCTGATTGTGCGGCTGTCCGCCTTTATCGTCGCGGTCGCGATGATGGTCGACGCGGTGTGCTCGTTGGCGAGCTGGCGGCGTCTGTCCGATCAGCTGGAGCGCGTCCGGGCTGACCTTGCCGACCGCATCAACGAGTCGCTTGCCGATGCCTCGGACTCAATGCTCGAGCGCATTCCCGATTCGACGATTGACTCGGTGACACAGACGCATATCCGTAGCCGTGCCGTTAACGCATGGCTGGCCGAGCTTGGCGACGCCGCGCTCGATGCCCTGCGCGAGAAGGCTTCGATGCCGACGTTTATCGCGGATGGTGCTCGCGGCCTGGCGCTCGCTGCCCGCCGCGTGGCCGATGCCGCGCCGAGCATGCCGCGTCCGTCGCTCAGCCGTCGCCTTGCCGGTAAGCGCATGAGCCGTCCGGTGCCGAGTGTATCGCTCAGTCGTCGCGACCTGCGCTTCTTCAATGCCTTCCCGCGCTTGCGCATCAACCGCTACGAAGGCGTCATCCGAGCTACCGACCTCCGCGACCGCGCCCGCGAGCTGTTCCGACGCTAGCCGGGACAGGTACGCTCGCGGCTTCCTTGCTCGCGTATTTCCCGTTCGTTTCGCGCCCGTTGCCGCGCCGTTTCCAAGATTGCGGCACCGTTTCCATTCGACAACGCAGCGTTTAACAACGCCGTATCTGGTCTACACCAGTTGCCCCTCGGCCGCATTATGGGCGCCGACAACGTTCATGCGATCAAGGGGGAGCGAATGTACGATACGGGATCGACAACGTTTATGCTCATCTGCACCATGCTCGTGTTTTTAATGACACCGGGTCTGGCGTTTTTCTATGGCGGCCTGTCCAGGCGCAAAAATGTCATCAACACCATGCTCATGTGCTTTGGCGCCATTGGTCTGGTTGGTGTGCTGTGGATTGTTGCCGGCTGGTCGCTGGCCTACGGCGGTGACGGTTCCAGCCCGTTTATTGGAGGCCTTGACCAGCTGCTGTGCCTGCCGGTGCTCGGCCAGGTGCTGCAAGCGGCCGAGGGCACCGCGTCGGACGGCGCCGTCTACCCGGAGATTATCAACATCGCCTTCCAGATGGCGTTTGCCATGATCACGGCCGCTATCGTCACGGGTAGCCTGGCAGGTCGCGTTAAGTTTGGCGCTATGGCGGCCTTTCTGGGCATTTGGCTGCTCGTGGTCTATGCGCCGCTCGCCCACATGGTCTGGGGCGGCGAGGGCTCCTTTATCGGCGACATCATCGGTGCGCTCGACTTTGCCGGCGGCGACGTGGTGCACATCTCGTCCGGTCTGACGGGCCTGATTCTCTGCCTGATGCTCGGCCGTCGTCGCGGCTTTGGCATGGTGAGCTACCGTCCGCATAACGTGCCGTTTGTGGCGCTGGGCGCCGGCCTGCTTTGGTTTGGCTGGTTTGGCTTTAACGGCGGCAGCGAGTTTAAGGCCGACGCCGTGGCGGCGCTCGCCATCCTCAACACCGTGACGGCCAGCGCGGCGGGCATGGTCTCGTGGCTTGCCGTCGAGCGCGTGCACACCGGTCGCCCCACGCTGGTGGGTGCCAGCACCGGTCTGGTTGCGGGCCTCGTGGTGGTCACGCCGGGCGCGGGCTTTGTCGAGCCGTGGGCGGCGCTGGTCATGGGCCTGATTGTATCGCCCGTCTGCTACCTGGCCATCAGCCATCTTAAGACCAAGTTCGGCTACGACGATGCGCTCGACGCGTTCGGCTGCCACGGCATCGGTGGCATCTTGGGCGGCGTGCTCACGGGCCTGTTCTGCGTGCCGGAGCTTTCGTGGACCGGCAAGGGTGGCTTGTTTTACACGGGCGACATGTCGCTGCTCATCTCGCAGATTTTGGGCATTGTGGTGACGGTCGCTATTGTACTGGTGCTCGATTTGGTGATTGCCGCGGTGGTCAAGATGCTGTTCCACGGCAGCCTGCGTGTGGACGAGGCCGACGAGGCGCTGGGCCTGGATGTGAGTCAACACGGCGAGAGCGCATATCCCTCGTTCTCCGGACTCGATTAGCAGCACGGCTTTCCCAGGCACCCGACCTTGCCCCTCAAACCGTCGCTTGCGTACCGAAGTACGCAGCGCTCCTCTTTCGGGGCAATCTCGGGCACCTGGAAAACCCGTGCCATGTGAAGGACAATCAATTTCTTTTATTAAAGAGAGGAATTCACTATGAAGAAGATTACGGCAATCGTTCGTGCCGAGAAGCTTGAGGTTCTTAAAGACGCGCTGTTTGCTGCCGATGTTCGCGGCATGACGATTGATCAGGTGCAGGGCTGCGGCGCGCAGCATGGCTGGAAGGAATATGTGCGCGGCAACGAACTGCTCGTCAACACGATTCCTAAGGTACAGTTCACCCTCATTTGCGCCGACGAGCATGTCGACGGCATTGTCGACATCATCTGCAACGCCGCTCGCACCGGTGCCGTTGGAGACGGCAAGATTTGGGTCGAACCGGTCGAGGAAGTTATCCGCATCCGTACCGGCGAACACGGCCCCGCCGCGGTGTAGAACCGACCGTTTGCCATCCGCAACGTTAAAATATCGCAGTGAGGCATAAGGCTTGCGTTGCGGATGGGCGGATTATGGGTCGCAATAAATATCCCGAAGAGACGGTCGCGAAGATTCTAGACGCGGCGCTGGAGCTATTCTGCGCACAGGGTTATGAGGGAACGAGCATCCAGGATATCGTTGACCGTCTCGATGGCATGACCAAGGGCGCTATCTATCATCACTTCAAGAGCAAAGAAGAGATTTTCAACGCCGCGTTTGATCGAGCGATGGCTCCGATTGTTGAACGCCGCCGCGCGACGCTCGGTGCTGGCAATATGACGGGCGCCCAAAAGCTCAAGCGACTTTATGCGCCTGAGTCTGTCGTACCACAAATTGAGCTTTGGGCGCGCATACATCCTGCGGCGGATCCGGTAAAGAGTTCGCGTCTGCTGGCGATGCAGTATCAGAGTTCGTTTGACGAGTCGGCCGATGGATATCTCTTGCCGGTAATCGAGGAAGGCGTCGCCGACGGCTCCATTGCGTGCGAATGCCCGCGCGAAGCAGCAGAGGCCGTATCGTTGCTAGCGAATCTTTGGCTGCTGCCATTGTTCCGTCCGCTCGAGCCCAAGGAGCGAATGGTCGCTCGCGCGCAATGTTTGACGCAGATGGCGGCCGCAGTGGGTCTCGATTTGGGGGAAGAAGTGCTTCAAACAACGTGCCAAATTTGGGACGTTTGGAACCGTGTCGGGTGGTAATATACATACTAACGGTATGTATATTGATGTAAGAGGGTGGCTACGGCCGCCCTTTTCGAGCCGTTAAATACATACCAATAGTATGTATAGGAGGCAAAGCTCTATGGACGGGATGAGAGACTTCGATGCCGTATCAGCATCAAAGACAGCGCTGCCTATAAGACTCGTCGGTCTTCTCGTTGCGCAGCTGTGCGTGTATTCGACGTTGTCGGCGCTGTGCTTTGCGTGCCCGCTTTACTTGCTCGACCGCAGTGGTTCGTCAACGCTATATGGTGCCGTCGCGGCTATAGCGTTTATACCGGGCGTGCTTGCGACTCCGGCTGGCGGAGTATTAGCTGATCGAGAGGGGCATCGCGGCGTTCTAGCAGCTCTCGGTATTGCTTTAATGGTTGCAGCGATGCTATTTGTTCCCATGAAGTGCTCGTTGCCCCTTGCGGCTGTTGTGGCGGTGATGCTGTGCGTCCAATACGCCGTTCAATCTATTCTGAAGCCGATACTTCAAATTGAGACGCTGCACATGGTCGGCAAGGAAAAGGTCGAGCGGGCCACCGCGTTAGTGTCGCAGACGACCATGGCGAGCAATATTCTAGGTCCCGTGGTTGGAACAGCCGTCTACGGATGCTTTGGAATCGACGTCCTTTGCGCGATCGCGGCGGTGGCGTTTGCAATGTCGACGCTGCTGTTTTGGGCCACACTCAAACAAAATGTCCCCTCTGAAATGACGGGGGATAGCTCGACTCGTATGGCATGTCAAAGCGATTTTATGTCAGCGATTCGGTGCCTGCTCCAAAACACCTCGTTGCTCGCCGTGATTTTGCTTGCGGCTGTTTTGAATCTTGCGTTGGTTGGGTTAACGATTGGTGCACCCGTTATTGTTACCAGGCATCTCGGCATGCAATCTTCCTGCATTGGGATTATTGAGGCAGCTATGGGGCTGGGCGGTCTTGCAGGCGGCGGTTTGGTCGGTATTAGGCCGAATCGTTTTTCCTTCAATGACATATGTCGATACGTTGCGATGATCTGTTTTGGAGTCGTGCCGATTACTGTCACGCTGCTGAGCGGCGCTGGCCAAATTGTGTTTGCTGCGCTTGCGGTCGGTTCGGCATGGGTCATGGTGTGGGCGAGTATTGCGTCGGTCGAAATCGTTGCATTCGTTCAGCGGGCGGCGCCGGCGGAACTCTGCGGAAAGGTGCTTTCGGTCGTATATATGGCTCTTTCCTGTGCAACGCCTATTGGCCAATTGACATACGGATTTGCATATGATCGATGGGCGCCGGCGGCTGTGTTCGCAGCTATGCTGGTGGTACTGGTGCTGACGACGGTGCTGTTTTATCGCTTGAAAAGTCGCTCACCACAAACAATGTGACGTTCGCAGTGCAGCGGTTTAACAGAAACGATTGCTGCGGCGTGGAACGCCCATACGAGAACGAGCCTCTCCTTCGTCTACAATATCGTGCAGACGAAGGAGAGGCATGCCCATGATCAAGATGTTTGCGAGTGACTTAGACGGAACGCTGCTGAACGCCCTGCACGAGGCAGATGGGACCATCCGCCGTGCCATTCGCGAGCTGATCGAGGCTGGCCTGCACGTGGTTCCCGCGACCGGACGCTCGACGCTGCCGATTGGCGAGCATGGCTTTACGGGGCTGGCGCTTGACGCCTGCTGCTCCAACGGATCCATCGTGCGCGACAGCCATGGCGAGGTGCTCAAGACCTGGACCATCGACCCACAGATCACCGAGGAGCTGCTCAAGGAGTTTCCGGATATTTGCTTCGACTGCTCCACGCCCGATGGCATGTTCTCGAGCGGCTCGTTCGAGATGCATCAGGCGGGCTTTAAAAAGGACAGTCCTATCAAGCGCATCGTGATGCGCGGCATGCGTGCACGTGGCGGGTATCACGAGGAGCAATATTTCGACCAGTCGATCGGTGACATCCTGCGCCACGATGTGTGCAAGATCAACTGCCGCGTGACCTCGCCCGAGCTGGAGCGTGACCTTAAAGCATATTTGGCCGAGCGATCGGACCGCGTGGTCAACGCGCCGTTCGATCCGGTGATGTTCGAGATCACGGACGTGGCGTGCAACAAGGGCGAGAGCGTGGCCTGGCTGGCGGGCTACTACGGTATTGCCGAGGATGAGGTCGCGGTCTACGGCGACGGCGGCAACGATATCGCCATGCTCAATCGTTTTCGTCACAGCTACGCGACCAAAAACGCAAGCGATGCAGCCAAGGCCGCCGCGAGCGCGACTATCGGCAGTTGCATGGTCCACGCCGTTCCCAAACACATGCTCGCCACCATGCACAAGCAAAACTCCCGCACCGTCATCGAATAATGTGACAAAGGGACAGCCCCTCTGTCACATGGGAGATGCCGGCTTTTGGCGTATAGGACTGTCTCGCTTTCGCCACCAACAAATTTTGAGTTATTCGGCCTGTCGGAGGTCGTTAAATGGCTAAAGATGCCCTCTCGGGAACATTCATACCTCTAATGGTGTTTGATTCGGTGTCGTAAGTGCGCAAATGGGCATGTATGCGCTCAAATAAGGACAAAAACCCTCAGATAATCCCGGCGGTGCATTTATACAGAACTAGCAGCGTGGCCGAATAACTCGAAAAATGTAGGTGGCAGTTCGGCGACAAGCTCGGGTACGGCAAAGGAACTGTTCCTTCGCCGTACCCGAGCTCCGATCTTCTGAAATACGAACAAACATTCGCATATCTAACTGCGCTTTGATAGAATTGATACTGTTGGCGGCAGTTCCATGTGCCGGGCAACGCCCTCCATCTGATGGGAGGTGATGCCCATGACCGATTTGATTGATTTCGTGAGACTTCTGACCGCTTTGGTCTCGTTCTTCACGGCGCTTGTCGGCCTTTCCGAGGCACTCAAGCAGCGTTCGAAGCGCAACAAGACGATATGAGAAAGCCATTTGGGTCGCCTCCCCCGCGGCGCAGCTTCTTTCCGCGGGCTCGGGATGCCACAATGGGCTTTGAGTATCGGCCCGTGCGGTAGCCCTTACCGCACCTGCGGGGAGGAGGCTTCCCATGCCCCATGTTACCTCCATCGGCCTGGACGTCCACGCGCGATCGGTCGCCGCCGCGGCGTTCAACCCCTTCACCGGCGAGGTGGTGCACCGTGACTTCGGGACGGACGCCGCCGAGATCGCGGAGTGGGCCCTCGGGTTCGAGGAGCCCAGGGCCTGCTACGAGAGCGGCCCCACCGGCTTCCACATGGCGCGCGAGCTGCGCGCGCTCGGCCTCGACTGCGCCGTGGCCGCCGTCTCCAAGATGCAGAGGCCGGCGGCGGACGCGCGCCGCAAGAACGACCGGCGCGACGCCGAGTTCATCGCCCGCATGCTCGCCACCCACAACATCGTGGAGGTCCCGCTGCCCGATGCGGCCGTCGAGGCCGCCCGGGACCTCGACCGCGCCCTCGACGACGCCACGGTGGAGTACCGCCGCGCCAGGCAGCGCCTCAACATGTTCCTGATCAGGCTGGGCCACGTCTGGGACGAGCGCAACGCCGACGGGACGAGGAAGGGATCCTGGACGCGCGCCCACTGGAGGTGGATATCCGGGATCGGGCTCGAGGGGCCCCAGCGCGACGTGCTCGAGTACTACGTCACGGCCGCGAGGTGCGCGGAGTCGGATGTTAGCGTCAATCTATTTTTCACCAGTTTCGCTAAACAGGCGCACCGTTCGCGC
>UQHW01000019.1 GCA_900540935.1 uncultured Collinsella sp. | reverse complement strand
GCGCATTCGGCGAGATGCGTTTGCGAAAGTGGTTAATTTTAGATTAGCGCTAACATCGGACCGCCGGCAGCTCGAGAAGAAGGTGCTCGCCCTCGCCCGGACCGACCGGTGGCGCCCGGCCGTCGAGGCGCTCTCCTGCATCAAGGGAATCGACACCCTGACGGCCTTCAGGCTCGCAGCCGAGGCGGGCTCCTTCACGAGGTTCCGGACGGCCCCGGCCTTCGCGAGCTGGTGCGGGCTGGTCCCGTCGGAGCGCTCGAGCGGCGAGACCGAGCGGCGCGGCGGGATAACCAAGACGGGCAACCGGCTCGCCAGGACGGCACTGGTGGAGTCGGCGTGGCACTACCTGACGTGCACGCCCCGCCCGAAGGCCCCGGCCCCCGGCGCGGACGTCCCCGCGGCGATCCGGGCGCGCGCCGACGACTGCACCGCCAGGCTCTGCCGCCGCCGCGAGGCGCTGGCGGCGGCGGGCAAGAACTCGTGCAAGGCAAATGCCGCCGTCGCGCGCGAGCTCGCCTGCTGGGTCTGGGAGATCGGGCGCCGGGCGGAGGGGACCCTCGGCTGACCCCGTCGGACAACAAGCCTCCCGCCGGGAGGGCCCGCGCCTCGACGCATCGCCGGCGCGCGTTCACGAGCCCTTTTTGGGCAGCCCAAGGGCCGCGCCCGTGAACAAGACTGGTTTCGGACGAGCGCGCCGGACGGAGAATCGAAATGCGGTGGGGTGCGCGGACATACCGGGCTGACCGCCGGCAGCGCGCCCACAAGAGCCCGCGGATATTAGCTTGCCAGGCAAGCGTCGACTAAACGTGCAGCGTGCGCGGGCCCTCCCGACGGGAAACGAAAAAGCCCGGTTTTAAACCGGGCTCGAACAAACACGCCTATTGACAATGGCTTTCTCATATTGAAGGGGTCGCCGCCGCTAAGGCGTTGACCCCCTAATGCAAACAACGGCGCTGCCCAGCTTTGCAGAACTTGGGCTGCCGTCGACATTATTCTACCCACGAATGACATTTTGGACAATCGGTAATGCCGCTCCAAAAGCCAGGTGGGTTGTGACAACGGGACTGTCCCTTCGCCACATCCCAAATATTGCCTTTACGTGTTGATACACACGGTGTGCAATAATACTCGCACTGTGCAATAGCGCACAGGCTGAGTAACAAGGAGGACGCTTGTCCCAGCTCGAGAAATGCGATCGCCGGTCCCTTCGCTCGCAGCGTGCCCTTCGCCAGGCGCTTGCCAGCGAGCTTGCCGAAAGCGGAGACCTTTCGCGCATTAATGTCGCGTCGCTCACCGAGCGCGCTGGCCTTACGCGCCGCACGTTCTATTCGCACTACCGCGATATTCCCGACTTTATCAATCAAATCGAGGACGGCTTGCTGGCCGAGATCCATGAGCGCATTGAGCTCATCACTGCAGCTCAGCTGCCCGATCTCTATCACAACATTGATGAGCTCGAGCCGGCGCCCGGTTCGGTTGAGCTGCTGCGTTATCTTGCGGCCAACCGCGACTTAATCGGTGCGCTGCTGGGTCCGGGCGGCGACCAGGCCTTCATTAAAAGGATCATCGACACCGCGCGTGAGGCTGTGGTGCCGCGTGCGCAGACGGGCATTTTGGGCCTGGCGCTGGGCACGTTCTTTGACTACTACGTCACCTATGTCGTGAGTGCCGAGGTCGGCATGATTCAGCGCTGGTTTGAGCGCGGGCTCACCGAATCGCCCGAGGCCATGGCGCGCATTATGACGGTGCTCGCTTTTGTGCGCCCTGGTGACCTGTATGGCCAACCCATCGATATCAACGTGCCGGAATACGGCATGAAGCTATTGAACCTGCAGCTCGAGGACGCGGCCGACACCACCGCAGCCGTCGAGTCCAACAACTAAGAGGAGAGACAATGAGCAAACTCGTCGAGGGCATTAAGGACCGTATGGTCGCTGCCGCGCGTGAGGCTGCGCCCGCCGTGGTGGATGCCGCGCAGAAGGCCGCGACCGCAGCTGCCGAGAAAGTTGCCGAGGCAGTTGCCGATGCCAAGAACGCGGCAGGGGAGACGTCCGTCGCTAGCGAGCCCGCCACCGCCGCTGAGCCCGTAGCCGCCGCCCACGCCCCCGAAGGCGCGATCTTCAACCCCGAGGCCGCCCGCGGCAACCTGCACCTGGGCATCGACGTGGGCTCCACCACCGTCAAGCTCGCCGTGCTCAATGACGACAACCAGATCGTCTACGCCAAGTACCAGCGCCACCACACCGACGTCCGTGCCTGCGCCCGCGACTTGTTCGAGGGTGCTGCGACCGTGCTGCCGACGGCCCAGATGACCTGCGCCATTACCGGCTCGGGCGGCCTGCTGCTGTCCCAGTGGCTCGACCTGGAGTTTGTCCAGGAGGTCATCGCCAGCAAACGCGCCGTCGAGACCCTCATCCCGGCCACCGATGTCGCCATCGAGCTGGGCGGCGAGGACGCCAAGATCATCTACTTCGACAACGGCATCGAGCAGCGCATGAACGGCACCTGCGCCGGCGGTACGGGCGCGTTCATCGATCAGATGGCCACTCTGCTGCACACCGACGCCAGCGGCCTTAACGAGCTCGCGGCCAACGCCACCACCATCTATCCCATCGCCAGCCGCTGCGGCGTCTTTGCCAAGACCGACGTCCAGCCGCTGCTCAACGAGGGTGCCCGCCCCGAGGACGTGGCCGCCTCCATCTTCCAGGCCGTCGTGACCCAGACTATCTCGGGCCTGGCGTGCGGCCGTCCTATCCGCGGCAACGTCGCCTTCCTGGGCGGCCCGCTGCAGTACCTCTCCGAGCTGCGCCACCGCTTCTACCTCACGCTCAACTTGGACGAGGAGCACCGCATCGTGCCCCAAAACGCTCACCTGTTTGTGGCGAGCGGCGCCGCCATGGCGCACGAGTCCAACAAGCTCAGCACGTTCCCGCAGCTCATCGAGGCCATCGATGCCCTGGGTGACACGCAGGGTGCCGAGGTCGAGCGCCTGGATCCGCTCTTTGCCACCGACGAGGATTTTGCCGAGTTCAAGACCCGCCACGACACCGAGGTCGTCCCCAAAGGCAAGCTCGAAGGCTACACCGGCCGTGTGTTCATTGGCATCGATGCCGGTTCCACCACCATGAAGGCCGCGCTCGTGGGCGAGGACGGTCAGCTGCTGCACACCTGGTACGGCAACAACAACGGCGACATCCTGGGTACGGCCAAGGTCATCATGGCCGATTTCTACAACCATATCCCCGCGGGCTGCACCATCGGCCACGTGACCACCACAGGCTACGGCGAGGCACTGCTCATCGAGGCCCTCAAGGCCGACTCCGGCGAGATTGAGACCGTCGCGCACCTGCGCGGCGCCAAGGCGTTCCTGCCCGGCGTCGAGTTCATTCTGGACATCGGCGGCCAGGACATGAAGTGCCTGCGCGTGAAGGACGGCGTCATCGAGCACATCATGCTCAACGAGGCCTGCTCGTCGGGCTGCGGCAGCTTTATCGAGAGCTTCGCCGTGTCTATGAACATGGACGTGCGCGCATTTGCCGACGCTGCCATCCATGCCAAGGCCCCGGTTGATTTGGGCAGCCGCTGCACGGTCTTTATGAACTCGCGCGTCAAGCAGGCGCAAAAGGAAGGCGCCACGGTGGGCGACATCGCGGCCGGCCTGTCCTATTCCGTCATCAAGAATGCCCTCTTCAAGGTCATTAAGCTGCGCGACCCCAAGGAGATCGGCAGCCAGGTGATCGTCCAGGGCGGCACCTTTATGTCCGATGCCACGCTGCGCGCGTTTGAGCAGCTCACCGGCGTTCATGCCGTACGTCCCGACATCGCCGGCTGCATGGGCGCCTACGGTGCGGCCCTGCTCGCCCGCGATCGCGCCGGTGCCGACGGCACTTCGACCATTCTTTCGGCCGAGGACATCGCGCACCTCACCGTGACGCAAAAGCATGTCCGCTGCGGCCGTTGCTCTAACAACTGCCAGCTTACCGTCAACGACTTTGGCGGCGGCAGGCGCTTCATTACCGGCAACCGCTGCGAGAAGGGCGCTGGCCACAAAAAGCAGAAGACTGAGGCCCCCAACCTCTTCAAAAAGAAAAACGAGCTGCTCTTTAACCGCGAGATCCTGAGCCCCGACGAGGCCCCGCGCGGCACCGTCGGCATCCCCCGTGCGCTCAACATGTACGAGAACTACCCCTTCTGGCACGCGTTCTTTACGCGCCTGGGCTTTAGCGTGCAGCTGTCCGACCAGTCGAGCAAGAAGACCTACCGGGCGGGCATCGAGTCCATGCCGTCCGAGAGCGTGTGCTATCCGGCCAAGATGAGCCACGGCCACGTGATGAACCTTATCGACCGCGATGTCGACTTTATCTGGATGCCGTGCGTGCGCTGGGAGCGCAAGGAGGATCCGACCGCCGGCAACTGTTACAACTGCCCCATTGTCATGAGCTACCCCACGGCGCTGGCGCTCAATATCGACGAGATTCGCGAGCAGAACATCGAGTTCCTGTACCCGTTTGTGCCCTATCACGACAAGACCGAGCTCAAGCGCCGTCTGTACCAGGTGCTCGCCGTCGACCGTGTGGCCGATGCTGAGGCCGGTCGCGGTCGTGTGCGTGGACCCAAGATCACGCGTTCCGAGGTCGATGCCGCCGTCAACGCCGCCTACGAGGCCGATGCGCGTTTCCACGAGGACATCCAGACCATGGGCGAGGAGGCTCTTAAGTGGGTCGAGGACCACGGCGGCCACGGCATTGTGCTCGCCGGCCGTCCCTACCATAACGACCCCGAGATCAACCACGCCCTGCCCGAGCTTATCTCGAGCTTTGGCTTTGCGGTCTTTACCGAGGATTCGCTCGCGCACCTGGTAAAGCCCGAGCGTCCGATTCGCGTCGTCGACCAGTGGATGTACCACAGCCGCCTGTACGCCGTCGCCCGCTTTGTGACGATGCGCAACGACCTGGACCTGATCCAGCTCAACTCCTTCGGCTGCGGTCTCGATGCCCTGACTACCGACCAGGTGCAGGAAATCCTTGAGGCCAGCGGCAAGATCTACACCGTGCTCAAGATTGACGAGGTGTCCAACTTGGGCGCCGCGCGTATCCGTATTCGCTCGCTCATGGCAGCGCTCAAGGACCAGGAGGCCGAGCGCTTGGCCGAGGCCACGGCCGCGGGCGAGGCCTACGAGCAGGGCGATGCCGCGCCGGTGGCGCCCTCCACGGATGCCCCCGCGTTCGCGAGCCGCAAGTACACGTTCGAGGCGCAGCGTGAGAGCGCCTCGACCGCGTGGCCCAAGGTACCCTTCACCGAGCAGATGCGCGACGAGGGCTACACCATCCTGTGCCCGCAGATGGCGCCGATTCACTTTGACCTGGTCAAAGAGGTGTTCCGCGGTGCCGGCTACAACTTGGAGCTGCTGCCCTCGACCGACCACGATGCCGTCGAGGCTGGCTTGCGCTACGTGAACAATGACATTTGCTATCCGTCGATCCTGGTGACGGGCCAGATTATGGAGGCCATCGAGAGCGGTCGGTACGACCTGTCCAAGACGGCCGTGGTTATCAGCCAGACCGGCGGCGGCTGCCGTGCCACCAACTACATCGCACTCATCCGCAAGGCCCTGCGCGAGAGCGGCCACCCCGAGATCCCGGTGATCTCGCTTTCGGCCGTGGCGCTCGGTGAGGACAACCCCGGCTTTAAGATTACGCCGGCACTGCTTAAGCAGGCAGTCTACGCAGTGCTCTTTGGTGACGTCATGATGCAGATGCTCTATCGTTGCCGCCCGTACGAGGCCACGCCCGGTGCCGCCAACGCACTCTACGAGGAGTACATGGCGCGCGCCCGCAAGCTGGCGCCTAAGTTCAACAGGCACAGCTACACCAAGTTGTGCCGCGAGGCCATCCGCGCGTTCGACACCATGCCGCTTGTGGGCGAGGGTACCAAGCCGCGCGTGGGCGTGGTTGGCGAGATCCTGGTCAAGTTCCATCCCACGGCCAACAACCACGTGGTCGATGTCATTGAGCGCGAGGGCTGCGAGGCCGTGGTACCGGGCCTGCTCGACTTCTTCCTGTACTCCATGAGCAACGCCGAGCTGCAGAAGGACGAGCTGGGTAGCTCTGCTACCACGCGTGCGGGCATGCAGGCGCTCATCAAGCTCGTGGACTGGATGCGTACGCCGGTGGAGGAGATGCTCGAAAAGTCCCGCCGCTTTGAGGCACCCGAGCGCATCGGTACCATGGCTGACAAGGCCCGCACGGTGCTTTCGGTGTGCAACAACATGGGCGAGGGCTGGCTGCTCACGGCCGAGATGCTCGACCTGATTGACCACGGTGCGCCCAACATTATCTGCACGCAGCCCTTCGCGTGCCTGCCCAACCACGTGGTGGGTAAGGCCGTGATCAAGGAGCTGCGCCGCCAGCATCCCGAGAGCAACATTGTCGCGGTGGACTACGACCCCGGTGCGTCCGAGGTCAACCAGCTCAACCGCATTAAGCTCATGATCAGCGTGGCCAAGGAAAACATGCGCGCCGGCAAGGGCTTTAAGCTCGAGAAGGTGGCGCCGCTCGCGATGGACGAGGTCACTGGCCAGATGCGTGCCCACGATGGCTGCGTGAGCTGCGGCTCGGTCGATGAGAGCGCCGTGGCGTCGGTCGCTGAGCGCCTGGGACGCGGCATTAAGAAGTAGCTGGCCTGCTTTGGGCTAGATATGAGGCAAACGGGTGGTAGTCGTACCGGCTACCACCCGTTTTTGCTGGACATATGTTGCGTAAATCGTTTTGTCGCAGCCTTCTGTGCACTCGAATTTCGGAAGTGCGGGAAAAAACGCGAACCTCCTGAGCACACCGCCTTTTTAGACTCTCACGACCTGCGGTTTTGTTGTAAAAAAGGCCGGTCTGGTCGGCGAACCCCGATTTTTCCCCGCACTTCCGAAAACAGCGGTTCAGTAGCGTCGAAAAATGCCCTCAAAATCGAGAGTTAATGAACAGATGTAGCCGTTCGCCGCAAATTACCGTCCGTTTATAGAACCCACCCCCAGCGTGCAGTCCCCTTACGGTTGAATAAATACACATCTATGGAATTACGTAAGAGAGGACTGTTCCTATGAGCTACAAGACCGTTTGTGTTGCCGGCGGCGGCGTGTTAGGAAGCCAGATTGCCTTTCAGGCTGCCTACTGCGGCTTTGATGTAACGATTTGGCTGCGCAGCGAGGGCAGCATCGGCCGCACCCAGCCCAAGATCGATCATGTGCGCGAGGAGTACATCGCGGCAATCGAGGGTATGGCGGACGGTACGGGCGAGTGGTGTGCCGGTATCGCCGATAGCGACCAGACCTTCGACAGGGAGGCGGCGCTCGCCGCCGTTGAGCGTGCCTACTCCACACTCAAGTTGGAGCTCGACCTCGCCAAGGCCGTTGCCGACGCCGACTTGGTCATCGAGTCTATGGCCGAGGACACACAGGCAAAGATCGACTTCTACAAGAAGCTCGCCCCGGTTCTGCCGCAAAAGACCGTCATCGTCACAAACTCTTCCACGCTGCTGCCGAGCACCTTTGCCAAGTACACTGGTCGCCCCGAGAAGTACCTGTCGCTGCACTTTGCCAACTCCATCTGGAAGAACAACATGACCGAGGTCATGGCACAGGACCAAACCGACAAGCGCTACTTCGACGAGCTCGTCGACTTCGCCAACGACATTCGCATGCTGGCGCTTCCCGTCAACAAGGAAAAGAACGGCTACCTGCTCAATTCCATGCTGGTGCCGTGGCTGCTCTCGGGCCTTGACCTGTATGTCTCGGGCGTCAGCGACCCCAAGAGTATCGACCTCGCATGGACGCGCGGCACTGGCGCTCCCAAGGGCCCATTCCGCGTATTCGACACCGTGGGTATTCAGACGGCCTACAACATCGTTATGCAGTATCAGAAGGTCCCGGGCCTGGTGAGCCCGTTGCTCAAAAAGATGATGATGCCCTACAACTTTAAGGCTATGGCGTCCGTCCTCAAGAAGATGCTCGACGAAGGCAAGCTGGGCGAAAGCTCGGGCGAGGGCTTCTTCAAGTACTAAAAAATGACCTCTCGGGGACGGAGGAAAACGGATCATTTTCGTCCGCCAACAGTGAGAAGATGGATCCAGAAATAGAAAGGAGTGGCAATGGGCCGGCTCGGGCTTTGAGGACAAGTTGCTGCAGGCCCAGGGCGATTTTTCGCTCAACGCGGGCCAGCACAGCGTGACGTATCTGCCGAGTTCTGACATGGCAACGACCGGTCGCTACCAGGTGCTGCTGTACGACAACAACTTTGGTGCGGCTGAGAGCTATCCCAAGTTCGACTGGGGCCAGCTGGGCGCCGCGGTGGTGACCGACTACAACAAGGGCACGCATTCGTTTGGGCGCATCTTTACAGTGGACGAGGCGGCGCGCACCTACGAACTTGAGGACCAGATCGCCGTGCCGTTTTCGGGCTATGTGAGCAGTGCGCAGCGCGTTGGCGATTCAAATAGCATGCTCGTGGCATCGGGCCAGGCCAAGACCTTTACCGAGTACGATCGGTATGGTCTACCCATCGCTACCTTTGAGATGGAAGCCGAAAAGTACATCTATCGCGTGTACAAGTACGATCTGTAGGGCCGCGCTTAGGTTTGACCAATGGAGTATGAAAACACGCCGTTCGCCGATGCCCCCTCCGCGAGTGGCAGCCATATGGTTTGATGTTAGAAACATATAGTTGTCGTCAGCCTGCTGGCGACGTTCCCCCTGATATCGGAGGTTCCAGGTATGTTTCGCGCTCCGTTAAACAACTATCGGTTGGGCTAACATGGGTCGCCGTGCTATTTCGATAACCCTTGCAGTGGTCTGCCTGGCTGTGCTCCTGGGCGCTACAGGGCTGTTTGCTATAAGCCGGGAAACGTCCTATATGCAGGAATGCGCTTCCGAAGGGTTTGCCATTGACGGTTACTATCGGGACGACAAGACGAGTCTGGAAACCCTGGCCTTTCTTGAAGAGGATAACCATCGGTGGCAACTGGTCGACAAAGACGGCAGCTGCGTTGACGGGCAGTTTAAGCGTACGGATGACCCCAACATCCTGATATTAAAGAAGGAAAACGGCGAAGAATTCGGCACGATTCACGTTGCGTATATATCGCGCCGACGCAATCAGGGGCAGATTTACCTAATTAGAAATACTAAGGTGACCCGATTTTATCTGGTGAGCACCGATCCGGCGTTTACAGTGGAATCTGACGATGTCGATGCGGACGTCTGATTCACGGCAATAAAACAGCGAGCGGGGCGCGGGTGAACTGCACCCCGCTGTTTGCTCGTGTCCGTATCGCGTCTGCGTCTCGTCGTAACTTGCGTCCGTGCGCGCATTCATCCCGCGCCGGTATCACTTCACATCGAACTCCACGCGATCGAGCTCGGGCACATTGAGGTCGATGAGCTTGCGGGCGATGTGACGGTCGTGTGCCCCGAGCGCCTCGCTTGTCGTCACATGGGCGACAATCTCGCGCTCGACGATGCCCTCCTCCTCGCCTTCGGTAGACGAGGTCTCGACGGCGACGGTGTAGTCCTTAAAGCCCGGCAGCACCGCGGCAAGCTCGCGCGTGGTTTCGGTGACGCCGTAGCCGTCCTGCACGCCGGCCTGCGCCGAGCCAATAGACCCCGCCGTCATAACGATGCAGGGGATGGCAAAGACTACCGTGCCCACAATGATGCGGCGGCGCACCTTGCGCGATAGCTCGTCGACCTCGGCTTTTTCCTCGGCGGTCACAATGCCGTCGCCGTTGAGGTCGCGCTTGAGCGGTACACGTAAAAGAAGCAATACGGCTTCGGCAGCCAGTGCGATAAAGACCACGTTGATGCCAAACTCGTAAAGCGCCGAGAGAAACAGTGACCCGCTTGCGATGGCGATGCCGTAGCCCGCCGCACACAGGGGCGGCATGAGCGCGGTCGCCACGGCCACGCCGGCGATGAGCGTGGCGGGTTCCTGGTCGCGCGAGTTGCCCAGACCACCCGCAAAGCCGCCCGCGAGCGCGACGGCAAGGTCCCACACGGTGGGCGTCGAGTTGTCGATGATGGCGGCCGTGGTGGCGCCAAGGGGCGAGAGCTTAAAGTACAACGTGGATGTGACCAGGCAAAAGACCATCTGCAGCGCGAGGCCGGCAATGGCCTCGACGGTAATCTCACGGTCGAGCGTGGCGATGCCATATGCCATGGCAAGGACCGAGCCCATGAGCGGGCAGATGAGCATGGCGCCCACGATAGCAATGTCCGAGTCGATGTCGAGGCCAATGCTCGCGATAAGCATCGCGATGATGAGGATGCATAAGTGCGAGCCAGTCAGCCGCGCCCCGTTTACAAAGCGCTTGCGAATCACGTGATAGGGCGCGCGTCCCTCGCGAATGTTGAATGCCTGCTTTAGAAAGCGGCTTGCGTTCTCCATGGCCTCGCTGTGAGCGGGGCGGATGCCATGGCGCCGATGATGGCGCTCACGCAGTCGCTTGAGCTGTTGTTTGTCGAGTTCCATGTCCACCTCGTATTGCCGCAGGAACGCGGGTGCGTTCGCAGCATGTACTCTACACCGTGACGGGCGGGGCGGTCATCTTGACATGGAACTTAGGCGAGCAGGCAAAGGAAGACAGGCCACATGCGAGTGCTGCTGAGGGTTTCGGCAGATACAAAAAAAGCGCGGGGCCGGATAGTCACCGACCCCGCGCTCTGCACGGGTGCGTTGTTGTTTGGTTTAGCCCAGCAGGCTCAGGCCAACAGAGATAAACGCCAGGATAACGCCGACGATAGACTCGCCGCCCAGCAGGCCGCTGGCGACAACCAGGCCCTGTTCCTGGAAGGCGGCGTCCTTGGCAGCCCTCTCCTCGTCCGAAAGACCGGCCTCGGCGTCGCGGTGAGCGGCCCACTTGTCGTAGGCGAGCTTAACGCAGGAGCCCAGGAAGGCCGTGAGCGACATGTAGAACGGCAGGTACACGCCCAGGCCGATCATCATGGCCGGAATGCCGAGCCAGTACATGACGATGCCGGCGATAAAGCCGCCCGCAAACCACGGCGCGCTCGGGATGCCCGAGACCATGGTGGCGACCACGCTTGCCTGTGCGGCCACAAAACTCTTGTCGGGGCCAAAGGCGTCCGGACCATAGGCGGTGACGAGCGCGACCATGACAGCGGCGGCGACCAGGGCGCCCACGATGCCGCCGATGGCCTGGCCGACCCACTGTGCGCGCGGGTTGGTGCCCAGCACGGCGCCGGCCTTAAAGTCGTTCATGACGTCGCCCGCAAGGCCGCACGCTACGGCCACGATGCCGGCGATAAAGAACAGCTTGACCTGAGCGAGCTGCGCGAAGGCTGCCACGATGAGCATGACGATGAGGCCGAAGATCTCCATGGGGTCGATACCCGTCTGCCCGCAGCTCTGCGCACTCATGATGGTGGTGACAAAGGTGAACAGCGTGACGATGACGGCTGGAACGGGACCAAGGTCGAGCGCGATGGCGACGATCACGGCGATGGCGGCGGCGCCCAGGCCGATGATGCCGGCGTCGAGCTTAAGGGAGCCCGAGATGAGCGACTGCTCGTCGGTGTCGGTGGAGCTGTCGGCGGCGAGGCCGCGGACGATACCGGCGACCTGCGGCAGGATGTCCTTGAGTACGACGGCGACGCCAAAGCCCATCATGAGGCCCATACCCAGGGACTTGACGATGCCCTGTGCGGTCATAACGTCAAACAGACCGGCAGCGGTGCCGCCGACGATGATGCCAAAATTGCCCAGCAGCGCGCCGGCAAACCAGAACGCGACGGGGGCGAAGCCCACCAAAAAGCCGACGGAGAGCAGCATGGGCGAGTTGTAGATGGCAAAGGTCACGCCGGGGATATTGAGCGTGCACAGCATACTGGGTACCACGCCCAGGGCGTCGCGAAGCACGCTGTAGATGCCGGCGATGGCCATGGAGCCAAAGAGCTGCTTGCCGGTCTTGCCGCCGGCCTCGGTAGCGCGCAGGGTCTGAGCTGCGGCGTTGCCGGTGGGGAACTCGAGCGCGGCGTCCACGATAAAGTGACGGTGGATGAGCGCTGTCGCCAGAAGGCCCAAGATGGTGCCGGCGAGCGCCACGATAAACATGTCGAGCCAGCTGATCTGGTCGGCATAGCCCAGCATCCAGGCGCCCGGGATGGTAAACGCCAAGCCGCCGGCGACCATGGCGCCTGCGGACATGATGGTGTGGGTGACGTTTGCCTCGTTGAGGCTGGCGTTGCCCATGAGCTTCAGGAAGAACAGCGAGATGACGGCAGCGAAGACGATCGGCCAGGGGAGTGCGCCCATCTTGAGGGCGGTGTAGGCCGAGCTTGCCGTGATGATCACGCAGCCAAGGACGCCGATGACGACGCCGCGCAGCGTAAGTTGCCCGCGCATCGAAGCGCGGTTCGAGGGATTGCTCATATAAAACTCCTTTGCGTATATCCGCTTCCCCCGGGAGCGCCGTTACGGATACGGCGCGGGAAGTCGGGTTACCAAGGGCCGCCGCGTGAGCTCGCAAACGACCGCGCACCAGTATAGCGGCAAGGTAGTCATTTTGGGATGACTGGTTTAGGTAGGCGATATACTGCTGGGCAGACGAAAGGAGCGCCGACGATGCTTAATGGGTGCGCATATATATTGACGGTCGACGTGGGCAACACGTTCATTCGCTTTGGCCTGTTTGCAGAGGATTCGGCCGCGGCGCAGGAATGTCCGCTTGCGACGTGCGAGATCACCACGCCGTCGAGCATCACGGCAGACGAGGCGCGCATGCGTCTCGTGCAGGTCATGGCCGCACTGGCGGCCGATGCGGGCATGCCGGGTGCGCTTGTGCCCGCGGCTGCTGTGTTGAGCTGCGTGGTCCCGGCGCTCGAGCGCCCGTGGAAGGTAGCGCTTTCCCGTACCTGCACGGGGCGCGTGCTCACCGTGGGGCCGGGACTTAAGACCGGCATGCCCGTGCACTACGACGATCCGGCCGAGATCGGTCCCGACCGCATCGCCGACGCCGTGGCGGCCCGCGCCGTCTACGGCTCGCCCTGCATCGTGATTGACCTGGGCACGACGACCAATATCGAGGTCATCGACGCGCACGGCACCTTTGTCGGCGGCGTTATCGCGCCGGGTCTGGCACTTGGCGCCCGCTCGCTTTCGGCGGCGGCAGCGCGTCTACCCCAGGTTGAGCCCTCGGCACCCACACATGTGATCGGCCGCAACACGCGCGAGGCCATGCGCTCGGGCGTGGTTTTGGGCGAGGTGGCTCGCATCGACGGCATGCTCGACATGGTGCTCGCCGAGATGCGAGCGACCAAGGCGGCGGGGGAGGGCGATGTGCCCATCGTCATTACCGGCGACGATGCCAAGGCGCTTGCGGCGCTGGTCGGCCATAGCCTGACGGTCGATGACGCGTTGACGCTGCGGGGTCTCGCCGAGCTCTACCACATCAACCAAAAGCCTCGCCGCGCGTAGGGCGAGGGGCTGGTAGGACAAAAACGTCTCCACCTTCCACCTGCTACAATGGGTCAAACTATTGCGATTTCGGAGGTGTCTGCCATGTCGGACGATCTTCATCAAACCGCGTCGGGCAAGCGCCGCGACGTCATTAGCTGGGACGAGTTCTTTATGAGCGTGGCCATCGCCGCGCAGCGCCGCAGCAAGGACCCCAACACGCAGGTGGGAGCGTGCATCGCCAGCACCAACCACCGCATCCTTTCGGTGGGTTACAACGGCACGCCCTCGGCGCTCAACGATGACTTTTTCCCGTGGGGCACGAGCGATGACCCGTTGCAGGATAAGCACAACTACGTGGTGCATGCCGAGGCCAACGCCGTGCTCAACTACCGCGGCTCGCTCAAAGACCTTGAGGGTTCCACGGTCTACGTCACGCTATTCCCGTGCCACGACTGCGCCAAGATCCTGGCGCAGGTGGGTGTGGGCGAGGTCGTCTACCTGGACAATAAGTATGCCGATACCGACGACGGCCGTATCAGCCGCCGCATTCTCGACTCCTGCGGCATCAGCTACCGCCAGGTCATCGTCGATGTCCAGATTGGTACCGGGGGACAGGCTCGGCAGTAATATGCGTTGTCGCTATCTGACGACGAACGCAGCTCAAAGAGCCCCGTCCCAAATTGACTACTCGTGAAAGTCGCGTCTGCGCGCATGGACGGCTCGTGAGCGGGTACATGGCTGTAGTAACATAGCCCCTGTCCGCGGGCGTGCCCGCGTTATTGTGAGAAAGGAGCCCCTGTGGCTGTTAACGAAGAGCTGCTTAAGAAGGTTCTTGAAGAGATCCGCCCCAACCTGCAGGCCGATGGCGGCGATATGGAGTATGTGGGCGTCGACGACGAGGGTGTTGTCAAGCTGGAGCTGCAGGGCGCCTGCGCCGGCTGCCCCATGAGCTCACTGACCCTGTCTATGGGTATCGAGCGCATCCTGAAGGAGCATGTGCCCGGCGTTACCCGCGTTGAGCAGGTCAATGCTTCCGGCGAGGCCGAGGACCTGTACGACGAGTACGCGCCGTTCTAAGATGCGAAAGCTGCGGACGGTACGCTCCGCATAGACGTTACGCCCAAATATGCGGCTGCGAGCGTAAGGCCCGCGGTCGCATTTGTATGTAGGGAGCAGAGGGATCGATATGCTCAACGACCTCTACCATATGCTTGACCCCGTTGCGATCTCGGCGGGCCCCATCACCATCTACTGGTACGGTCTGGCCTACGTGGTCGGCGCCCTGCTCACGGCGGTCGTTATGTACCGCACGCAACGTCGTTGGGGCTTCGACATTACGATTGATGACCTGACGAGCGTCGTGGTCGGCGCGGTCTTTGGCCTCATTATCGGCGCGCGCCTGTTTTACGTCGTCTTTTACGGCGATGGCTACTATTGGACCCACCCGCTCGAAATCTTTGCCACCAACGAGGGCGGTATGAGCTTCCACGGTGGCCTGGTCGGCGGCATCTTGGGCGGCATCATCGTGTGCCGCATGTATAAGCTCGACGCCTGGACCATCGCCGACCTTGCTGTGATCGGTGCTCCGCTGGCGCTGTGCCTGGGACGTTGCGCCAACTTCGTGAACGGTGAGCTGTGGGGTAAGCCGACCGATCTGCCTTGGGGTGTGGTCTTTGGCGGCACTGCGGGCGATATGCCGCGCCATCCCTCCCAGCTCTACGAGGCGTTTCTTGAGGGCGTCGTGCTCTTCTGTATTTTGCAGGTGCTCAGCCGCAAAAAGCCGCTGCTGCCCCAGGGTACGTTTATGGGCGTGTTCGTGATGGGGTACGGCATCGTCCGCTTTCTCGTTGAGTTCGTGCGCGTGCCCGATGCGCAGCTGGGCTATCTGCTGGGCGGCGTCATCACCATGGGTCAGCTGCTGAGTTTGCCGCTCGTGATCGCCGGACTGGCGCTCATCATCTTCGCCCGACACCGCAACCAGCCCCAGCGCGTCTACCTGGACGCCTAACCAAGGCCACCACAAAGGGGACAGGCACCTTTGTGGTGGTCTTGCCGAGTTTGATAGGTTTCTAGAAAGGCTTTCGGACTGTGAAGGATCCCGACCTCTCCACAACGGCTGCGCGCGACGCTGCCCGCATCGTCTGGTTTAAGCGCTACCCCGCCAAGCAGACGCTCATCGCATTTTTGCTCGCGCTGTTGGCGACCACGGCGTTTTCCATCGATCCCGCCCCGGTGTCGAGCAACGCAGTCTTGGCGATTGACCCCAAAGCCTCGGGCATGCTGTACGTGTGCTACGAGGTGCTCCTCTCGTTTGCCGGCCATACCGACGCGGTCATGCTGCTTGCGCTTGCCTGCCTGCTCACGCTGCCATTTCGCTACGTGTTCTTTGGCCGCGGCGACGCTTGGCGTCCCTCGGTGATCCTTCCGTCGCTGTTCTTTGCCGTCTGCATGGTGTTTGGCCGCAGCTACGACCTCACCGATTCGGCCGAGATCGTGCTCGGCGACAAGGCCCGCATCATCTGCGCCTGGATAGGCGGTGCGGGCTGGATGCTCTTGGCGGTCGTTGCCTTCTACCTTGCCTTTGAGTGTCTAGATTGGCTGAGCTCTCGGCGCATTCCGTTTTCCGAAGCGCACTTTGGCCGCGTATGGCGTGTGGCTCACGCCGTGCTCTCGGTCCATCCCTTTGCCGGGCCCTTCCTGGTGCTTATGGTCGCCTGGGCGCCCACGCTCATCGCTTCGCTGCCCGGCCTTTTTATGGGAGATACGGGTGCGCAGATTCGCCAGTGGTTCAACTACCCCAACGGCACGAGTGACTACCTGCGTCTGCTCAATCCCAATGTGTTGCTCAACGGACATCATCCCGTGGTGCACACGGCTATCATCGGTTCGTGCGTCCAGCTGGGGCTTTCACTGTTCAACAGCGCCAACGCAGGTCTTGCCATCTACACCTGCGCCCAGTTCGTCATTACGGCCGCCTGCATGGCCTATTCCATCTCGTCGCTGCGCAAGCTGGGCGTGAGCCTGCCGGTCCGCGGCGTGATCTTGCTGTTCTTTGTGTTTATGCCGATGTTCTCCAACTACGCGGCGCTGCTTACCAAAGATGTGCTGTTTGCCGACGCGTTTTTGGTGCTGTTGGTGCAGACCGTGAAGCTCGTGGCCTGCGGCCTGCCCCGTCGCGATGCCAATGCCGAGCGTGCGGGCGAACAGAGGCCCGTGCTCTTTGCGCGCCATGACTGGCTGCTGCTCGCTCTGGGCGCCATGGGTTCCACGTTTCTGCGTAACGGCGGCCTGGTGTTTCCCCTGGCGGCATGCGTAATCGCGGCGGCGTTTTGCGCATGGGACGCGCATGTGGCTCATCGTGCAGCCAGGCAGACTGGTGCTGCGCCTTCGGGCGCCATCCCGCGTTTCCGCTGGGTGGGAGTTCTTGCGGTGCTTGCACTCTGCCTTGCCTCCAATATGTACTTCACCAAGGTCTTTATGCCGGCGCACGACATCACGCCTGGTTCCAAGCGCGAAATCCTCTCGATTCCGTTCCAGCAGACGGCTCGTTTCGTCCAAAAGCACGACGGCCTCAACTCGGGCGTCAACCCTACGGTTAAGGAGGACGGCACCATCGTGGAGGCTCCTTGCGACGGCTTGGTGACCGACGATGAGCGTGCCGTGATCGACCGCGTGCTCAAGTACGAGAACCTGGGCCGCCGTTACAACCCGGATAAGTCGGACGCCGTCAAAAATTGCTTTAACGAGTATGCCTCGCAGGAGGACATCAAGGCCTATTTTGAGGTGTGGGCTCAGATGTTCAAAAAGGATCCCGAGTGCTATATCTCGGCGCTCATCAATAACTACTACGGCTACTTTTATCCGAGTGCCCGCGATGCGTGGGTCTACAGCACGGCGCGCAGTGCCGAGATTATGGCGAAGCCCGATAACCTCAAGTACTTTGACTTCCATCCGGTCGATAGCAAGGTCGTGCGCTGGTGCGACCACCTGATCAACCTGTATCGCGTGGCAGTACAACGCATCCCGTTTATCTCGCTCACCATGAGCTCGGCCACCTATGTGTGGATCATGATCACCGTGGTGGTCTATCTGCTACGTCGTCATTCGTGGCGCGGGCTGGCCATTTGGGTGCCGCTGCTGGGCGTGCTCGCCGTGTGCCTGATCGGTCCCTGCAATGGCTCGACCTACATGCGCTACCTGTATCCGGTCATCGCCTGCATGCCCTTTGCCATCGGCGCCACCATCACCCGCAGTGACCTCCTCCGGTCCTAATTTGGTGCATTGGGGTCAGGTTGCTTTGCACCAAAGGGTGGCATCATCACGACGCCTTCATTTTGGGGTTTATCTCACAGGCCAGTAGGTATATCATAACGACGTTTGTTTATATTGCCCGAGCATCTGCGCTGGGCTTTAGGTCGAAACCGATAGGAGACACGTATGTCCGGACACTCTAAGTGGGCCACAACCAAGCATCGTAAGGGCGCGCAGGACGCCAAGCGTTCCGCCCTCTTCTCCAAGCTGAGCCGCAACATCACCGTTGCTGCCCGTCTCGGCGGTGACCCGCTGCCCGAGAACAACGCCAGCCTCGCCGCTGCCGTTGCCAAGGCCAAGGCTCAGTCCATGCCCAAGGACAAGATCAAGTCCGCTATCGACAAGGCCTTCGGTTCGGGTGCCGACGCCGCCGTCTACGAGAACATCGTGTACGAGGGCTACGGTCCCGCCGGTGTCGCCGTCTACGTCGACTGCCTGACCGATAACCGCAACCGCACCGCCGCCGATGTCCGTTCCGCCTTCTCCCACGCTGGTGGCAACCTGGGCACCTCCGGCTCCGTCGCCTTCCAGTTTGAGCGCAAGGGCCAGATCGTCGTCGCCAAGGAGATCCTGGACGAGAACGCCAAGAAGGAGACCATGATCGCCAACGGTGCTGCCGGTGACGAGGATGAGTTCATGATGGCCATCGCCGAGGCCGGTGGCGAGGACTACGAGGACGCCGGCGAGGAGTGGATCGTCTGGACCGCTGCTAACGACGTCATGGCTGTCTCCAAGGCGCTCGAGGAGCAGGGCGTCCAGGTCAAGGGCTCCGAGACCACCATGGTCCCGACTACCCCGACCGAGATCTCCGGTACCGACGCCAAGAAGGTCCAGCGCCTCATCGACCGTCTTGAGGAGCTCGACGACGTCCAGGATGTTTACAGCACCATGGACATGACCGACGAGGTCATCGCTGCCCTCGAGGAGGAGTAGCGCCCACACGGGTTAAGCCGTGCATATCTGGGCATAATGAAGCGAGCATGCAAGCCTCGTGGAATAGATGAGCCGGATCCGCGTGCGTATGGCACCGGACCCGGCTCTTTTATAATGATGCGAATCGTTTTGCATTCTGTGGACCGAAACCTGAAGGGAGCGCGCGTGCGCGTACTCAAACGAGCCCTAGCGATCGTGTATCTTGCCGCCGCCATCGTGGCGCTGGGTACGCTTGTCTGCCAGTTCTGGGGACCGTATACGTATCGCTTTATGCTGCTGTTGCGTGACACCATGCCTCGCGTCGTCGTTACGGTGTGCGCCGCTATCGTGGCGCTTGGCGTGCTCATCGGTTTTTTCCGCCTGATGTTCGCGCGTCGCGAGCCGTCCTGCGTGCATCCGGCAGGGGAGCGCAATATCGAGGTCACGCTCGCAGCGCTTTCCTCGTGCGCCCGTGCCGCGGCGGAGTGCGATGATCGCGTGATGGTTGAGCATATCGAGGCGCGCGTTCAAGGCTCCGACGAGTCGCGCGTTCGTTTTAAGGTCGAGGCCATCGCACTCGACGACCGGGACGTGGCCTCTCAAGCTATCGCGATGCAGCAACGCATCGAGGAGGCCTGCGACACCATGCTCGGCACGCCGGGCACGACCGCGCGCGTCCGTTTTTTGCCGTCCAAGACTACCGTCCAGACCGTGGAGGTTTCCGGTGAGTGATACCAACCAAGACAAGACCGCCCGTACGCCGCGCTTGACGATCGACCAGAACGCTACGCCGGCAGGCGAGTCCGCCGACACCAAGCCCGAGGCCGGCGAGCAGCACGACAGCGCCGCCAACGACTTTGACGAGGCCATGGGTCTCATCAAAGGTACGGGCGCTGCTATCTGGAGCTACGCCGTGCGCCACCCCAACACTACGCTCGGCGCCTTGGCAGGCTTTATCCTCGCCGTGCTGGTACTTACGTTGGGCCTGTGGGACACGCTCGTCATCGCATTCTTTGTGCTGATCGGCGCCGTAATCGGCCAGATTCGCGACGGCGAGAACGGTATCGTCAACTTCTTCGGCCGTCTGTTTAGCGGCCGCTAATATGAATTCGACTGTCGCATCCGCGGCAGGCATAAGGAGGAACCATGGCTTTTAACACGAAGGTCGATGTAGCCGATACCGAGCTCGAGGCGAATGAGGCCGTCGCCGCCGAGGCGGAGGATGTAGAATTCGAAGGTCAGTCCCTCGCCGAGACAGAGGCAGAGTCCGATGCGGACGAGGACGACGAGGAAACGGACGAGTCCGAGGACTCGCTGACCTATTCCAACGGCGTGATCGAGAAGATCGTTGCCATGGCCACCCGCGAGGTTCCGCACGTTCTGGGCATGAAGGGTAACCTCATGCACTTTGTGCAGGAGCAGTTTGGTGCCGAGAATCTGACCAAGGGCGTGACGGTCGAGGTCACCGATGACAATCGCGTGGTCGTCAACATCTCCGTCATCATCGAGTACGGCGCCTATGCGCCCGCGATCTTCGACGATGTTAAGGCACGTGTCACCGAGCGCCTTGCCGCGATGACCGGCCTTGAGGTGGCGGGCGTCAACCTGCGCATCGAGGATGTCATCACCCCCGAGGAGTACGAGCACCGCACCAGCCAGCACGAATAACCTTCCAAAAAGGGATGTTTGTTTTGGCAGGTTTTATCTGCGAAAACGTCAAACGGCCGACAGCGCAAGCAAAAGCGCGGTCGACCGTTTTCTATATAGCCTCGATCTAGTCATACCGCTCGTCTAACTAAGGGTTGCAATCTTCGCGTTCCGCGTTACCCTAATGGGCGCATTGTTTCCAAATTGTTAACGAGGGGTTGCCGTAATGGCCGACGAACACGAGACCGAAAGCAAGGCATGGGCGATTGAAGCCGCTGCGGCAGAGGCGGCGTCGCGTGCCGCCGAGGAGGTGCATCGTCCTCCGGTGGTGCCGATGGAGCGCGTCGTCGGTCGCGAGGATATCGAACGTGGCGAGCGCGCCGGCCGCAAGCGCAGTCAGGAGCCAGGCTTTCCGCGCTTTTTTGCCGAGCTCAATCTGGGCCTGGTCCTCACGGCCTTTGCCATCGTGGCTTTCAAAACGCCCAATCACTTTGCCTTCGGCGGCACCTCGGGCGTGTCGGTCATTCTTTCCACGCTGTTCCCGACTCTGCCCGTCGGCGTATTTATGTGGATTATCAACGCGGTCCTGGTCATCCTGGGTTTTATCTTTTTGGAGCGCAAGGCAATCCTTTGGAGCGTCTTTGCCTCGTTTGCGCTTTCGGCCTACGTCTCGCTGTTTGAGCTCTTCATTCCGACGGATGTTTCGATGACGGGCGATATGTGGCTCGACCTGTGTTTTGCCGTCATCTTGCCGGCGCTGGGCAGTGCCATTGTCTTTGACATTGGCGCCTCGACGGGCGGCACCGACATCCTTGCCATGATCCTCAAGCGTCGCACGACGCTTGAGATCGGCCGTGCCCTGTTGCTGGTCGATATCGGCATCGTGACCATCGCGGCTTTCCTGTATGGCCCGCGCGTCGGCCTGTACTGTGTGCTTGGTCTGTTTGCCAAGACGCTCGTCGTCGATAAGGCCATCGAGAGCATCCACCTGCGCAAGGTCTGTACGATTATTTGCGCCGAACCGCGCAAAGTCGAGGAGTTTATCGTCAAGCATCTCAACCGCACGGCAACGATCAGCCGTGGCTACGGCGCCTTCTCGGGCAAGTGCGTCACGGTGATCATGAGCGTGCTGAGCCGTCGCGAGGCAGTGCAGCTGCGCCGCTATACCCGCGATATTGATCCGGATGCGTTTATCACGATCGTTGACAGCTCCGAGATCGTGGGCAAGGGCTTCCGCGGCACGAACTAGCGCGGATATACCCTTCGAATCATTGAATAAAGCCGCCTACGTTGCAAATCGGTCATCTTGGGGTATTTGTCCCCACATTGGGCGATAATGTTGCCAAAGACATCGTTTGCGATCCAGGTGATTCGCTCTAGATACGAAGGGATGATTTCGATGTTCTGTTCGCAGTGTGGCGCCCCCATGGGCGATAACGACAAGTTCTGTGGCGTGTGCGGTGCCCCTAATACCGAGGCCAAGGCCACCGGCCCCGCTCCGCAAGCTCAACCTCAGCCGCAGGGTCAGCCGTTTGCCCAGCCCCAGCCGCAGCCGTTCGTTGCGCCCCAGCCGGCTATGAACGTGCCCAAGGGCTGCATGGCTCAGGCCTTCAACGACATGATTAAGGTTCCCGGCGCCCTGGTTCGCGTATGCCAGATTGCCTTTTTGCCGGCGCTGATCTGCGTCGTGTCGGTGCTGGTGCTGTTTATCCCCGTTATCGGTGGCATCGCGGCGGCCATTGGCTTTTTGCTCGCTTACGTGGCAAGCGTGTGCGGCGCTGGCTTTGCTATCGAGTGGGGTCGCGACCTGTCGCTCAAGGACGATAACGGCATGGAGCGTCCGCTGCTGCGCTCGACCTCCTTTGGGCTGGGCATCTTCTCGTCTGTCATTACGAACGTGCTCGGGTTCGTGGCCATTATTCCGGTGATTGGCGTGGTGTTCTCGGTGCTTGAGAGCGCTGTGATCGGTGCCGTTGGTTCGTACTATTACTTCGGTTCGAGCGGCCTCGAGGGCGCACTCATCGGGTCGATGGGTCTGCTTGTCTTTGCCATGATCGTATCGGCGGTGTTGGGCATTTTCTTTAAGATGTTTGGTGACGCTGCCGTGATGCACTTTGCAGTCGCCGGCCGCGTGGAAAGCGCGTTTTCGCTCGAGAAGGTCTGGAAGTCCTATAAGGCCAACCTGGGCAAGCTGTTCTGCGCCTCGATTCTCCCCGAGTTTTTGACGGGCATTGTTTCCAATACCATCACCTGGATTTTCACCGCCATCTTTGGCTTTGTTGCCGCGCTGGGCATTAGCAGCTATGGCTACTACGGCTACTATTCTCGTCCTTCGGGTCTTGAGGCTATCATCGAGGGTGGCGGCATTACGCTCATCCTGTTCCTGATGATCGTTGCCTTTGTCACCGTGTTCCTGAATGTGTTTGGCACGATGCTCAAATATCGTGCCGTTGGCTACTGGGCCGCGCGCCATGCCAGCGAGTGGGCCGATGAGGATACCGACGATGTCCTGACGTTCGTGCTCCCGGGTGAGAAGAAGCCTGCTCCTGCGGGGTTCAATCCCACGGCCGCCACTGGTGCTGCCCCTGCGCCTGCCCCTGCGCCTGCCCCTGCCCCGGCACCCGCGCCTACACCTGCTCCGGCACCTGCCCCGGCACCCGAGGCGACGCCTGCGGAGCCCGATTGGAATGCCGTTGCCACGCCGGCGGATGAGCCGGGCGATAATCCTGCTGCCGAAAACAATCAAACCGAATAGTCGGTCGAGGCGCCCTGGGCAACTGAGCCCGGGGTGCCTTTTTCTACTGCGAAAGCAAGAAAATGCCCGGGAAAACGGTTGCAGCAATATTTCTCGGAAATTGATCAATGTTGCGCAACAACGTCGCGGCTATTGTTGAGAACATAGTCGTGTAAGGTTTGAAGGCGTGCAACGCCTTAGGAAAAGGAGAGGCTTATGTTCTGTCCCACTTGTGGTTCTCCCATTTCGGATGATGCCAAATTCTGCCCCGTCTGCGGTTCTGCCGTCGGTGCCGCTCCCGCTGCTCCTGCTCCGCAGCCCGCGCCGCAGCCTGCATCTCAGCCCCAGCCTGCTCCGCAGCCCACGCAGATTCAGCCCACTCCGGTTCAGGCAGTTCAGCCTCAGCCTCAGCCGCAGTACACCGGCCAGCAGCAGTACACCGGTCAGCAGCAGTATGCTCAGCAGCCTGCACCCGCCCCGATGGGCTATGCTCCGATTAAGACCGACCGTGGCGTGATCGGCTGGCTCCTGCTTTCCATCGTGACCTGCGGCATCTATTCGTATTACTTCCTCTATTGCCTCGCGCGCGACATCAATGTCATGTGCCAGGACGACGGCGATTCCACACCGGGTCTGGCTGCATTCATCCTGCTGTCGTTCGTGACCTGCGGCTTCTACGCACTCTACTGGTACTACAAGATCGGCAACCGCCTGCAGGCTAATGCTCCTCGCTATGGCCTGATGTTCCAGGAGAACGGTACCACCGTTCTTATGTGGCAGATCGTCGGCGCGCTGCTGTGCGGCCTTGGCCTCATCTTTGCCATGAACATCATCATCAAGAATACCAATGCCATGGCAACGGCTTATAACGTCCGTCTTGGCGCTCGTGCCTAACGATAAGAGCGGCGTGAACAGCTCCCAGGGACATAAGGGCGCGGCGGAACTCATTCGCCGCGCCCTTTCTTGCATCGGCGCGCTCTTTGTCGCCTGGCTCGCACTCTACCTGCTCGATATCGGCTGCGTGTTTCGCCTGATGACGGGCATTCCCTGTCCGGGATGTGGCATGACGAGGGCCTGGCTGGCAGCACTGCGCCTCGATTTTGCGGCGGCCTTTGCCTACCATCCGCTGTTTTGGGTGGTGCCGATTGCGTTTGTGCTCGCGTTCGTGCGCGAGGAGGTGACGTCGAGCAAGCTAAAGCGCGGCATCGACATTGCGGTTATTGTTCTGTGCGTGCTGGTCGTTGCCGTATGGATCGTGCGCCTTATCAACCCGGCAGACGCGGGCCTGCTCTTTGGTGGCCACGCTCCCGCCGGAGTTCCCACCGATATCATCCACCTCGAAACCCCACGCTGGCTCACCATCCTTCGCTCTTACCTGTCGTGACGGAGGACGCGCTAGAAAAACGGTCGACATATAAGCGGGGGCGAACGTTGAGATAACGTTCGCCCTCGCTTTGCTCTAGCCAGGTTGTTATGGGTGGGCGTGACGGCTACTCGCCATGCTTCTCCTCGTGGCGAGCGGCAGCCCGCGCATCGTGGATGCCCTTGATGGCGGCATGGCGGGCGGTGCGGGCGTCGTGCACGGCGTCGCGGGCCTCGGCGGCCGTTGCCTTGGCAGAGCGCAGCTTGGCTGCCAGGTCGGGATTGGTCTCGGCAACCGCGGCGATCGTGGGGCCGTCGAGCTCTTCTTGCGTGGGCTCGGCCAAAAAGTCGATGGCATACTGAGCGGCTACCATGGAGCCCTTGGCGAGCACGCTCTCGTCGATCTTATAGAAGCAGGAGTGCTGGGCATAGGTGGCGCCGATCTGGGGGTTGCGCGTGCCAACAAAGGCGAGCACGCCCGGTACGCGGCGCAGATACTCCGAGAAGTCCTCGCCCGAAAGCGTGCCGCGGTAATGGCCCTCGCCTGCGGGGCCCAGGCACTTGAGCACAGCTTGGCGGCAGCGCTCGCTCGAGGCGGCATCGTTTTCGACCTTGTAGTTGGCGATGGTGTAGTCGGTGAGTTCGGCCTCGGCGCCTAGCGCTGCTGCGGTGTGCTCCACGATGCGGCGCATAAGCTCCGGCATTTCCTCGTGGGTCGAATCTCCGTAGGTGCGCACCGTGCCGGCGAGGTAGGCCGTGCCGGCGATAACGTTGCGCGCGGTGCCGCCGTGCAGCTCGCCGACGGTGATGACGGCCGGCTCGTAGGGGCTGATTTCGCGCGAGACGATGGTCTGCAGGGCGTTAACGATCTCGGCGGCAACCATGACGGCGTCGTGGCCGCGCTGGGGCATGGCGCCATGGCACGAGGTGCCGCGGACGTCGATGCGGAACCAGTCGGTATTGGCCATGCGCGGACCGGGCTCGCAGCTCACGGTGCCGGCGTCGACCTCACTCCAGATGTGCGCGGCGTAGGCGCCATCGACGCCGTCGAGCACGCCCGTGCCGATCATGAGCTTGGCGCCTTGGCCGTTTTCCTCGCTGGGCTGGAAGACGATGCGGACTTCGCCGTGGATGTCGTCGGTCATATGGCGCAGGATTTGCAGCGTGCCGAGCATCATGGCGATATGGCAGTCGTGGCCGCAGGCGTGCATGCAGCCCTCGTTGACGCTGGCGAACTCCTCGCCGGTCTGCTCGGTGACGGGCAGGGCGTCGATGTCGGCGCGCAGCAGGATGCGGCGGCGTGGCGTGCCGTCCTCGCGATAGGCGTCGGGCGCGGTGCCGCGAAGGGTCGCCACAAGGCCCGTCTTAAGGGGACGCTCGTAGGGGATATTCATGGCATCGAGCTGGTTGGCGATGTCGGAGGTCGTGCGCTCCTCGGCGAGGCTCAGCTCCGGGTGCTTATGGAAGTGCCGGCGCTGCTTGATGATATAGGGTTCAAACTCGGTAGCGATATCTTTGATGGCTGCGGTGACGTCGTCAGCCGCGCGAGCCTCGGTCGCCGCCATAATCTGCTGTGCCTTGGTCTTCGTCATGGTCGATTTGCTCCTTGCTGGGTTGATCGCAAAATCGTACAGGCTCTCTCCAGTATGCCACCTGCCGCTAGGGCTGGTAAAGTTGCCGTTTGCCGCTTGGGGTTTTGTTGCAAGGGCGGGGGAGTACACTCGGGGGTGTTGAATTTCCTGCCAGAGATGGGGATGCCCATGCAACATATCGATCGGATTATCCGCTCCAAGAACGTCTTTACCGCGCAAGACGGCATCGATACCGCCCGCGAGCTGGCGATTGCCATCGCAGGCGACCATATCGTCGCAGTCGGTGCGCCCGATGACGTGATTGCCGCCGCGCCTGCCGCCACGTCGGTTATCGACTACGGCGAGCAGTTTGTCTGCCCCGGCTTTCATGACGCTCATCTGCACTTCTTCCATACCTCGGTCGGTTCCTCGCCGTACATGCTCATGGATATGGGCACGTCCGAGGCTGCGCTAGTGCAGCATGCGCTCGAGTTTTCCCAGGGCCTGCCCGACGACGCCTGGGTCGTGACCCAGGGCTGGCGCGATTACCGCTGGGATCCGCCCGAGCATCCTACCAAGGCCTCCCTCGACGCCGCCTTCCCCGGTCGCCCCTGTGTTATGTATTCGGGCGATGGGCATACGCTGTGGCTCAACAGCCGCGCGCTCGAGGCGCTCGGCGTGACGCGCGACAGCGAGCCTCCGGCGGGTGGCAGTTACGACAAAGACTCAAACGGTGAGCTTACGGGTATTGCCCACGAGGCAGCTGCTATGCAGCTGCTGCCGCGCTGCCTGGAATGGCTGGGCGAGGACCGCATCGCGAGCGCTTACGGCGACCAGATGAAGCGTATGGCCGAGCAAGGCATCACCTCAATCTGCGATATGTCGCTCATGCCCATGCCGGGCTGCGACTTTATTCGCGACGATGTCTACGAGAGGCTGCAGGCCGCCGGCAAGCTGGGCATTCGCGCCCACCTGTTCCCCACGCTGCTGGATGACCAATCGCGCTTGGAAGAACTCCAGACCCGCTACGCAAACAACGCGCTGCTCTCGGCGCCTGGTTTTAAGCAGTTCTTCGACGGCGTCTCGAGCGAACACACGGCCTATCTCACCGAGCCCTATACCAACCCGCGCTTCCCGGGCGATCAAGGTCGCCTGACGGTTCCCGTCGAGCGCATGCGCAAGCTGGTTCTGGCTGCTGCGGAGCGCGGGCACACCGTTCGCATCCACGTCATCGGTGACGGTGCGATTCATGCCGCGCTGGATATCTTTGAGGAGGCCGCCGAACTGTACGGCCTGCCCCAGCACGGTCATAACACGCTTGAGCATCTGGAGAACCTCTTGCCCGAGGACCTCGATCGTCTACGCAAGCTTAACGTCGTTGCCTCGAGCCAGCCCTGTCACATTACACTCGACCCGGGCGGCCCCGAGCGCGATCTGGGCCTGGAGCGCAGCCGCATCATGTGGCCGTTTGCGACCTATAAGCAGCGCGGCATTCGCCAAGCCTTCGGCACCGATAGCCCCATAACAGCTGTTACCAGCATGAACGTGCTCTACACGGCCATCACGCGCCAGGACCCCCGCAGTCACTGGCCCGAGGGCGGCTGGCTCCCCAGCGAGCGTATCGACGCGGCAACTGCCCTGCGCAACTACACGCTTGGTAGCGCGTACGCAGCGGGCGACGAGCAAAACCTCGGCAGCCTAGAGCCCGGCAAATACGCCGACCTGGTAGTCCTGGACCAAAACCCGCTCACCATCGACCCCCAAGAGCTCCAGGCTACCAAGGTTCAAGCCACCTACCTGGCAGGCAACTTAATCTACGAGCGCTAATATTCATGCCGTACCGTTAAACGCGGCTCGGGCAGCCTATTTTGGGATGGCGCTCGGGCCGCGTTTGTTTGCCGATCGGGTCCGTTAGGAGCGTTCCCGCTCTGCTTGATTTGGGCGCGGGGCGGAGGCGCAGCTGCTCCGTGCACTCAATTTGGACATCAGTAATGCCGTCTCTTGGTGTTTTGCATACTTTCCATTGCAGATTGCAAAAATAGGATGGGATGTTCTTTCTGGTCCTTATGTACCCCCGCCTGGGCCGTGCAAAAAACGGAGTATTCAGCAACGCAAGTTCCGCCGGTGCCGCTGCAGTTGGCTAACATTGCGGAGATCAACGTCATTTTGGGGTCCGGTGCGACGCGAGACATGTTTATTCGTCTCGACGAAGTCTGTCTGCCGACCCAAATCGCCGGTCGAAGGCGTCTTTGGGGCCAATAAGGGGTGTCCGGCGCGTATGCAGCCGTTCTGGCCTGCTGAATACTCCCAAAAATGCACGGTGCTCCCCGGGGGACCCGTGCGCGCGGCGAAAACCATGCCCATGTCGCCATCCGCATCGCCATTTTGCTGCACAGACTTTTCTGAATGCCGGGCCCGATAACGTTGACTCAGCTCCCGTGTGGCGCCGGAGGGGCGGGATATAAGGTTTATCGCGAGTTCCGCACGAGCCGAAGGCCACTTAATGTGGCCTTCGTGCGAGCAGGACTGCCCGAGCAGGAAACCTTATATCCCGCCCCTCCGGCGCCACACGGGAGCTGCGCACAAGTTATCCCCCGGCATTCAGAAAATCTAAGTGCCAAAAAATAAGATTTTTTGACTCCGTGTTGTATAACCCGCCATTCGTGGGTACCATTCAACGCGTACGCAAACAAAAAGGGTTAACCCGCGCGGCATGACCGCGCGGCCCACAAAGGAGGAAACAAGCATGTCGTCTTTGAAGCCGCTTGCAGATCGCGTCCTGGTCAAGCCCGACGAGGCCGAGCAGAAGACCGCTTCTGGTCTGTACATCGCCAGCAACGCTCAGGAGAAGCCGCAGCGCGGCACCATCGTTGCCGTTGGCGCCGGTAAGGTCAACGACAAGGGCGAGCGCATCCCCATGGACGTTCAGGTCGGCGACGTTGTCATCTACGGTAAGTTCGGTGGCAACGAGGTCAAGGTCGACGGCGAGAAGTATCTGCTGATGCGCGCCGACGACATCTACGCCGTCGTCGAGGCCTAGTCTCGTCAGAATCTCTGATTCGTCTTTGAACGCGTCCGCCGTATAAGACTCGGAAGCGGCGACGCGAGTCACATTTCTTTTGGAGGATTACTCACCATGGCAAAGAACATTACGTTCAACACCGATGCCCGCGCTAAGCTCGCCAAGGGCGTCAACACTCTGGCCGACGCCGTTACCGTCACCATGGGCCCCAAGGGCCGTTACGTCGCTCTGCAGCGCACGTTCGGTGCCCCGACCATCACCAACGACGGCGTTTCCGTCGCTAAGGAGATCGAGCTCGAGGACAACATCGAGAACATGGGCGCTCAGCTGGTGAAGGAGGTCGCCACCAAGACCAACGACACCGTGGGTGACGGCACCACCACCGCAACCCTGCTCGCTCAGGCTATCGTCAACGACGGTCTGCGCAACGTCGCCGCCGGCGCCAACCCGCTGGCCATCCGTCGCGGCATCGACAAGGCTGTAAACGCCGCTGTCGCCGAGATGAAGAAGCAGGCCAAGCCGGTCGAGACCAAGGAGCAGATCGCTTCCGTCGGTACCATCTCTGCCGGTGACCCCGAGGTTGGCGAGAAGATCGCCGAGGCCATGGAGGTTGTGGGTAAGGACGGCGTCATCACCGTCGAGGATTCCCAGACGTTTGACATCACCATCGACACCGTCGAGGGCATGCAGTTCGACAAGGGCTATGTCTCCGCTTACTTCGTCACGGACAACGACCGCATGGAGGCCGTGATGAAGGATCCGTACATCCTCATCACCGACCAGAAGATCTCCAGCGTTCAGGACATCATGCCTGTTCTCGAGGCTGTCCAGCGCGCCGGCCGTGGCCTGCTCATCATTGCTGAGGACATCGACGGCGAGGCTCTGCCGACCCTGGTCCTCAACAAGATCCGTGGCGCCCTCAACGTCTGCGCCGTCAAGGCTCCGGGCTACGGCGATCGCCGCAAGCGCATCCTCGAGGACATCGCCGTCCTCACCGGTGGCCAGGCCGCTCTGGACGAGCTGGGCGTGAAGGTCGCTGACATCACCGCCGATATGCTCGGTACTGCTAAGTCCGTCACCATCTCCAAGGACAACACCGTCGTCGTCGGCGGCGCTGGCTCCAAGGAGGCCATCGACGCCCGCATCGCTCAGATCAAGGGCGAGATGGAGAACACCACCTCTGACTTCGACCGCGAGAAGCTCCAGGAGCGCTTGGCCAAGCTCTCCGGTGGCGTTGCCGTCATCAAGGTCGGCGCTGCTACCGAGTCCGAGCTCAAGGAGATCAAGCACCGCGTCGAGGATGCCCTGCAGGCTACCCGCGCTGCTGTCGAGGAGGGCATCGTCGCCGGCGGCGGCGTCGCCTTCATGGACGCTGCTCCTGCGCTCGATGCTGTCGAGATCGACGACCCCGAGGAGAAGATCGGCGTCGACATCGTCAAGAAGGCTCTGACCGCTCCGGTCGCTACCATTGCCAAGAACGCTGGCTTTGAGGGCGCTGTCGTGGTCGACAAGGTTGCCGAGCTGCCCGCCGGCCAGGGTCTCAACTCTGCCAACGGCGAGTGGGGCGACATGATCGAGATGGGCGTCCTCGACCCCGTCAAGGTCAGCCGCGTCACCCTGCAGAACGCTGCTTCTGTCGCCAGCCTGATTCTCATCACCGAGGCCACCGTCTCCGATGTGCCCAAGAACACTCAGCTTGAGGACGCTATCGCTGCTGCCACCGCTGGTCAGCAGGGCGGCGGTATGTACTAAGGCCGACAAGGTCTAGAACTCCCACCGGGAATCCGGGGGCGTGACGGGGCTTCTCTCCGGAACGTCCTCGGACATGCAAAGAGGCTCCGCATCGCGCTTCGCGCTGCGGAGCCTCTTTGCGTCCTGCGGAAATGTTCCGGAGAGAAGCCCCGTCACGCCCCCGGATCCCCTGCGTTTACGGCCTTGGGGTCGGCGGGCGGAGAAGGACGTGGTTGTGGGGGATACGTGTCCCGGTCGCTGTTTCGCGGCTTTGCCGCGAAAGGCGCGTTACTTTGGGATGGGTGGGGAATGTGGTTGTTGCGGCAACTGGTCCCCGCCATAAATTACCCTTGGCATACTTGCGCGAAAGCCTGCTGGTGCTACACTTGCAATTGCTGTTTCAGGGCGGGGTGGAATTCCCCACTGGCGGTAAATCGGGCGGTGCCACAGGGGCGCCGTGGCGCGGGCGAGGTGCCTGCGGCCGAGCCGATGAGTCCGCGACCCGTGTGTGCGTTGGTTCGCATGCCGGCTGAACTGGTGAGATCCCAGTACCAACGGTTAGAGTCCGGATGAAAGAGGCAGGTGATCTTATGTCTGAACAGTCGCAGCATATCCATTTTGAGAACACGAATAGGTGGAGCACCAAACAGCTCGTTACCATGGCGTTGATGTGCGCCTTGGGAGCGCTGTTTATGTATGTGCAGCTGCCCATCCTCCCCTCGGCGCCGTTTTTGACGTATGACCCGTCGCTGGTGCCGGCGATGGTGTGTGGATTTGCGTATGGCCCTGGTGCCGGCACCGCTGTTGCCGCTATGGCGATCGTTATCCATGCGCTTACCACGGGCGACTGGGTCGGCGCGCTTATGAACCTGGTGGCTACGCTGGGCTATATTCTGCCTGCGGCTATCGTCTATCAGAGGATGCACACCTACAAGGGTGCCGTGATTGGCCTGGCGCTGGGCGTTATTGCCGCTACGGCGCTTTCTATGGTTGCGAACCTGACCATCGGCGTTTGGTTCTGGTATGGCTCGGCCGATGTGATTTTGCCACTCATGCTTTCTGCTGTTCTGCCGTTCAACCTTATCAAGACCGTGCTTAACTCGGTATTGACGCTTGCAGTGTACAAGGCGGTCTCTAATCTCATCACGCCCAAGAAGGACCAGGTCAAAGGTCGCGCATGATTGAGTGTCGGGGCGTTTCCTTTAGCTATGACGGTGCTGCACTGGCGCTCGATGGCATCGATCTGAACATCGAGGAGGGGGAGTTTTTCTGCATCCTCGGCGGCAATGGGTCGGGCAAGTCGACGTTTGCCAAGCATTTGAACGCGCTGCTGCAGCCCGATGCGGGAACGGTGTGTGTCAACGGCATGGACGCGTCCGATCCCGAGCTGGTCTACGATATCCGCTCGACTGCGGGCATGGTGTTCCAGAATCCCGACGACCAGCTTGTGGCGACGCTTGTCGAGAACGATGTTGCGTTTGGTCCCGAGAACTTAGGGGTCGAATCGGCCCAGATCGCGCAGCGCGTGCGCGAGGCGCTGAAGGCCGTGGGTCTGGTGGGCTTTGAGCGCCACGAGACCCACGCTCTCTCGGGCGGACAAAAGCAGCGCGTGGCGCTTGCCGGCGTGCTCGCCATGGAGCCGCGCGTGCTCATTTTGGACGAGGCGTCCTCGATGCTCGATCCGCGCGGGCGCAAGGGCCTTATGAAGGCCTGTCACGCGCTGCACGAACGCGGCATGACCATCGTGATGATTACGCACTTTATGGAAGAGGCCGCCGAGGCCGATCGAGTCGCGGTGTTTCGGGCGGGGCGCGTTGCCATGTTGGGCACGCCCGATGAAATCTTGACGCAGGCGGACGAACTCGCGCGGCTGAACCTGGATATGCCGGCATCGTGCTGTCTTGGCAGGGCGCTTCGTGCGAAGGGCGTGCCCGTTCACGCGCAGGTGCGCGAGGCGGATATGGTTGCCGAGGTTGCGCAGGCCTATACCGAGCGAAGTGAGGCGGGCACCGCGGGGCAGTCTTCCGCATCCCAGTCGGAAATCGCTGACGGCGCTGTTCCGGCAGACAATGAGGACAACGCGTCAGAGCCCGTCATCGAGATTTCGCACCTTTCGTATAGCTATTCGCTGAGCGCCCGCGAGCGTCGCCGTTGGCACAAGCGTTCAGCCGCCGAGGGCGCATCGAACAAGCAGACCCTCTGGGGCAACGACCCTAGCAGCCCTTGGGCGTTGCGTGATGTGTCGCTAACGGTGTGTCGTGGCGAGTTCCTGGGCCTTGCGGGCCATACCGGTTCGGGTAAATCGACGCTGGTTCAGCATCTCAACGGTCGGATTCGTCCCCAGGAGGGTTCTGTTTATGCGCTGGGGCTCGACCTATCAAGCAAGAAAGACGCCGCCGCGGTTAAGGCAAAGGTCGGCGTGGTGTTTCAATATCCCGAGCGTCAGCTGTTTGCCGAGACCGTGACACAGGACGTGGCATTTGGTCCGCGTAACCTTGGCTTGTCGCAGGCCGAGGTTGCCCGCCGCGTTGAGTCATCGCTCGCGCGCGTGGGCCTCGACCTGGCCACGGTGGGCGATAAGAGCCCCTTTGAGCTCTCGGGCGGGCAGCAGCGGCGCGTGGCGTTTGCCGGCGTGCTTGCCATGGAGCCCGAGGTCCTGGTGCTCGATGAGCCCATGGCGGGACTCGATCCGGCGGCGCGCAGTGATTTCCTGGGGCTCATCGATCGACTTCACCGCGATGGCCTGACCGTCGTCATGGTCTCACACAGTATGGATGACCTTGCCAATTGCTGCGACCGTATCGTCGTAATGAACAAAGGTGCGGTGTTTGCCGAGGGCACGCCCGCTCAGGTGTTTGCGCATGCGGATGAGCTTAAATCAATCGGCTTGGGTGTTCCCGCTGCCCAGCGCATGGCGCTGGCGCTTGCGAAGGCAGGCGTGCCGCTGCGCTTTGACGGCCTCTATACGGTTGAGTCGCTGGCAGACGAGTTGGTGGACCTGCTGATCGTTCGCTCGGACGGTCCTTCTAACGTCGCGGACATTGCTAAATCCAAGACGATCGCGCGAGAGGAGGGCTGCTAATGGAGGCGTTTTCGTTTGGCAGCTACTATCCCGGCGATAGTGCAATTCACCGCTTGGACCCGCGAACTAAGTTGCTCTTGGGCTTTGTGTTTCTGATCACGACGCTCACGGTCAGTAGCTTCCGCGGACTGGTCCCGGTCGCAATCTTCGTTGTCCTGATCTATACCGTGTCTCGGGTGCCGGCTCGTCGCGTCCTGTCATCGATGGCGCCGCTGCTGGCGATCGTCGCGGTGGTCGCGGTGCTCAACCTGTTTTCCGACCAGAGCGGGCGCATCCTGTGGCAGCTCGGCTTTTTGCAGATAAGCGAGGGCTCGCTGCATTCCGCTGCCTTTATGGCGTGCCGCCTGACCTTGATGATGGCCGGTATGAGCGCTATCACGCTCACCACACCGACGCTCGACCTCACCGCGGGCTTCGAGCGCCTGCTCGCGCCGTTTGCGCGTGTGGGACTTCCTGCGCACGAGCTCGGCATGATCATGGGCATCGCGCTGCGCTTTATGCCGCAGTTTGCCACCGAGATGAAGCAGACGGCCGATGCGCAGACAAGCCGCGGTGCGCGCGTGACGGGAGGCCCGCTCGGCGGCGTTCGTATGCTTGGCAGTGTGGCGATTCCGCTGTTCACGGGTGTGTTCCGTCATGCCGAGACGTTGTCTGCCGCCATGGATGCCCGTTGCTATCATGGCGAGCAGGGACGCACGCGTCTGCATGCGCTTGCATTTGGCCGCGGCGATGCGTTGGCGGCGGTGGTGACGGCGTTGCTGCTCATCTGCGTCATCGTCATCAATCTTAAACTTGTTTAGGCGCGATTCGAGCGCAGGAAAGGGGTCCCTATGACCGACAACGACCGCACGGCGCAGCTCGAGCGCGCCTGTTCGTATCTTAGGCGTATTCCGGCGTGGTATCTCGCCACGATCGACGTGACGGACGGACATCAGCCGCGCGTGAGGCCGTTCTCGTTTGCCATGGTCGATGATGGCAAGCTGTGGTTTTGCACCTCGCGCGATAAGGACGTGTGGGCCGAGCTCAGCGCGAACCCCAAGTTTGAGGTTTCGGGTTGGAAACCGGGGGAGTGTTGGATTGTGCTGACCGGCGAGGCCGCGCTCGAGGACGACGCGGTCGTGAGCGACCGGGTGCGCCAAGCCGGCTTTAAGCACATGGTGGGCATCGGCGAAGACCACGAGAACGCCAACGACGGTCGCCTTGCGTTTTTCTCGGTGCGCAATATCGCCGCCCGCTTCTGTGATATCGACGGCAGCGAGGAGCGCCTGGAGCTTTAACCCTAGGGCAGCTAAAACAGCCCCGACCCAAAAAGACTAGTGCCAGGAGGACACATGGACGGATTGAATACGGTGTTGGAGTATCTGACGTCGGTGCCGGCATGGTATTTGGCGACGAGCGTTGACGGACAGCCGCATGTGCGTCCGTTTTCGTTTGCGCAGATTCAGGACGGCAAGCTGTGGTTTGTAACGGCGCGCACCAAAGACGTGTGGCAAGAGCTGCTGCAAAATCAACGCTTTGAAGTCACGAGTTGGTGGCCGGGCCATGGCTGGCTCATCTTGCGCGGGCATGCGGGTCTGGACGACCAGGCCGCTCCCGATATGCGTGAGGCAGGCTGGAAGCACCTGGAGCGCCTAGGCGAGCACTACGAGGGCGCAGGCGATCCCACGCTCGTCTTCTTTAGCGTGGAGGAACCCGAGGCCTTTATCTGCAACCATGACGAATGGGTGCCGGTCGAGCTCTAAACGAGTCTCTCAGCAAGCTTCGACAATTCAAATTCTCGCATGTAGCGGGCCCCACATTGCAACGTCACCGTAAGGTGCACTGGGCAATATGGGGCCCGTATTCATTTGTCAATTCCTTCGAGTGAATGTGTCGGGACTGTTTCAATGCATGAATATGTAAAAGATTTGCGTATATATGCATCTTTTGGTGCTAAAGTTTCAACCCACTTCATAACGACGGCTGCGGCATACGCATTGGTGCATAACTGCAGACAAGGAGTCCGATATGTCTCTAAAGGTTGGAATCGTAGGTGCGGCTGGATATGCTGGCGCCGAGCTCATTCGCCTCGTCCTCGATCATCCCGAGTTTGAACTTACTGCCATTACGTCAAATGCCGATGCCGGCCAGCCGTTGTCTGCGGTGTACCCGAGCTTCACCGGCGTGAGCGATCTTGTCTTCACGACGCACGATGCCCCCGAGCTCAAGAACTGCGATGCGGTCTTTTTGGCCGTGCCGCACACGGCTGCCATGGCACAGGTGCCCGCCCTGCTTGCCGCGGGAGTCTCCTGCATTGACCTCTCGGCTGACTATCGCCTGAGCGATCCGGCCACCTTTGAGGCCTGGTATGCCGCCGAGCACACGAGCCCCGAGCTACTCAAGAGCCGCGCCTTTGGTCTGCCCGAGCTGTTCTGCCAGGATTTGGAGACCGCTGCATCCGACCACGCCGATGGCAAGCCCGTACTGGTCGCCTGCGCCGGTTGCTATCCCACCGCAACGAGCCTTGCCGCCGCGCCTGCCGTGCGCGCCGGCTGGGTTGCCCAGAGCGGCCCCGTGATCGTTGACGCCATCAGCGGTGTAACGGGTGCCGGTAAGTCCTGCAACGCCCGTACGCATTTTTGCAGCGCGGACGAAAACCTGGAGGCCTATGGCGTGGGCAAGCATCGTCACACGCCCGAAATCGAGCAGATCTTGGGCCTAACCGATCGCGTCGTCTTTACCCCGCACCTGGCACCGCTCAAGCGTGGTCTGCTCTCTACGGTGACGATGCCGCTTACACCGCAGGCTATCGATGCCTTGACCCTTGAGGACGTCGTCGACCATTACAAGCAGTTCTACGCCGGTCGAACCTTCGTGCGCGTACTCGATGCCGGCCAGCAGCCCAAGACGGCTTCGGTCGTCGGCACCAACGCCGCCCAGATCGGCCTCGCGCTCAACAAGCGCGCGGGCGTTCTGGTGGCTACGGGCGCCATCGACAATCTGTGCAAGGGTGCAGCAGGCCAGGCGGTCCAGTGCGCCAACAACGTCTTTGGTTTTGGCGAGCGACGAGGCTTGCCCACAGTGGCGTGCCCGGTGTAGCACATTCGATTGTTGAAGATTTGGTAGTCGGGCATCGAGTGGGGCGCCACTCTTAAGCTGGTCTCATGATTGTGGCTGGTATGGCGCACCAACCGATGCCCATTTTTTGTTTGACATAAGGAGTCATAAAGACGATGAATGCTGAGCAGTTTGATATCAAGATTCGTGCCGTAGAGGGCGGCGTAACGGCGGCAGCCGGCTTTAAGGCGGCGGGCATCCATGCCGGATTCCGCAAGAATCCCGAGCGTCTGGATTACGCGCTCGTCGTGCCCGATAAACCCTGTCCCGGGGCCGGCGTGTTTACGACTAACCGCTTTTGTGCGGCACCCGTGCAGGTGAGTCGTGCCAACCTGGGCGGCGCCGACAAGGGCTATGGCATCATCGCCGGTGTTTCTATCAACTCTGGCAACGCCAACGCCGCCACGGGCGAGACCGGTCTTGCCTGCGCGCGCGAGACCTGCAACATCGCCTCGCAGGTCATCGGCTGCGAGCCCCAGCAGATTCTGGTCGCCTCCACGGGCGTAATTGGTCAGATTCTGCCGATTGACACGTTTGAGACTGCCGTTCCTGCCGCCTACGAGGCGCTCTCCGCCCACGGTGGCGCCGATGCCGCCCGCGCTATCATGACGACCGACACGCACTCCAAGGAGTATGCCGTGTGTTACCGCAGCGAGGCCGCGGGGCACGCAGGCAATGCCTATACGGTGGGCGGTATGTGCAAGGGCTCGGGCATGATCATGCCCAACATGGCAACCATGATCGCGGTCATCACTACCGATGCCCCCGTCGAGCCGGAGGCGCTCCACTCCCTGCTACTCTCGACCGTCAAACAGACCTTCAACAAGGTAACGGTCGATTCCGACACCTCGACCAACGACACCTGCATCATGCTCGCTTCCGGCGCTGCCGCAAATGCCGAGCCTATTGTCGGGGGCTCTGACGCCTTCGACGAGCTAGCCTTTGCCGTGCATGAGGTGTGCGAGAGCTTGGCGCGCAACATCGCCGCAGATGGCGAGGGCGCATCCAAGCTCGTGACGGTTAACGTCACCGGCGCCGTGAACGACGAGGAGGCCGATATCGCCGCTCGTGCCGTCGCCAACTCGCCGCTCGTCAAGACCTGCATTGCCGGCCACGATTGCAACTGGGGCCGCGTTGCCATGGCGCTCGGTAAGTGCGGTGTGCAGTTTAACCAAGAAGATGTGTCCATCGATATGATGGGTATGCCCGTCTGTCGCGATGGCCTGACGGTTCCCTTCGATGAGGACGAAGCCCTGCGACGTTTTGAGGCGCCCGAGATTGTGATCTCGGCAGACCTGGGCGCAGGGGACGCGGCGACCACCGTGTGGACTTGCGACCTCACGCACGAGTACATCTCCATTAACGGCGACTACCGTTCCTAGACTCCCGATGTGCCGCGCGCCCCGCTGCAATCGCGGGCAACGAGGTGCGGCGCGATAGCTACACGAAAGACGAGGCAGACTATGAAGTTCGCACGCGATTGTCGCTCGAGCGAATCCAACGAAGTTACCGCGCAGCTGCTGTTCGAGGCGCTGCCGTGGATTAAGAACCTGACCGGTAAGACGGTCGTTATCAAGTACGGCGGTGCCGCCATGGTCGACGAGCAGCTGCGTCGTGACGTGATGAGCGACATCGTCCTGCTCAAGATTATCGGCATGCGCCCTGTTATCGTGCACGGTGGCGGCAAGGCCATCAACGAGGCGCTCAGCCACTACGACATCCCCGTCGAGTTTAAGAACGGCCAGCGCGTGACTACGCCTGCCACCATGGACATCGTGCGCGAGGTACTGGGTGGCAAGGTCAATCAGGAGCTGGTCGCGGCGCTCAACCACCACGGCAACCTGGCCGTGGGCGTGTCCGGCAGCGACGCCGGTACCCTTATCGCCGAGCCACTCGACCCAGAGCTCGGCCGCGTAGGCAAGGTCACGCACGTCAACACCGACTATATCGAGCGTTTGCTCGACAGCGAGTACATTCCCGTTATCGCCACGGTCGCGGCAGGAGAGGACGGTGGCTTCTTCAACATCAACGCCGATACCGCCGCCGGTGCCGTTGCGGCGGCACTTCATGCGCACAAGGCGATCTTCTTGACCGACGTCGACGGTCTGTACAAGGACTTTAGCGACAAGGATTCGCTCATCTCCAACCTGACGCTCGATGAGGTTAACGAGATGCTCTATGGCGGAGAGGTCGATAAGGGCATGATTCCTAAACTGCGTGCGGCCGTCGATGCGCTTACCGCTGGCGTGTTCCGAGCCCACATCATCAACGGCACGACGCCGCACTCGCTGCTGCTGGAGCTGCTGACCGATGCCGGCGTCGGTACCGTGATCCACTCCACCGAGACGGCCTACGAATTCGATACGCATCCGCACCCGCTTTCGACGTTTGCCGCGCGCCTGACCGAGAACCTCGACGAGGTCGAGAAGCTCCAGACGGTCTAGCTGACCCGCAGCCGCCCCATTCCTGCACCCATAGCCCCGCGCCGTCTGGCGCCCAACGAAAGGCATCCCATGTCACTTGCAGCTCAGCAATCGCTTGAATCCCATTACGTTATGCATACCTTTGGCCGCTCTCCGGTCGAGTTTGTCGAGGGTCACGGCATGAAGCTCACCGGCGACGATGGCCGTGAGTACCTCGACTTTCTTGCCGGCATCGGCGTGTGCAGCCTAGGCCACGGTAATCCTGCAGTGCTCTCGGCGCTCGAGGCACAGACCAAAAAGCTTCTGCATGTGTCTAACTACTTCTACATCGAGCAGCGTGGACAGGTCGCGGCGCTGCTGTCCAAGCTCGCTAACGACGACGTGGACAGTGCACGCGTGATTGCCGATGCCATTGCTGCCGGCGATGAGACCACGGCAGCTGCGCTCGGCGCTCCGACGGCGGGCGAGCAGGTATGGGAGGCGTTCTTTGCCAATTCTGGTGCCGAAGCCAACGAGGGCTCGATGAAGCTCGCGCGTCTGTACGCCAAGCGTGCTGGTAACGGTGGCAACACCATCGTGTGCATGCGCGGCGGCTTCCACGGCCGTACGCTCGAGACCATTGCCGCCACCATGCAGGATTGGCTGCAGGATAGCTTCCGTCCGCTGCCGGGCGGTTTTGTGGCCTGCACGCCCAACGATGTCGACGAACTGCGTTCGATCTTTAAGCAGCTGGGGAGCGAAATTTGTGCCGTGATGCTCGAGCCGATCCAGGGTGAGAGTGGCGTGCACCCCATGACCGAGGAGTTTATGGCTGAGGCGCGCGACCTGGCACACGAAGTGGGCGCCGTTCTTATCGCCGACGAGGTCCAGTGTGGCATCTTCCGCTCCGGCAAGCCGTTTGCATTCCAGATCTATGGCGTGGAGCCCGACATTATGAGCCTTGCCAAGGGGATTGCCGATGGCGTTCCCATGGGTGCCGTGGTGGCAAAGAAGGAGATTGCCGACGTGTTTAAGCCGGGCGACCACGGCTCGACCTTTGGCGGTAGCTGCTTGGCTGTCGCGGCGTGCGCCGCGACGCTCTCTGCGCTCGTGCGCGGCGATTTTGCCGAGCATGCTGGCAAGGTGGGTGCTTATATGGAGGCAAAACTCACCAAGCTGCCGCATGTGGTCGAGGTACGCGGTCGCGGCTTAATGCTCGGCTGCGACTTGGATGACGCTGCGGGCGATGCGCATGATATTGTTGCCCGCGCGCTGGCCGCCGGCGCCGTGATTAACGCTACTGGTGTCCACACGCTGCGTTTCCTGCCGCCGCTTGTCTGCGAGGAAGCTGACGTGGACAGCCTGATCGAGATTTTGTCGGACGTTTTGGCCTAACACAGCGCAATAACTCAATTTGGACCGGGTTCCGGACTGCGGACGTGCCATATGCGGCACGATTCAGCGGTCTGGAGCCCGTTTTGTTATCGATTTACCATGGCTGGGATAGGCCGTGGGTAGCGCGCAGAGATGTGGTGTAAGAGGCGGGGCATGCCCCGCCTCTTCTCTTT
>UQHW01000018.1 GCA_900540935.1 uncultured Collinsella sp. | reverse complement strand
GCAATCGCAAGAAGATGACAGGGCGGAATGTCAATCCTGGTCTAACAGAGCCTTATTTAATCCCCGTCCGAGAGAAGTCAATTAGCGGGCAGAAGGGCAAAAGTAGTCAAAAAAGTCCCGTCCCAAATTAGCTACCACTTGCACCGATTATTCGCCCGGGTTGATGTTCGCGTAGAACTCCGCCCCGTCGTCCAGGCGCAGGATGCCCACGCGGCCGAACTCGGAGCCGGTGGCGGCGGCGCAGTCGATGTCGATGCGATCGGGCACACCGGCAGTGTCCTCGCCGCCCAAGCGCACGATCTGCCCGCGTCCCGATTCCTCATCGAGCCCCGCAAGACCACCGACCTCGCAATAACGCCCGAGCGACACCGTTGGCGTGTGGCCACTCACCACGACCGAACCCTTGCCCTCGGCAGAAAGCAGCCCCGTCGGGGCATCCCAATAGCCATGGCGAATCCAGAGCAAGTCATCGGACGACTGTACGGCGAGCATTTGCTGCAGCAGCTCGCGATCGGCATCGACCGCTCCCCTGCCGTCGCCGCAATCGACACCATGCTCAAGCAAAAACGCACGCGCCGCCTCGGTCTGAATGCCGGCGTGCACCAGCAGGTACGGCCGCTCGGCAGTCTCGACCACCGCGTAGAGCGGCAGCGCGGCCATCCATCGCACGAGCTCCTCGTATGCCTCAAATTCCATGTCGTTGAGCTGCTCGCGCGTCGTCCAGCCACCGTTGATATCCCAGGTCTCGGCATCGAGCGGATCCTGGCCAATGATGGCATCGAGCATGATCTGCTCGTGATTGCCCTTGAGCACGCGGGCGTTGGGCAGCGAGCGCACGAGCTTAATAACACCGACCGGATCGGGCCCGCGATCGATCATGTCGCCCAGCACGTACAGCGTGTCGTCGGACGTCAGCGAGATCTTGGACAGGGCCTCGTCAAGCGCACGCACATGCCCGTGAACATCGGATGTCACATAGATCGCCATGGAACGCCTTTCCCTGCATTGCGGCCGAAGCCAGATGCCACGACTAAAACTTCAAGTTGAACTTAAACGTTACCCATTGTACTCCGTTGCAATAAAGCTGGAAAGAGCCGCACCCCGTCAACGGTCGCCAGCGCCCGCCCACGCGCGTCATTCATGCCACGCCACCGGTGCCAACGTCCCGACCAGCGCTGCCCGCACCGCCGCCTCGTGTCGAAAATGCGCATGCCCACGGCTCAGCCTCATAAACCCACCATCTTTGGGTACAAATAACCGCAGACAACTGACCGTGCCACGCCAACCACCCAGGAGCGGACACCTTCCATGAACCAGATACTTCTCTTTATTGGCCTCGTCATCATTTTGTGCCTGACCATCAAACCCGTCGGCAAAAAGCTCCCCTTCCCCACCCTGCTCATCTTTATCGCGCTTGGCATGCTGCTCGGTATCAACGGCCCGGCGCACATCGAATTTAGCGACTACGCGCTCACCGAAACCGTCTGCAGCACGGCACTGCTGTTCATCATGTTCTACGGCGGCTTTAACACCAACATCGACCGCGCCAAACCTGTCGCCGTGCCCGCAGTGCTGCTAAGCACGCTCGGCGTCGTCATCACCGCCGGCATCACCGGCGTGTTCGCGTACTTTGTGCTGGGCTTCAACTGGATTGGCGGCCTGCTGCTGGGCTCCGTTGTGGCATCCACCGACGCAGCGAGCGTCTTTAGCGTCCTGCGCGAGCACAACCTGTCACTGAGGGGTGGCACCGACTCGCTGCTCGAGGTCGAATCGGGCTCCAACGACCCCGTCGCCTACATGCTCACCGCAGTGCTCGCGACTCTTGCGGCTGGCGGAGACATCAACATCCCCGTGCTGCTGGCCAAGCAGATCATCCTGGGTGTGGGACTGGGCCTTGCCATCGGCTGGGCATCGGGCCGCCTCATTGAGCGCGCGCACGCAACGGCAGAGGGTGCACACACCATCTTCTTGTTCGCCGTGGCCATCGTCGCATATTCATTGCCGAGCTACCTGGGCGGCAACGGCTTTTTGGCCGTGTACCTGGCCGGCATCGTGCTGGGTGCAAGCGACATCACCGGAAAGGTCGAGCTGGCGCACTTCTTTGACACCCTCACCGAAATGGCCGAGATGACCATCTTCTTTTTGCTCGGCCTGCTCGTGACGCCCGCCCGCCTGCCGCAAATGCTGCTGCCGGGCTTGGCGCTCATGGCCTTCATGCTCTTCGTGAGCCGCCCAATCGCCGTCGGTATGCTGCTGGCGCCCTTTAAGACAAGCCCTCGCCAGGTGGCACTCGTAAGCTGGGCGGGCCTGCGCGGTGCGGCATCGGTCGTCTTTAGCCTCTTTGCCGTGGTGGCCGGCGTTCCCGGTGGCCACGACCTATTTGACCTGGTGTTTGTGATTGCCGTATCGAGCATTGTGGTGCAGGGTTCGCTGCTGCCGGCGGTGGCGAAGAAGCTCGACATGATCGATGCGGAAGGCGATGTGCGCCGCACCTTTAACGATTACCGCGACGAGGACGGCATGTCGTTCGTCAAGCTCAAGGTGGGCACCGGGCATCCGTTTGCCGGCCGCTCGCTCGCTGACATTGGCAGCGTTACGAACATGCTCGTCGTCCTGGTGCTGCGCGACGGAGCGCACCCGGTGCTGCCCAACGGCGATACCGTGATCGAAGAAGGCGACCTACTGGTGATGGCAGCCCCAACGTTCGAAGAGCGTGCCGAGGTTACGCTGCGCGAGGTCACCGTGACACCCCACGGTCGCCTTGCCGGCCAGCGCCTGCGCGATGTGCCGCAAGGCAAACATCCGTTTATTGTGGTGATGCTCAAACGCGAAGGCCAGACGATCATTCCCGATGGCAACACCCTAATATACGCCGGCGACGAAGCCGTCATTGCCACACTGGCGTCGTAGTGACCAGGAGGTAGCTAATTTGCGACGAAGAGATCAAGCGCCTAGAGAACCTCATGCCTTCGCTCGCAGATTTGGATTTGCCTGAGGAGTAAAGCACCCCTCCCCCATGTAACCATCCTGTAAATCATAGCGGCGTAGTCGAGTTTTACCGTGATTCGGTCGCGCCTGGCGCTCCACTGTGCTAAAGTATCCCGAACGTTCAAACGACTACGAGGGGGAACTAGAAGATGGCACGTGTGCACAACTTCTCAGCTGGCCCGGCCGCGCTGCCCGCAAGCGTGCTCGCCGAGATCGCCGACGAGATGATGGACTACCGCGGTTGCGGCATGTCCGTGCTCGAGATGAGCCATCGATCTAGCATGTACCAGCAGATCATCGACGACGCCGAGGCAACCCTGCGTCGTCTGCTGAGCATCCCCGACAACTACCGTGTCCTGTTTTTGCAGGGCGGCGCCACGCTGCAGTTTGCGGGCATCCCCATGAACCTCATGCGCCGCGGGCGCGCCGGCTACATCGTGACCGGCAACTTTGCCAACAAGGCATACAAAGAAGCCGCCAAGTACGGCGAGGCCGTGCTGCTCGCGAGCTCCAAGGACACCAATTTCGACCGCATACCCACCATGGCCGACGTCAACGCGCGCATTGCCGCCGAGGCCGCAAGCAACGGGCTCGACTACGTCTACATCTGCCAGAACAACACCATCTTTGGCACCATGTACCACGAGCTGCCCAACTGCGGCGACGTACCGCTGGTCGCCGATGTCTCGAGCTGCTTTCTGTCGCAGCCGCTCGACGTTGAGCGCTACGGGCTCATTTACGCCGGCGCGCAGAAAAACGCCGGCGCCGCGGGCGTGACCGTGGTCATCGTGCGCGACGACCTCATCGCAGATGGCTCCGCCTTTGCGCAAACGCCGCAGTACATGGACCTCAAGGCCCAGGCCGCCAAGGGCTCCATGCTCAACACGCCCAACACCTTTGGTATCTACGTATGCGGCAAGGTGTTCCGTTGGGTTGAGAAAACCGGCGGACTTGCCGCCATGGCCGAGCGCAACTGGGCCAAGGCCAATCTGCTCTATGACCTGCTCGAGCACAGCGAGCTGTTCCATAGCACTACGCAGGCCGACAGCCGCTCCATCGCCAACGTCACCTTCCGCACCGGCGACGCCGAACTCGACGCGGCCTTTGTCGCAGGCGCGGCCGGGCACCAGATTCAAAACGTCAAGGGCCATCGCCTGGTGGGCGGTATGCGCGCCAGCGTCTACAACGCCGTAACCATGGAAGACGTGCAGGCACTGGCCTCGTACATGAAGGACTTCGAAGCGCAGCATAGTTTGAGCCCGCGATCTAACTAGCCCGCAACGCGCGGGCCGACCAGCCACTTCAAACCACTTGTTTTAGACAAACCTGCTAAGGAGTTTTTCCATGCGTAAGATTAAGACCATCGACGACATCACTAAAGACGGCAAAGTCGAGTTTGGCGAGGGCTACGAATTTGTGAGCACCGCCGAAGAGGCCGACGCCATCCTGATGCGCTCGACCGACCTGCACGGCTACGAGCTGCCCGAGGGCATCCGCGCCATCGCCCGCTGCGGCGCCGGCGTCAACAACATCCCCGTCGAGGAGTACGCCAAGAAGGGCGTCGTCGTCTTTAACTCCCCCGGCGCCAACAGCAACGCCGTCAAGGAGCTCGTCCTAGGCATGCTGGTGCTCTCGAGCCGCGGCGTGGTGCAATCGATGAACTGGGTGCGCGACAACGCCGACGATCCCGAGATCCAGGTCGATGCCGAGAAGGCCAAGAAGGCCTTTGTGGGCCGCGAGCTCAAGGGCAAGCGCATCGGCGTCATCGGCCTGGGCAACGTGGGCTCCAAGGTAGCCAACGCCTGCGTCGATCTGGGCATGGACGTCTACGGCTACGATCCGTTCATTTCCGTCGAGCACGCATGGGTGCTGAGCCGCGAAGTGCAGCGCGTAGGCACGCTCGAGGACCTGTGCCGCGGCTGCGACTACCTCACCGTGCACGTACCCAGCAAGGCCGACACCATCGGTATGATCAGCACCCAGCAGATCGATCTGCTGGCACCCGACGCCGTGCTCATCAACTACGCGCGAGAGACCATCATCGACGAAGACGCCGTCGACGCCGCCCTGCGCGAGGGCAAGCTCAGCTGGTTTAGCTGCGACTTCGCCACGCCCAAGACGGTCAAGATGCCCAATACGTTTATCACCACGCATTCGGGCGCCGGCACCGGTGAGGCTGAAGCCAACTGCGCAGACATGGCCATCAGCGAGCTCAAGGATTACCTGGAGAACGGCAACATCGCACATAGCGTCAACTACCCCACCTGCAGCATGGGCAAGGCGCGCGCCGCAAGCCGCATCGCCTGCCTGCACGCCAACGTGCCCAACATGATCGGCCAGATCACGGCCATTCTTGCCAAGGACAACGCCAACGTGCAGCGTATGACCAACGAGTCCGCTGGCGAGAACGCCTACACCATGTTCGACACCGACGAGCACCTGGACAGCAGCACCATCGAGGCGCTCAAGCAGATTCCGTCGATGTATCGCGTGCGCGTGATCAAGTAGCGCCGACTGACCTGACGGGCAGCTCCCCATGTGGCCTGCCCGTCACTGACATTGAATGCCCGCGGGGGTGCCTTTCGCACGAGAGGCGCCCCCGTTTTTGTGAGCGCTCCATTAAGTGCACCGAGCCGCTTCTTGGCATACAATCTGTATGTTGACCTAACTATCTGTGAGGTGCCTATGGTTGATACAGATTTTGCTTGGCGGCTTACGCAGGGGCTCGTGCGGATCGACAGTTCCGACCCAGGTGCGTATGAGGGCGAGATTGAACGCTATATCAAAGCGTTGGTTGAGGAACGGTTAGCGCAGCTGAGCCATCCGGTACTCGATGCCGTGCAGATTGCAGAGCACGAAGTACTCCCCGGGCGCCGCAACCTTATGGTCACCGTGCCGGGACTGAGCGACGAGCCACGGCTCGTCTATATCTGCCATATGGATACCGTTACGCTGGGCGATGGCTGGGACGCGGACATTCCGCCGCTCGGAGCGATCGTGCGCAACGATAAACTCTATGGCCGCGGTGCCTGCGATATGAAGGGTGGCCTGGCCTGCGCCATTGCCGCACTGGTCCATACGCTCGAGCGCGTGGCGGCAGAAGGCGAGCTGCCCCGCCGTGGCTTCTCACTCATTTGCTCGGTCGACGAGGAGGACTTTATGCGCGGCTCAGAGGCAGCCATCGATGCCGGCTGGGTCGGCTCGCGTGAATGGGTGCTGGACACCGAGCCCACCGACGGACAGATCCAGGTGGCGCACAAGGGGCGCACGTGGTTCGAGATTGAAATGGCTGGCGTAACGGCGCATGCGAGCCAGCCGTGGAAGGGCGCGGATGCCGTCGCCGCCATGGCCGAGGTCGTGTGTTCGCTCCGTCGCGCGTTTGTGGCGCTGCCCGCGCACGATGAGCTGGGGCCTTCGACCATCACGTTTGGCCAAATCGAGGGCGGATATCGCCCCTATGTCGTGCCCGACCGCGCCAAAGTCTGGGTCGACATGCGTCTGACCCCGCCGACCGATACGGCCGCCGCAATCAATATGGTCGAGCATGCTATTGCCGCCGCCGAGGCCGCGGTTCCCGGTTGCCACGGCAGCTACGCCGTGACGGGCGACCGCCCCGCTATCGAGCGCGATCCGGTCTCTCCCCTTCTAGCTGCACTCAAGTGCGCAGCAGACGATGTAACGGGCACGGACACGACCGTCGGCTTCTTTACCGGCTACACCGACACTGCCGTCATTGCCGGCAAGACGGGTAACCGTAGCTGCATGAGCTATGGCCCAGGCTCGCTCGCACTCGCCCACAAGCCCAACGAATATGTGCCCCACGCCGACATCGTTCGCTGCCAGAGTGTGCTCATCGCGCTCGCCGACAACACGCTCTGGGGCGCGGATGGCCAAGTTGGGGCATAATAAGCCGCGAACAAACCAACTCGTGCGTTAGGACCGCCCATGAAAGCACTTCCGTTTCCCTGCATCCGCCCGGCTCAGGACCGCGTGCTCGAGGCGTTGCCCGCAATGGGCAGCATCCTGAGCGGCAACGATGCTCTGCGCGGAGCCATTGCCGATGGCCTGATGCTCAAGGACCCGGGTGCGGCGTATTACGTGTACGAATGCTCGGGGGAGCCGGGGCGCGTGACGGGCGTTGTGGCGATCTGCCCGGTTGGTGCGCTGGCGGGCGGCGACGCGGTTGCCGCCGATACGGCCGCCGCTGCGCGCGCATTCGCCGACCTCAAGGTACAGCCCCGTCCCGTAACGCTCGCCTACGAGGCCTCGCCCGTCATGGATATCATCCTGGGCGCCGCCAAAGAGGGCGCCTCGCTCTACGCCGTCACCGATCCTGCGGGCATTACACACCGCGTGTGGGAGGTTAAGCGCGAGGACGCCGTCGGCGCCATCCGTGCCATGCTCGACCAGGCGCCGGAGCCGGTACTGGCCGACGACCCTGCCTACGCTGGCGCACTAGTCGGGGTATCACAGCTCCTGGCCGATGAGGCCCGTTCCGCCGGAACGTACACCGGCAAGGAGCCGTTCAACTTTACCGTTGCCGCGCTCTTCCCCGCTGCGCAGGTCAGCGGCGGCGCACCGCAGGTTCCGACGGGTCTGCTCACGCACCAAGTCGCGCGGTTCTAGCAAGACCAGACCGCGCAGCACAAAAATCGGCAGCTCAACAAACAGGGGGCGGAGATGCAGCAGGTACATGCATCTCCGCCCCTTTTGCGTCGAGAAGTTATGCCGGCGACCCGAGCCGCCACGCTCGCGTTATCCGCGCTGCGGACCTGCAGTAGCCACAAGCGGTTCAAGGCCCAGCTCGCGTGCGTAATCCTCCTGCGTAAAAATCTCAATCAGCTCAAACGTGTCGGATTCGTCGTCAAACGCAAAGTGCAGCACCGAGCAGTTGCCCGGCACGCGTTCGCGCTCGTCTGCCGCCGCGCCCCGCACGTGGTCCAAAAACTCCTTGATAGCCGAGCCGTGGCTCACCGCGAGCACGCACTCGTGGTCCGGACGTCGCATAAGCTCGGTCAGCGTCGCCACCATGCGCTCACGCACCTGCATCTGGCCCTCGCCGCCAAACTGACGATAGAAATCGCGCCACGGGCGCTCGGGCATAAGCATCACGCGCTCGGCCTCAAAGTCGCCAAAGAACCACTCGCGCAGACCGTCCAGGCGCTCGTACGCCAAGCCCGGCCACAGGTTGGCGATAGTCTGCTCGGTGCGATGAAGCGTGGAGGTGTAGGCATGATCGGGCTCAATGCCGCGCGCACGTAAAAACATGCCGGCGCGCGCCGCCTGGTCGCAACCCAACTGCGTAAGCGGCGAGTCACTCCACCCCTGAATGATACGCTTAAGGTTGAATATCGTCTGTCCATGACGGACCAGATACAGATCTTTATTCATAGGGGTCCTTTCGTTCGTTACCAATCAAGGAGCGAAAACGCACCGTCGCAATAGCCAAAATGAAGCACGGCACCGTTGTCGGGTAGCTCTCCCCTGCCAGTCACATACTCAAGAAACTCCTGGCAGGAAGAGCCGTGGGAGACTGCCAGCACACAGTCGTGCTGCGGCCTGGCCATGATGTGGGACAGCGCCGCGACCATGCGCGACTGGAGCTCGCCTTCAGACTCGCCACCAAAGGCCACCGGATAATCACCCCAGGGCTGCGGCGGCATCTCGCGATTTGATGTACCCTCCAGCGAGCCCAAATGCCACTCGCGCAGGTCATCGACCAGCTCTATCGAGCAGCCCTCACCAGCAATTAGCTCAGCCGTATGCCGCGCCCGGCCCAACGGCGAGGAATACACACGGTCAAAGGTCACGCCACGCGCCTCAAACGCCGCGCGCGTCGCCAGCGCCTGCTCGCGCCCGCGCGCCGTAAGCGGCGAATCGTGCCCACCCTGCAAAATGTTCTGCACATTGAGCTCAGTCTGCCCATGCCGCACCAAATACAAATCTGCCACACGTCCTCCCCTCGCACCACCGCAAAGGGGACAGGTACCTTTGTGGTGGTTTACCGCCGGATCACACCACGGTGACGCTCAGCTACACCAGTACGTCGGCAAGCGGGCGCTTGGGTACGTGGTGCACCTGCGCCTCGTCACGCCAGTAATTAATAGAGCCGTCGGGGTTGGAATCGATCGCATCGATAACTTGAGTCTCGGCCGGAACGCCAAACGCCATGATCAGCTTGAGCTCATATTTGTCGTTATCGAGCCCCATGGCATCGATCGCGCGGGGCGTAAAGGCCTTGAACATACAGGCTGCCACCTCGGGCGTGGCGCTGCGGGCGGCGAGCATCATCGTCTGCGCGGCAATGCCCGTGTCGACCTCGGTAATGGGAGCGGCTGGCTTGCCCGGAACGGCGCGCTCAGCCAAAATCGCGATGTAGCCGGTCGGGCGCTCACCCTCGGCAGGACCCGGCCAATCCTTAAGCGCACCGGCCCATGCAAGCTCATCAAATACACGCGCGCAATCCACGGCACCGCTCACCACATGAAAACGCAGACGCTGAGCATTGGCGCCGCAGGGAGTCAGGTGAGCCAGCTCTGCCAGCTCGAGCAAAAACTCACGCGGCACGCGCATGGACTCGTCAAAACGGCGGCACGTACGGGCACGACGGACCAGCGCATCAAACGCTTCCAAGCCGAGCTTTTCGCAACCCTGCTCTGCCATCGATTCGACACTCGACGGCGCCTCGGGAACTGCTTCGTTCATAGGGACCCCCAATACAAGCCAATTGTCCTTAGGAAAATCTAACCTAAAACGTAGGCAATAACGAACAGGGCTGCAATGTTCTACACCTGTTGAATAGAAAATCGCAACGTGGGGAACAACGGAAACAATTCGGGGCCTTTGGGTTACGTTTCGCCCTCTCCGACCCATACGCCAGCGCCTTTAGGCGATACTGGTTGTAACGATCAAGGCTTACGCCGCACGGAAAGGAGACATTATGGGCATCTTTAAGAACGATGACCAAAAATCGAGCCAGTTTGGATTTGACGAGAAAAGCATGGCGGGCAAAGCCGTCAAGGCCGTGCGCTGGATTTACGCCATCACGGGCGTCTTGGCGCTCGTCGCCGGCATCGCACTGCTGTTTGCGCCCGCCAAGTCCCTCGTCTTCCTAACGACCGTCTTGGGCTTCTACTTTGTGATCACGGCCGCGATCAGGCTGTTTACCGCTGTTTTCGAGCCGCTGCTGCCCACCGGCTGGCGCGTGACGAGCATCATCTCCAACCTACTCATTATCTTGGGCGGCGTCATAATCCTGCGCAACCAGGCCTTCTCGACCGCGACGCTCACCACGATGGTGGTTATCGTGGCCGGCTTTGGCTGGATCGTCGAAGGTGTCATGTCCATTCTGGAGTCCGAGCTTTCGTCCAACCGTGCCCTCGCCATCCTGAGCGGCGCGCTCTCCATCATCGCCGGCATGTTCGTGTTTATCTATCCGCTGTGGTCGGCCAAGATGCTCGTCATCTTTAGCGGCGCCGCACTGCTGGTGTTTGGCGTAACGCTGATTGTTCGCGCTATTCAATTTGGCAAACTGGTGCACTAGATGCCGCGAACGCTCTTTATTGATGCAGACGCCTGCCCGGTCACGCGCGAGTCGATTGACTGCGCGCGGCGGGCGGGCGTCGCCGTTGTTATCGCCGGCAACAGCACGCAAAACCTAGAACGGCACATTCGCCGCGACGACCCGCGCGATGCTGAGCACGCGCGACGCGGATTTTGGGTCACGACGCTCGATGTGAGCGTGGGCGCCGACAGCGCCGACTTTGCCATTGTCGAACGCCTGCAGGCGGGCGACGTGGTCGTGACGCAGGACATTGGCCTGGCGAGCATGGTGCTCGGCCGCGATGCCGCCGCCATCGGTGTGCGCGGGCGTGTGTACGACAAAGCAACCATCGACATGCAGCTGTTTATTCGTCACGAGGAAAAGAAGGTGCGTCGCGCTGGCGGTCGCACCCGCGGGCCGGCAGCCTTCACCAGCGAAGACCGCGCCCGCTTTAAGCGCAACCTCACCGAGCTGCTGCACTAACCAAGGTAGATTTTTGGGACATGTCCGGAAATCTGCTTTTTGCTTTGGGCGGTGTGAACGCTCAAAATCCATGGCTCAACAAAAAACGGGCTTCAAAATGCCATGCGTCGCCGCATTGTGCAGGCGCCGAGCATGGCTATTTTGAAGCCCGTTTTGTTAGGCCCACTTAGAGGCCGAAGGCGGATAGGATGAGGCCCCAGCCCGCGCCGATGACATACATCATGATCAGAAACACAGCGTTTTCGCGGGCGCTGCGGTTGGTGCGGAACAGCACCAGGTAGCCCACGCCGGCGGAAATGAGCGTGCCGGCGAGCATCGGTGCCAGCTGCAGCGCGCCTTCCAGGTACAGTTGCGTGATGACGACGCTGGCCGAGCAGTTGGGGATCAGGCCGACGAGTGCCGAGCCCAGGACCGCAAGCATCTCGTTGCCGCGCAGGAACTGCTCGATCGCCGACTCGCCAAAGGTCTCGAGCACGGCGACCAGAATCAGCGTCACCAGGAAAATGAATACCGACACCTGCACGGTATGCGAGATCGCGCTGCGGATGATCGACACGATGGGCGCGCCCTCGTGGGAGTGGCTGTGGTCGTGGTGGCGCTCGTGCTCGTCCGCGTGACCATGATCGTGGCTGTGGTCGTGCCCGTGCTCGTCCTCATCCTCGTCACAGCCGCAATGATCGCGTTCGCACAGCTCGTGGATGTGATCAGCACTTACTCCCGCCTCGGCCACTTCATCAATGATGTCGCCCCCGGTATGGTCGTCGTGCGCGCAGTTCACATGAGCCGGATTGGCAGCGGTCCCCAGCACGGTACGGCGAATCGCCGCATGCGCGCGGGCATTACGACGAAGGCCGCGGATAGCCGCATCCACGATAAAGCCCGTGACCAGCGCGATCAGCGCCTTCGAGGCGAGCAACATCGCCATGGTCTGCACGGGTACCTGCTCGGCGAGCAACAGCGGCAGCATCTCGTCGGAGGTCGAGAGAAACACCGCCACCAAGGTGCCCAGCGTCACGACGCGACCGGCGTACAGTGTGGCCGCCATTGCCGAAAAGCCGCACTGCGGCACCATGCCCAGCAACGAGCCAACCACGGGACCCGCGGCGCCGGCGCGCTTGATGGCCCCGTTAACGCGGTCGCCCGCGACGTGCTCCAAGGTCTCGAGGGCCAGATACGTCACCAACAAAAACGGCACCAGCGAGAGCGTGTCCTTGCCGGCGTCGAGCAGAATATCAATCAGCAAATCCATGACGGATGGAACCTTTCGTGTCTTTCGGCAGCATTGTAAAAGTCCTAGCGGTCAACTAGGGTATTGTAGTTGTCCTAGGCGCGATGCCAATAGTTGCCCATGGTAAACTATCATCTCGCCATAACTCAATGCCACCGAGCCGCGCGACGCGGCCCGTCCAAGGAGCAGTCTATGAACGTTTCACAAGCACTCGAATACGAGCGTCAGCCGTTTATCCCCATGTTTATCTATGGCGATCACGGCGCCATGGAGTCCGAGCGCCAGAAGGGCGAAGAGGCCCTCAAGGTGCTCGAGACCGAGTACTTTACCGCCGAGGGCGACCCCGGCTTCGACTTTGCCACCGTGCGCGACCTGGCCGACCGCAACCGCGACCTGTGCGACCAGATTGGCGAGGCACGCCTGCGCAACGTGACGCCCGCGACGCTTTCGCGCGGCCTGTCCGATGCCGACACCTGCGCCGCCATCGGCAAGATGCAAAAGCGCACTGCCGCGTCCGTCATGCGCGAGATCCGCGGCGACCGCGACGCGCTCGGCGTCGCCTACGCTCGCAAGCCCATCCAAGGCACGGTGCTGGGCATCGACATCGAAACCACCGGTCGCGCGCCCGAGCGCGGCTACATCATCAACGTGGGCTGGGAAATCATGGAGCTCACCAGCGACGCCGTGCCGCATGACGCCGAAGCACACTACTGCGGCCTGCCCGACATCTATCGCGGCGAGGACGTGCCGCTGTCGAATATCCACCACATCACTTGGGACGACATCGACGGCAAAACGCCCTTCCGTGAGAACAAGGGACTGCAGAAGCAGCTGCTCAAGCTTATGAAGAAGTACCCGTACATGGCGCATAACGCCGCGTTCGAGGACAGCTGGTTCAAGATTCACCTGGACGGTTACGCCGAGGCGCGTCGTGCCGGCAAGATTATCGTCATCGACTCGCGCCAGATCTGCCGCAGCCTGGATGCCGACGTCCGCTCGCTCCCCCGCGAATCCGCCCCCGCCGCGCTCGAGAACTGGGCGCGCCGCCGTGGAACCCTCGCCGCCGACGCCAACGAGCAGCATCTGGGCCTGGACGACACCGACCTCATGCTCCGCACCGTCCAAGCCGAGTTCAACCTCAAGAACCTATTTGCCAAGTAGAAACGTCTACGACAAACACGGCGTAGATCACGAGCGGCCTCGCAGCGGGAACCCCCCGCAGCGAGGCCGCCCTACGTTCCACAAATAAATCTGCCATCACAAATTCTGAACCCTCATTTTGAACGATTTCGGCCAATTCCCGACACGTAATTCGTTATCGGATGGTGATGCATCACTATCAAATGTGCGGCAGTTGAGTAGTTATATGCTATAGCTAAGCTGCGAAAACTTTTATTTAGGGCATACCAACTCATAATTGCGTCAAGTTTTTGGACAGCATTTGGTTAGACCTCTAAAACGACTTTTTCACTCAGCGCCATCAACACGGCATTAGCTGACACGATATATACCATGAGTATCGTATTGTCACATACCACTGCAAAAGCGGTCTACCAGGCCGCGCATTCGGTGTCTGCGAAAGGCATCGAGTCCTGTAACCCTGCCGCGATTTACGGATCATGTCCCACCGGAACGCTCCTTGACGCAGCCGCAGAATGGCTCACCAAACATGATGTTTCCCTCGACGCAAATGATTCCCTCGAGGTGATGGTGTTTGATCGCAGGAATGCGCGCTATGCAATGAACTGTCAATGCCACGTTTCTTCAAAACGATTCTCGAACTCACGCTTTATAGAGCTCAAAGATGGCATCTTCATTGTTGGCGTTGAGCTTTGCGCACTTCAGGCCGCCACCTATCTTTCTTTTCGCGAACTAGTGGAGTACTACTTTGAACTGTGCGGCGCTTATTCCCTTGGAACCGACTCTTCCACCTCCTATACCGAGCGTTTCGCGCTCACCTCGACCGAGAGGCTAAAACAGTTCTTTAATTCCATTACCAGATGCGACGGTCTGGCTCTTGCCCGAAAGGCGATCCAATGTGTGCGCGACGGATGCCGGTCTCCTATGGAAACGGCCTTTGTCATGATGCTAACGCTGCCTAAAAGCGAAGGAGGACTTGGTATTAAGGGAATTGAGACCGATTACGAGGTGCAGGTCACCGCTGCCGCAAAGAATCTCACGAGACGCAAAAAGTTCTTTATGGATGCATATCTAAAGAAATCTCGCACAGACATTGAATACAACGGTTTTTATCATGACGCGGAAGAAGACCGCGCCATCGATGAGGAGCGCAAGAATGCGCTTGCGTCCATGGGATACGGAATCATCACCGTCAGCCGTTATTCCTTTATGCATGCCAGCTCTTTTGTTAGGGTCATGGAAGCAATCCAGCGGAAAGAGGGCGTACGCCCCTCGCGTCTGCCAAAAGACTTTCAAATCATGCAAGAGGACCTGAGACAGTTTGTGCTCAGAAGGTTTATAGAAGAGAAAAAGCGAATTCAGAAGCAGCTTCGCCAGGATTCCGAAGAGCGTCAACGAATCGACCTCGAAAAAGCAACACTCGAAGGCATCACGCTGGATGACCCGACAATTAATGAAGTTGCAGCAATCGATGACATGCAGACTGTCGAATCCGACAGCCCATCATTTGCCCAAACAAGCAGTCTCACGCCCGAGGGCAAGGTCTTCGGTGCCGGAAACTAGGCCGGCTAACAAGGTGGGTACCCTAACGATGTGCAAAATTGCGAGTATTCAGCAAGGTCGGGTGTCTATCACCCTCGAGTGGATCCAAATGTGAAGCGAAATCACTCTTGCGTGAGAGCGTTAGGCAACATTTGAGGAAGAACTCATCGGATTAACACCCTAAGATAACTCTTGAACTGCATTATATGACCTGCAATAAATTAGCGGACCCCCTATAGTTGCAGAATACTCCATTTTTTGCACGGCACGAGGGTACCCACCTTGGCATCGACTATCAAAAAACGCTCAGTCCGGGATCTCGTCACCTATTCCCCATCATTTTGTACAACGAATTACCTGAACGTCATTGACATATGAACATGCACTCATATAATCGAAAGTAAATTATATGAACGCATGTTCATATGAAAGGATATTGCAATGAGCATCCGCGTTGATGAAACGAAACTCGACATCGAGGCCACCGAACCCGCGATCCCGACCACCTGCTCGCCCGAGGACCTTCCCGACGAGGAGCTTCTCTACGACCTCGCCGACCTGTTCAAGGTCTTCAGCGACACCACGCGCATCAAGATCCTCTATGCCCTCATGGGCCGCGAGCTCTGCGTGGCAGACATCGCCGAAGCGACCGAAACCTCGCAGTCCGCGGTGTCGCACCAGCTGCGCACACTCAAGCAGTCGCACCTGGTTAAATTCCGGCGCGACGGGCGCAATATCCTCTACTCGCTCGCCGACGACCACGTCTACACCATGCTCAACCAGGGCATGAGCCACATCTGCGAATAGCAGCCAACCACGGTACCAGCGCGGCCTGCACCCAAGCCGCAAATACAGGGAAAGGAACCCACCATGAAAAAGCAGTTTAAGCTCGATGAGATCGACTGCGCCAACTGTGCGCGCGAGCTTCAGGACGAGCTGGCCAAGCTCGAGGGCGTCAAATCCGTGTCCGTCAACTTTATGACCCAGAAGCTGACGCTCGAGGCCGATGACGCCGAGTTCGACGAGGTCCTCGACCGCGTTGTGGAGTTCACCGCCGACGCCGAGCCGGACTGCGAGATTATTCTCTAGCCCAGGTTTACGCCAACCTGCAAGGCCGCGCTTGCTGCGGCCTTTGCTCGCGAAATTATATGAGCGAATGTTCATACATTCAAATGGGAGGATACGAGTCATGGCCACCGCCGACCCCAAAAAGAAAAAGAAGAAGCGCAAGAAAAAAGAATCACTCGAGCATAAGCGCAACCGCATCCTGGTAGCGCTGGGCATTTTTGCCGTGGTGTACGCCCTCGATGAGTTCGGCACCCTTACCGCCGCATTCGGCACCCCGGGTGACGTCTATGCCAGCTTTGTGCTGTTCCTCGTGCCGTTTTTGATTGCCGGCTACGACGTACTGCAAAAGGCATTCAATAACATCCGCCGCGGCAAGGCCTTCGACGAGAGCTTCCTCATGGCCGTCGCGACCATCGGCGCGTTTGCCATGGTGCTCTTCCCCGATACCGACCCGCACATGGCCGAAGGCGCCGCCGTCATGCTGTTCTACCAGGTCGGCGAGCTGTTTCAGGCGTACGCCGTGGGCAAGAGCCGCAAGTCGATCAGTGCCATGATGGACATCGCGCCCGACTACGCTAACGTCGAGCAGCCCGACGGCACACTCGAGCAGGTCTTCCCCGATGACATCGCCGTCGGCACCGTGATCGTGGTCAAGCCCGGTGAGCGCGTGCCTATCGACGGCGTCATCGTCGAGGGCGAGACACAGCTCGATACCGCCGCCCTTACCGGAGAGTCGGTCCCCCGCCCGGCCAAAACTGGAGACGATATCATCAGCGGCTGCATCAACATGACGGGTCTCCTCCACGTGCGCACCACCAAGCCCTTTGGCGAGTCCACCGTCGCGCGCGTCCTGGAGCTCGTAGAAAACGCTAGTGAGAAGAAGGCACGCACCGAGAACTTCATCACGCGCTTCGCCCGCGTCTACACGCCCGCTGTCACCGGCGCGGCCGCGGTACTCGCGCTCGGCGGTGGCTTGGTCACCGGCGCCTGGTCCGACTGGATCCTGCGCGGCCTGACCTTCCTCGTCGTCAGTTGCCCATGCGCGCTCGTGATCAGCGTGCCGCTCAGCTTTTTTGGCGGCATCGGTGGCGCATCCAAGCTGGGCGTCCTCATCAAGGGCTCTAACTACCTCGAGACGCTCGCGGATGTGGACACCGTCGTCTTTGACAAGACCGGCACGCTCACCAACGGCACGTTTTCGGTCGTGGCGGTACACCCCGAGGCAGGCTATACCGAGCAGTCGCTGCTCGAAGTCGCGGCTCTTGCCGAGTCATTCTCCGACCATCCCATCGCGCAGTCGGTACGCACCGCCTTCCAGGGCGAGCTCGATCCCAAACGCGTAAGCGACTCCACCAATGACGCGGGCCATGGCGTGACGGCGATTATCGACGGCAAGCGCGTCATCGTCGGCAATGCCAAGATGCTTGCTGTGGCCGGTATCGAAGCGCCCAATTGCGAGATCGTCGGCACCATCCTCCACGTGCTGGTCGATGATACGTACGCCGGCCACATCGTAATTGCCGACACCATAAAGACCGATGCCGAGCAAACGATTCGCGACCTGCACGCCGCCGGCGTCAAGCGCACCGTCATGCTCACGGGCGACCGTGAGGAGGTTGCGGCGTCTGTAGCCAAGCAACTCGGTCTCGACGAGTTCCACGCGCAGCTGTTACCGGGTGATAAGGTCGAGCGTGTCGAGGCGCTGCTTGCAGCAGAATCGGGCAAGGGCAAGCTCGCCTTTGTAGGCGACGGTATCAACGACGCACCCGTGCTTACCCGCGCAGACGTTGGCATCGCCATGGGCGCTATGGGCTCGGACGCCGCAATTGAGGCGGCGGACGTCGTGCTCATGGATGACAAGCCGTCCAACATCTCCCGCGCGATCCGCGTGGCGCGCAAGACCATGTCGATTGTTTGGCAGAACATCATCTTTGCGCTGGGCATTAAGTTGCTGATTCTGGTGCTTGCGGCACTGGGCATCGCCAACATGTGGCTTGCTGTGTTCGGCGACGTGGGCGTGGCGATTATCGCCATCCTGAATGCCATGCGCGCGATGGGTGTCAAGAACCTGTAGCGTTCGTGGGCTGTCCGGCCGGGACCGGGCTTGGTTTTGAAAACGTCCTCGCGCATGAGGCCCGTCTTTCCTGCTCCTGCGGAGCAACGGAAAGGCGGGCCTCGCGCTGTGGAGTGTTTTCAAAACCAAACCCGGCCCCGGCCTGCGGTGACGTAGGTGGCAGTTCTTGGGCATCGCTTGCTGGCGGGGTTCCTTTGCTGAAATGGACTTGGCCGAAAGGACCGCTGGTCCCGGTCGCTGGTTCGCGCTTTGCGCGAACTCCGCGCTACTGGGGGTTCGTTAGGATTCCGCCGCTTGGCCCGTCGCCTCGCCCCGGTTCAGCATCGCCCTCAGTTTCTCGAAGCTTTCCTCGCTCAGGCAGTGCTCCATGTGGCAGCCCTCTTGCGACGCGACCTCAGCCGAAACACCCGCATCCTCCAGCAGCCCCACGAAAAAGCAGTGACGCTCCCACATTTGGCGAGCGACCTCCAGACCACGCTCCGTCAGATGAACGTCGCGCTTGCCCATTTCGACATAGCCGTTGCTTTCCAGCGTCGCCATGGCCTTGGAAACGCTCGCCTTGGTTACGCCGAGGTACTCCGCAACGTCGATCGAGCGCACGATGCCCTGGCGTTCCGACAGAACGTAGATCGATTCGAGATAGTCTTCTCCGGATTCACGTAGGGCCATGGGCCGCCTTTCGCGATGATTGCTAGTTAGCCTTTGGATACTTTCCACGGCTTACTTTACCGCAAAAGTTGCCCATGTCTTACTACTTTGCCTAAAAGTTAGCCGTGTTTCACAAAACGAGCGGGACGAAAACAAAATGGGAACACGCCCCGCAAGGAGTGTCCCCAAGTGCCGAGCCGCAGCTATAGCAGTCCAAAGTACTTCGCGGCGTTGTAGATCCCATCGTCGTCCACGGCGGTCGTCACGTAGGTCGCCGCAGCTTTCACCGTGTCCTGCGCGTTGCCCATGGCCACACTTGTGCCCACGGCCGAGAACATCGACAGGTCGTTCTCGCCGTCGCCAAAGGCAATCGCTTCACTCGCGTCGATGCCCAGGCGCTCCAGCGTCGCCGCCACACCCAGGTCCTTGCCGCCGTTGGCCGGAATAATGTCGCAGAACAGGTCGCACCAGCGCGTGGTGAGCGAATGCGACACGGCGTCGGTCACGATATGCTCGTCAACTGGGTCAACAAAGGCACAGAACTGATAGACCGGCGCGTCAAAGGCATGCTCAAACGGCTCCTCGTGGTAGACGATTCCCGCGTTGCTGCCAGCCGTCACCACGCGCTCGGACAGGCGGTTCACAAACGAGTTCTCGCCCTGCATGCACAGTGAGTCGTAGCGCCCCTGCGCCACCTGGTCCACAATCACCGCAACGTCGTCCGGATCGATCGGGCAGCTGCGGTAGACGCCCTTGGCATCAAAACAGTGCTGGCCCGAAAGCGTAATGTACGCATCCCAGCCCAGGTCGAACAGCCAGTCCGGCATCTGGTAGGTCGGACGGCCCGTGGCGATCACGCACGCAATCCCCTGCTCGCGAAAGCTGTCGAGCACCTGCTGCGCCGACGCCGGAATCCGGTGGGTCTTAAAGCTCAGCAGCGTGCCGTCGATATCGAAAAACGCGGCTTTGATCATTCTCGCCTACTCCTCGCCCTCGAGCTTTTCGCTCGCCTCGAGCCACGCCATCTCCAGCTCGTCCATGGCGGCGTGAGCCTCGTCGATCTTTGCCTGCTGCTCGCCGAGCGCCGTGTAGTTGGTGGGATCGACCTGGGCCATGGCGGCCTCGGCCTCCTCCACGCGGGCGCGCTGCGTCTCCATCTTGCGCTCGAGCGAGCTCACCTCGCGGCGGAGCTTCTGACGCTCGGCGTTGGAAAGGCCGTTGGGCTGACCGCTCGACTTGGGCTTGTCGGCAGCAGCCGCCGCACCGGTGTCGAACGTGCCGGTCTTAGCGCTCGGCGCGCCCACGGGCTCGCCCTCGGCGGTAGCGTTGCACAGGCGCAGGTACTGGTCCACGCCGCCGGGCATATGCGTCAGATGGCCATCGAGCAGTGCCCACTGTTGGTCGGTCACGCGCTCCATCAAAAAGCGATCGTGTGTCACCAGGATCAGCGTGCCGGGCCAGCCGTCCAGCAGGTCCTCGACAATCGCGAGCATGTCGGTATCCAGGTCGTTGCCCGGCTCGTCCAGGATGAGCACGTTGGGCTCGTCCAGAATCGTCAGCAACAGCGACAGGCGACGGCGCTGGCCGCCCGAAAGATCGCCGATGCGGCTCCAGAGCTGCTGCGTCGTAAAGCCCAGACGCTCGCAGAGCTTCTCGGGCGAAGTCTCCTTGCCGTCGATGACGTAGTACTTCTTATAGTTGCCGAGCACCTCGCGGATCGTGTCGCCCATGTAGGGTTCGAGCTCCTCGAGCTGCTGCGACAGCACGCCAAAGCGCACTGTCTGGCCAATCTTCACGCGGCCGCGCGTGGGTTCAATCTTGCCCTGGATCACGTCGAGCAGCGTCGACTTGCCGGCACCGTTCTCGCCCAAAAGGCCATAGCGGTCGCCCGCACCAATGAGCCAGGTCACGTCAGAGAGCACCTGCTTGGGCGCGCCATCGGTATCCGCATAGCCGGCGTCCACGTCGACCACATCGATAACCTGCTTGCCCAGGCGGCTCACGGCGAGGCGCTTGAGCTCCAGCTCGTCACGCACGGGCGGCACGTCGGCGATCAGCTCGCGAGCGGCATCAACGCGAAACTTGGGCTTGGTGGAGCGGGCCTGGGCGCCGCGGCTCAGCCATGCGAGCTCCTTGCGCGCCATGTTGCGACGGCGCTCCTCGGTGACGGCGGCCATTCGGTCGCGCTCCACGCGCTGCAGGATGTATGCCGAGTAGCCGCCCTCGAAGGGATCGACCTGGCCGTCGTGGACCTCCCACATGCTGGTGCAGACCTCGTCCAAGAACCAGCGGTCGTGCGTGACCACGAGCATAGCGCCCTGGCCGCGCTGCCAGCGGGCCTTAAGATGGCGCGCGAGCCAGTTGATGGTGCGCATGTCCAGGTGGTTGGTGGGCTCGTCGAGCATGAGCACGTCGTAGTCGCCGATCAGCAGGCGCGCGAGGTCCACGCGGCGGCGCTGGCCGCCCGAAAGCTCGCCCACCGTGCCCTCCCAGGGCACATCGCTAATGAGGCCCGCAAGGATCTGGCGCGTGCGAGGGCTCGACGCCCACTCATACTCGGGCGTGTCGCCCACGACGGCATGGTGCACGGTGTCGGTGTCGACAAGCTGGTCCTTTTGGCCGAGCAGGCCGATCGTGGTGCCGCGACGATGCGTCACGCGGCCGTCGTCGGGCTCCAGCGTGCCGGCGAGCACGCTCAGCAGCGTCGACTTGCCGTCGCCGTTTTTACCGACAATACCAATACGGTCGCCCTCGCCCACGCCGAGCGTCACGCTATCGAAAATATGCTTGGTGGGAAACTCTAGGCTGACGGAATCGCATCCCAAAAGAATCGCCATATGCCCTGCTCCTTCGTAGAAATTCAACGTTGTCCATAATAGCAGCGAAAAGGCGGGCCGCACACGACACAAAAAGGCGGGCCATCTCCCAAAAGAGATGACCCGCCTCTCCAATCAGTCCCGTGGCAACCGTGGCCGCCGCGGGCCTCAAGCATGTCCCGGACTAGGAGAACATGCCGGTGAGGTAATCATTCAGCCGCTTATCCTTGGGCCGTTGGAAAATCTCGTCAGTCTCGTCGTACTCGACCATATCGCCCATGTAGAAGAACGCCGTGCGGTTGGACACGCGCGACGCCTGCTCCATGTTGTGCGTCACGATAACGATGGCGCGGTCGGCCACGATCGATGACATGAGGTCCTCGATCGCCAGCGTCGAGATGGGGTCGAGCGCCGAGCAGGGCTCGTCGAACAGAATCACGTCGGGGTTGAGCGCCAGCGTGCGCGCGATGCACAGACGCTGCTGCTGGCCGCCCGAAAGCGCGTAGGCGCTCTTGTCGAGCTTGTCTTTGACCTCGTCCCAAAGCGCCGCGCCGCGCAGGCTTTCCTCGACCATGCGGTCGAGCTCGTCGCGGTCGGTGATGCCGTGGCGCTTAGGCGCAAACGTGATGTTGTCGCGAATGGACTTGCGGAACGGGTTGGGCTGCTGGAACACCATGCCAATGGAACGGCGCAGCTCGTAGGTGTTTTCGGTCTTGGTGTTCACGTTGCGCCCGCGATAGTTGATCTCGCCCTCCACGCGGCAGCCGCGAATCTCGCGATTCATGAGGTTGAGGCTACGCAAGAAGGTCGACTTACCGCAGCCCGAAGGCCCGATGAGCGCCGTGATCTCGCCCTTGTGAAAGTCGAGCGACGTATTGTGCAGTGCATGGTGGTCGCCATAGTACACGTTGACGTCCTTGGTGGAGAGCACGACCTCGTCGCTCACGGCCTTGCCGCTCGCGCGCACGCGCTTCTCGCTCTCCCCCACGCTCGACAAAAAGTCCTGGGTCTCGGACGATGCCGCCTCAGTTGCGGGCGTTGCATTTATCTCGCTCATTCGGCCGTCATCTTCCTTGCCAGTTGTTTGCCCACGATACGGGCGACTACGTTAAACAGCAGCACGCAAATCATCAGCAGCGCCGCGGTGCCCCAGACGATCTGCTGGGCCTCGGGGCTGCCCTCGCCATAGATCTTGTAAATATGCACGGCGAGCGACTCGCCGGGACGGAACACGTTCCAGGCGCAGGTGGGGCTCGACAGGTTAAAGCTCAAGAAATTCAGGCGAACCGGCGAGCTCATGCCCGAGGTAAAGAGCAGTGCCGCGGCCTCACCAAACACACGGCCGGCCGAAAGCACGATGCCGGTCACGATGGCGGGCATGGCCTCGGGGATCAGGATGTGCAGCGTAGCCTCCCAGCGAGTGAGGCCCATGGCCAGGCACGCATCGCGCTGGGCCTGCGGCACGTCCTCGAGCGCCTGCTGGATCACGCGCACCAGGATGGGAATGTTGAACATGGTGAGCGCGACGGCGCCGGAGATGATGGAGTACTTCCAGCCCAGCTGCACCGAGAACACCAGGAAACCGAACATGCCGACAACGATGGAAGGCAGCGAGGACAGCGTCTCGATGGCGGTGGAAGCGATGTCGCGGATGGGGCCGTCCGGCGCGTACTCAACCAAAAAGACCGCGCCGCCCAGGCTGATGGGCACCGAGATGATCAGAGTGATCAGCAGCAGATAGAACGAGTCGAACAGCTGATAGAGCACGCCGCCCTGAGTTCCGTTGGCGCGCGACGGCTGCGTGAGAAAACCCGGCTGGAACAGCGTCGAGATGCCCTCGAACAGGATATAGGCCACCATGGAGACGACGATGAGCATGACGATGGCGATGATTGCCGTCAGCACGCCCGTGGCGATACGATCCTGCTTTTGGACGCGCCCGAGTCTCGCCTCGTCGATATGGATGCGCGTGCTAGCCACGAGCCTTCGCCCCCTTGCGGCCGATAATGTGGATAATCAGGATGAAGATGAGGCTCATGCCCATCAGCAGCAGACCGAGCGCCCACAGAACGTCGTCCTGGGCTGAGCCCTCGGCATAGACCGCCATAGACGTGGTGAGCGTGGTGGTGATGGTGGACGCCGGCGACAGCAGCGACGTCGGCATGGCCTCGATGCCGCCGATAACCATGCGCACGGCGAGCGTCTCGCCAAAGGCGCGGGTCATGCCAAGGATGACCGCGGTCATGAGCGAGGGCATGGCGCTCTTGAGCACCACGTGCCAGATGGTCTGCCAGCGGGTATAGCCCAGCGCGAGCGAGCCCTGGCGGTAGCTGTCGGGCACGGCGCGCAGGCCATCGACCGAAAGCGTGGTCATCGTAGGCAGGATCATAACGGCCAGCACGATGGCGCCGGGCAAGATGCCCAGGCCCGTGCTCACGTGGAAAACGCTCTTCATAAGGCCAACAACCACGTGAAAACCGATGAGGCCAAAGACGACCGAGGGAATGCCGGTCAAAAGCTCAATAAGCGGCTGAAAGACCTTGGAACCAAACTTAGGGCTAATCTCGACCGCAAAGATGGCAGAGCCGATGGCGATGGGCAGTGCGATGAGCGTGGAGAGTGCCATGACCGCAAACGAGGTGACGATCAGGGGCAGGGCGCCGGTGTAGGGTAGGCCGTTTTCGGCTGTGTTGGCCAGGTCCCACTTGGTGCCAGTGAAGAACTCGACGACCGAAACGCCGTCCTTGAGAAAAGCCGAGAGGCCCTTTTGGGCGACCATAAAGATGAGCGCGGCAACGACAAGCGTCACGAGCGCTACGCACGCGCCCGTGACGCCCAGGCCCACGTTCTCAAGGTCGCGCTTTGGCAGCTGTTTTGCCATTGCAAACCTTTCCGGGGCGATTTCTTATTTAGCGGAGACCTTGCCGCTGGCGTCCTTGACGACCTTCATGGCAGAGACGGGGATAAAGCCCTGCTCCTCGACGAGCTTGCCCTGGACGTCGTCGGAAAGCATGAACTCCAGGAAGGCCTTGGTGGCGTCGTCGGCGTCCTTTGCGCAGTACATGTGCTCGGTAGCCCAGATCTTAAAGGAGTCGTCGGTGACGTTTGCGCTCTTGGGCTCCACGCCCTCGACCTTAATGGCGTTGAACTTGGAGTCATCGAAGTGCGAGAAGTCGAGGTAGGAGATGGCGTAGTCGGTGCTGCCCATCTGAGTCTGGACATCGCCGGACTTGTCGAGCTCGGCGTCGCCCTTAAAGTCGACGGTCTCGTCGCCAAAGACGGCGGCCTCGAAGGTGGCGCGGGTACCGGAGCCGGCCTTGCGGTTGAGCACGACGATGGTGGCGTCGTCGCCGCCGACCTCCTTCCAGTTGGTGATCTGGCCGGAGAAGATGCCCTTGAGCTGCTCGAGGGACAGGTCGTCGACCGTCACGTTCTTGGAGACGACGGGGCCCATGCCCACGACGGCGACCTCGTGGTCGACGAGGTTCTTGACCTGGTCGGCCTCGAGCTTGGTCTCGGCGAAGACGTCGGAGTTACCGATGGTGACGGTGCCGGCGGCGACAGCGGTCAGGCCCTTGCCCGAACCGTTGCCCGAGCCGGAGACGGAGACGTCCGGGTTGGCATCCATGAACTTCTCGGCAGCGGCCTCGACGAGAGCCTGGAACGAAGAGGCACCGTCGTAGGTCACCTCGCCGGAGACGGACTCGGTAGCAGCGGCGCTACCCTTGTCGGCAGCGTTGGAAGCGTCTGCGCCACCGCAGCCAACGAGGCCGAGGCCGACGATGCTGGCAAGACCACCAGCGAGGCCGAGGAACTGACGACGAGAATAAGCCTGATCGAGCATGATCTTCCTTTCATACATGCGAATCGCGGGCACCCTGCCCGCTTTGCTGTTTGGAAAGATACGGCCCCGACCGGGCAGCGCTCGCGCCAACTGCGGTTTCTTACGGGCATCTGATAGACCCTTACCGCAAGCGCGGCTCGGCTTTACAAACGAATAACAAATTCACCACCAAGCATGACCCGCCTTTTACACCAATAAAAACGAAGTTGCGGTGAAATAGCTCCTGTTTGGCTGTTAGGCAGCCGATTCTAGGAACTATTCCACCGCAACTTAGATTGGCAAAACGCCGCAACCTTAAAGCTCGAGCTCGTTGAGCCTTAAGATCGCAACAATATAGATCTTGAGCGCTTGCTTGAGCTGTTCCTCGTTGGCGCACTCGTTGGGGCCATGCATCTGGCCGCCCCATGCGGGCAACTCCAGGCCGGTCTCCTCGGGGCCAAATGACACGGCGCGGGCAAAGTTGCGCGCGTACGTGCCGCCGCCCATGGCAAAGGGCTCGGCATGCTTACCCGTAAACTCGTTATAGGTATCAATCAGCGCTTTCACGGCCGGATCGTCGGCAGAGACCGAGAACGGCACCTTCGCGCGACCCAGCTGGCACGTCACGCCAAAACGGCCCACGAGCGGGTCGAGCTGCTCGCGGATGGTATCGGCACTCGTGCTGTCGGGGAAGCGCACGTCGATGACCTGCTCAATATGGCCATCCGCCACGCGGATGACGCCAGCGTTGCAGGTAAGCGGGCCAAACGCCGAGCTCGTCGCATCGATACCCAAGCCGCGGCCATAGGCGTCTGCATGTACAAAGGCCAGGAACTTGACGAACTCGTGCTCGGCAGGCGTCAGCAGGCGCTCGTCACGGGCACCAAACGCGTCCTCGGCCTCGCGCAGGTACGTCACGATCAGGCCGACGGCGTTGATCGTCCCCTCGGGCATCGAAGCATGGCCACCGATACCGTGCGCGAAAATCTGGGCATGGCCGTTCTCGAACGCCGTGATCTCCAGGCGGTCGGCGTTCTCAATGGGCGCCGGCAGTTCATCGGCGGCAATCGCAAGCTCGCAGATAGACTGCGACGGAATGGCGTTGCTCGCCTCGGCACCGCTCCACGATACGATGCGCCCTCCATCGATCTTGGGGCTCACAAACGTCGCCCCAAACTGGCCCTTCTCGGCATTGCAGACCGGGAACTCGGCATCGGGCGTAAACAAAAAGTCGGGGTCTGCGTGGTTCTCCAGATAATGGTGAACGTCGGACATGCCCACTTCCTCATCGCAGCCCAGCAGCGCGCGGAAGGTATAGCGCGGCACAATGCCGTGCTTGAGCAGGTAGGCACCGGCGTAGAGCGACAACACCGCCGGACCCTTGTCATCAATCACGCCACGGCCGAGCAGCCATCCCTCGCGACGCTCCATCGCAAACGGGTCGGTGTTCCAGCCGGGGCCGGCGGGCACCACGTCCACGTGGCAGATGGTCGCGAGCTGCTTGTCGCCGCGACCCGGGATATCGGCAATGCCCACATAGCCCTCGTCGTCGCTCGTCTGGTAGCCGAGCTTTTGCGCAATGCCGAGCGCGCAATCGAGCGCATCACGAACCGGGCGGCCAAACGGCGCGCTAGGCTCCGCATCGGCAGCAACGGCCACGGACGGATAGCTCACCAGTTGTTCGATATCGGCGACGACATCTTCCCAGACCTCGTCGACATACTCAGCGACGCTCTGCTCCACCTGATTCATGGACTGCCTCCTTACCAATGAGCGACGGGTACGCCCGCCCCTCACATCAAGTACTTATATAGCGAAAAGTTTAGCAAGCTCGGCCACCGAGTGCACCACTGCATCGGCACCCGCCGCCTCGTGCTCGCCCGGCGCCGCCGCGCCCGAATAGATGCCAATGCACGGCACGCCCATCGCGTGCGCGCCCTCCACATCGTTAAAGCGATCGCCGATCATCACGGCAACGTCGGCCGTCGCGCCGAGCGCCGCCAGAGCATCGCGGACCGAATCGGCCTTGGTCTCGCGACCCTGCGGCGGATTCATGCCAACCACCGCCTCAAACTGAGAAAGCCCGAGCTCACGCACCATGTCGATGCACTTTGCCTCCATGCGCGACGTCGCCACGGCCATACGCTTGCCCCGGGCGGCTAACCCATCCAGCAGCTCGGGGATCCCGTCAAACACGGGATACTCCTCCGGTCCCAGCTCATCAAAAAAGACGCGATACTCATCGGCCACCACAAGCGACTCCTCGCGGGAAAAGCCGTAAAAGTCGTGAAAGCTCTTCCACAGGGGCGGCCCGATCATGCGGCGCAGATCACCCATCTGCGCCTCCGAAAACCCGCGCGTAGCCAGCGTCTTGCGCGTCGAGGTCATCACCGCCCGACCCGTATCGGCCACCGTGCCATCGAAATCAAACAGCACGACCGGCCGCCTGCATATCTCCAGTGCCTCCATCGGCATCCCTCTTCCCCAGTTGACGATTTCCACACCGACACTTCAAACTGTTGACTATTCAACAATTGAACCTAGAAATGTGGAACGACTCCACTATACTTGTCGCACTTTGCTCTCAGAAGGCGGCGCCGTCGCGCCCCAACGAAAGGTGCAATTATGTCTTTTGCCATCATAACCGACTCCACGTCGGACATCTCCCCCGCCCGTGCTCAAGAGCTCGGCATTTACGTGATTCCGCTGCATGTGATTATCGAGGGCGAGGACCTGCTCGACCAGGTGCAGATTACCGCCCAGGAGTACGTCGCGCGCATGGCTGGCTCCGAGCAGCTGCCGCACACCTCGCAGCCGAGCGCCGGCGAGTTCAAGGCACTCTTTGACCGCGTGCGCGCCGACGGCCACGACAGCGCCATCTTTATCTCGCTGTGCAGCGAGTGGTCCGCCTGCTACGCCAACGCGTGCCAGGTGGCCGATACCCACGAGCTCGACGTGCGCTGCATCGATTCGCGCACCGGCTCGGGCGCCGAGGGCCTGCTGGTGGAGTACGCGCTCGCCATGCGCGAGGACGGCCGCAGCCTGGACGAGACCGAGGCTCAGATCCGCGCGACGCTGCCCGACGCCCACCTGCTGCTGATTCCGCGCACACTCGAGAACCTGGTCAAGAACGGCCGTGCGCCCAAGCTCGCCGGCCAGCTCACGCAAATGCTCAACATTCGCCTGGCCGTTTCGCCGGAGTGGAAATCGGGCGAGATCAAGGCCATAAAAAAGGGCCGCGGTGCCAAGCGCATCGTTACCAACACCATGGCCGATTGCCTCGCATTTTTGGCTGAGCATCCGGGCTCCAGCGTGCGCGTGCTCACGACCGGCGCCGCCGAGGAGCAGGAGCTCGTCAGCCAAGCGCTCGCAGGCCAAGACTATGTAGACGCCGGCACCGGCCCCATCGGCTGCACCATCGCCACCCATGTAGGCGTCGACGCCATCGCCATCAGCTACTGCCCCCGCTACCAGCCCATCCACTAGGGGCACCTTTACCGCTTGCGGTGGAATAGGGACTATTTTTGGCTTATCAGCCGCAAATCAATCCCTATTCCACCGCAACCTAGAAATCGGCGATCAGCCCAGCGGGCCCTGAAACAGCTCCTGATGAGTGCCCATTCTCACCAGCCTAATCACTGGGTTAGTCTTATGGGGAAGATAAAGAACGACCACATCGACCAAGCCATCGGATAGGTGGAAATCGATGTGGCCGTTGTAGTTTCCGCCCGGGTTTGAGAGCTCGTGGGCGCCGTACTCCGCTGGAAGCGACCCATGGGCCACAAGCTCTGCAACCGCCGCTTTAAACTCACTCTTTAGCTGCGGATGGATGCGCATCGTCCGTTTGTAATCCGCCTTAAACTGAGCCTCGACTTTAATCTCAAACATCGCTAGTCCTCATCGAGGAACGACATAAGCTCATCAGCGTCGTTGAATGACGGGCTATCGTCCGGCAAAATCCCCAACTCATGAGCCTCGGCGATTACCATGGCACGCCTCGTCGCTTCGTTGGGCACTTCCGCCCTTCCTACGATCTCAAAAGGAATCTTTCGCTGATTTACAAGCTGCCGAACGGCAAGATTCAGATAGGAATTGAGGCTGAGGCCGACCGAATCCAAGAACTCAGTCGCCTGCTCCTTGAGCCCCTCTTCGATGCGAACCGTCGTAGGCTTAACCGTTGCAGTAGACATACGCGACCTCCTCGCCCTCGTCTTTTGCATCAGTATACCCAATATAAATGGCAAACTGACGTTAGATAGCATCAGATTGCTATATATATTCATATCGCGGTGGGCACGATTGCCCTACATCAGCCCACTCAGGGCAATGTCGACGGCTTCGTTGAGGTCGTCGGTGATGTGTACGAGCTCGGGATCGAGCGGGCTGATCATACCGGCATCCATCACCGGGCCGTTGAGCCAGTCGAACAGGCCCTGCCAGTACTCGCTGCCTACCAGCACGAGCGGCATGCGCTTGACCTTGTGCGTCTGCACCAGCGTGAGCACCTCGAACATCTCGTCGAGCGTACCAAAACCTCCGGGAAACACGATGGCGCCCGAGCTGTATTTGACGAACATGGTCTTGCGCACAAAGAAGTAGCGGAAGTCCATACCCAGGTTCACGTATTTGTTGAGCCCCTGCTCGTGCGGTAGTTCGATACCCAAACCGACCGACTTGCCGTTGGCGCTCGCCGCTCCCCTGTTGGCCGCCTCCATGATGCCAGGGCCGCCGCCGGTGATAACCGCGACGCCGCGCTGGGCGATTTTGCGGCCGACCGTGCGCGCCGCCTTGTAGAGCGGATCGGTCCTGGGCGTGCGGGCACTACCGAAGATGGTCACCGCGGGCCCGAGCTCGGCAAGCGCGCCGAAGCCATCGACAAACTCGGCCTGAATGCGCAGCACGCGCCAGGGATCGGCATGCAGCCAGTCGGTCGAGTCCTCGGGCGCCAGCAGATTGGCGTAGGTGTTGTCCTTAGGAATCATGGGGCCGCGCATGACCACGGGGCCGCGGCGGTACGTCTCGTCGTAGGCGGGCTCGCCCTCGACGTTCTCATTCTTAATCATGGGTACTCCTATCGAAAACAGAAACGGGCGGGGTCGACGCCATGCGTCAAACACCCGCCCGAACATCAACCATTCGGTATGGTACCCACGATGCATCAAGCGCTTGCAAGACATCGGTCAGCGGTCTTGCAGACCATGTTAGCGAACGCGACGACCGATCGCCGCTTGGCCTTTGCCGTTGCCCGCGCTCCGCAAGCGTCCGCGCCGTCCTTAGTAATCCACCGCCGCGGGGCTGTTCATCCAGTCGCTCACGAACGCACCGTAGCGGCCCTCGATAATGGCCTGACGGGCACGCTGCATAAGGTTGAGCAGGTAGTAGATGTTGTGCATCGACAGCAGAATACCGCCGAGCATCTCCTTCTGCGTGACCATGTGACGGATGAGCGCGCGGCTGTAGCCGCCCGTGCACACCGGGCAGGTGCAGGTGGGATCGATGGGACCGTCGTCGTGCGCAAAACGCGCGTTGCGGAAGTTAAGGCGACCCTCGCTGGAGAACGCCGTGCCCATGCGGCCGGTGCGCGTCGGCAGCACGCAGTCGAACATGTCGATGCCCACGCCCACACCGCGCACGAGGGTGGTGGGGTTGCCGACGCCCATCAGGTAGCGCGGCTTGTGCTTGGGCATGTACTCGGAAGCCAGCGGCGCCAGGGTCTCGAACATGGTCTCGTGGTCCTCGCCCACCGAGTAGCCGCCGATGCCGTAGCCGGGGAAGTCACCGCACTCCTCCAGATGGCGCAGCGAGCGCAGGCGCAAGTCCAGATGCATGCCACCCTGAACGATGCCGAAAAGTGCCTGGTCATCGCGGGTGTGAGCCTTGTAGCAGCGCTCGGCCCACATACTCGACAGCTCAACGGCGCGCTCAACGTAGGCGCGCGTGGCGGGATAGCCCGGGCACTGGTCCAGCTGCATGCAGATGTCGGAGCCGAGCTTCATGGCGATTTCCATGTTGTCCTCGGGCGTCCAGAACACGTGGCGACCGTCGTAGTCGTTGACGATAAAGCGTACGCCCTCGTCGGTGAGCTTGACGGCGTCGTTGTGGCTGAACACCTGGAAGCCGCCCGAGTCGGTAAGAATGGGGCCATGCCAGTTCATAAATTTGTGCAGTCCGCCCAGCTCAGCGATGGTGTCCTCGCCGGGACGCATGGACAGGTGGTAGGTGTTGGCGAGCACGATCTGCGCACCGAGCTGCTTGACGGTCTCGGTGGGGATGCCCTTGACGTTTGCCTTGGTGCCCACGGGCATAAAGATCGGCGTCTCGATGTCGCCATGCGGGGTGTGCAGCACGCCGGCACGCGCGTGCGTCGTCGGGTCCTCGGCGATCAGGTCGAATTTAAAAAGGTTCTGGTCCATAAACTGGAACTCCTTGGTTGCGGCTCATACGCAAACCATTATACGGGCAACCCGCAAGGAGCACCGACTCGACAGAAACTGGCGCATTAAACAACTAGCCGTTGGGGACGTTCTTAAACGACTAGTTGTTGGGGACAGCCTTCAGCGCCATCTTGCAAAGGAGTGTCCCAATCTGCCGGCACTTAGGGACCGTCCCCAAGTGCCGACAAGACTGTCCCCTTCGACTAGTCATTTAAGAACGTCCCCAACGACTACTTTTCGTCAGCAACGCAAACGCCGATGCCCTGGCAACGTCAGCGAGCGGTCGCCAGAGCGAACAAATTGGCATGAAAAGAGGGCGGCATAGACCTTCTGGTCATGCCACCCTCTTTGAATGACAAGTTGTCGCTCTGGTGACCGCGCAGCGTCGAGCCGTTACGCGGTTTGGTAAAACCGCGTAACCCCTACGGACGCTGGCCCATGCCACCCTCGAGGGTGACGGTCTCGCCGTTCATATACTTAAAGTCGGGGCCGCAAAGCTGAACGACCACGCGGCCGATCTCCTTCTCGACGTCGCCGTAGTGGCCCGCCGGCGGCATGTGAACGTTGGCCTTGAACGCCTCGGGATAGGCATCCTGGAAGTTCTCGAGCGCAGCAGTCCAGGCAAGCGGGCACACGATGTTGACGTTGATGCCGTCCTTGCCCCACTCGTTGGCGGCGACGCGGGTCAAGCCGCGGATGCCTTCCTTGGCGGCGGCGTAGCTGCACTGGCCGTAGTTGCCAAACAGGCCGGCGCCCGAAGCAAAGTTGACCACGGAGCCCTTGGTCTCCTTCAGGTGCGGATAGGCCTTCTGCATGTACAGGTAGGTGGCATACAGGCCAGAGTAAATGGCCAGGTTAAACTGGTCCATAGTGTGGTCGGCGATGGTCACGCCCGAGGCGCTGGCCTGGGCGTTGTTGACGACGGCGTCGATGCGGCCGAACTCCTCAATCGCCTTGTCGATAACGTTCTGTACGACGGCCTCGTTGTCCTGACCGGCAGAAACATCGGCCTGAACAGGCAGAACCTTGACGCCGTACTCAGCCTCGAGAGACTCCTTGGCGGCCTCGAGCTTGGCGACGTTGCGGCCGGTGATGACGAGGTTCGCGCCCTCCTTGGCAAAAGCGATATCGATGCCGTAGCCGATGGAGCCAGCGGAGCCGTCCTTGAGCGTGGCCTTGCCGCCGCCGGTGACGATCACGGTCTTACCAGTGAAAAGTCCCATACGAAGTCCTTTCAAAATCGCGACGGGCACGCCCGCCGACTGCGCGCATCCAAAATAAACGCGCCAAAAGCTGAAATGCAACTTTAGCTTCTTCAAGTGAAAAATAAAGCCCATGGCGGGCGAACGGCGCAACGTCTTTCGGCGAAGGGAATGTCAAGTAAAAATTGGATAGAGCGGCCGAGTTTTTGTTAACGCGACGAGTCATCGAACACGTTTTGAAACTTTGCTGCGGGGCGCGGGATGTCGGCGCGAGACTTTATCATAGGGTGACAAACAACGATGAGGAGCACATGCCTATGACAGACGAGCTGGACCCCCAGACTCAACAGCATATTGATGATTCCGCAGACACCATTGACGACTGCGATACTTCTACCAGCAGCGATGGCAGCATTGATGCCGCCGTCGAGGAGGCTCCTGCCGCCGCAGGCGAGGCCGCAGACGCAAATGTCGCCGCAGAGCAAGACAAAGAAGAGCAGCTAGAGCAGCCGAACCCGAGCGATACTGAGCCCAAGGCCGAGAACGCTCCGCAAGTAGCAGGCCCCATCGAGGTGTCTTCGGAAGAAGAGCTCGACGCCGTCATGGACTCCATGATGGATGCCGTCAAAGCGATGAAGGACGCTGTCGCCGATGCCGATATCGACGCCGAGGAAGAGGAAGCAGCCGAGGCCGCCTCGACGTTTGTGCCCGGCGAGACCCCGGTTGCCGACCAGGGCAGCACCATGCCCTCGTTCCTGCAACTCGAGCACCCCACGATCGGCGCCGACGCGGTCGACCCGCACGCAGCGGGCTTTTCCGTGATCGAAGGCGGCACCGGCAATATCGCCGCGCCGCAGACTGCCGATGCGAATGCCGCCAAGGCCGCACACCCAACCACCTCGCATGCTCCCGCCACGAGCCGCGACCTGGGGAGCGCCGTCTCAAACACCGCTAACGCCGTGGGCACTTTTATCGCCCAGGGCGCGTCGGCCATGCGCGAGATGAACGCCGCCAAGAAGGCACTCGCCGATGCCCGCGCCCATTTAGCCGAGCTTGAGCAGCGCATCGCCGACCAGGCAGAGGAGCTCGAGACGCGCCAGGACATCGCAGACCGCTACGATCAGATCATCGCCGATCAACGCCAGGCGATTGCCGCGGCACAAAAGACCGCTGCGGCAGCTGAAATTAACCGTGATGCCCGTGCCGCCAAAGCGACTGAGCTCAAGGGCCAGCTCGAGCAAATGAAGGCAGAAGATGATGCGACCGAGCTCCGCCTGAAGGCTGCACTCGACGCCGTGGAAGCCCGCGAGGCGAGCTCGCGCGAGACCGGCAACCGCCTCGTTCGTCGCCTTGAGGATTCCAAGCGCATCCGCGACAAAGTGAAGGCTGAGCGCGATGCCGGTGTCGCCGCCGCACGACAAACTGCCGATGCTACGCGCGCGCAGCTCGAGACCTTGCGTCGCGAGTATGCCGAGCTGCAGCGCAACCCTTCGGCAAATCCCGCCAATTACACCGTGCGCACCAGCGAGTTGTCTATGCAAATCTCCGACGCTGCCGACACCCTCCGCAAGGCCGAGGAAGATATTCCGCGCGTGACCGCCGATCTTGAGCATTCACTCGCCGCCGCCGAGCAGGCCGTCGAGCAGGCACAGGCCCCCATCGCTGACGCTAAACGAGCGCACCAGGCCGTAACGGCTGAGGCAGATGCCGCGCGCGACGAGTTGCAGTCCGCAAAAACTGCCGCCGCGACGCGCCAGCGCGAGCTGCGCGAAAAGATCGCCACACAGGACAAGGCACGCCGCGAGCAAGAGCAGGCCATCGCAAACGCCCGGGCAGATGCCGCGCATGCGCAGTCGATTATCGAGCAGGCGACCGAGGTGCACGACCATCCCGAGATCACCGAATCGCTCGCCGGGTCCTTGGCACGCGACAAGGCCGAGTATACCGAGACCGAGCGCGAAGTTGCCCAACTCGAGGCCGCCGAAGACGACGTACGCAAGCGAACCCGCGACTCACGCGTCAAATTCACCGGAGCCATCGCCTGCATTGTCGCCGTAATCCTCGTGATCGTCCTGATCTGGCTGTTCGCGAGCAAGTAAACCAGCTGCCAAAAAACACTCAACGCAGTTGCGGTGAGATAGTTCCTGTTTAGCCTCAAAAAAGGCCAATTCAAGAACTATCTCACCGCAACTTATTAGATTGATGCAAGGTAGTCATTGAGGACGTTCTTAAACGACCAGTCGAACAAGAACGTCCCCAACGACCACATCGACAACCAAAGAAATGCCGATGTTATGGCAGAGTCAGACACTATGACCCAATCCAGGGGCACGGAAACGACAGGAGCCCCCGCTCGTGACCGCGGGTCGGGGCTGCGACAATGTTGTTGAAGTGCCAGAGGCGCAGCCGCGCCGCAACGAGGTTGGGAGGCTCCCGTGCCTAGATATTCTACCGCCTTCGGAATGGACGTACACCTCAGGTCCACCACCGTCTGCGCGCTCGACGCGGAGACGGGCGAGGCCGTGACGAGGAGGTTCCGCGGCAACCCCTGGGGCGAGGTCGCGGAGTGGATGTCGGGCTTCCCCGGCCCGTCGCTCGCCGCCTACGAGAGCGGCTACCTCGGCTTCGCCCCGCAGAGGGAGCTCTCCGGGCTCGGCGTCGACTGCGTCGTCGCGGCCGTCTCCAGGGTCCCGAGGTCGGCGGCAGACCTCTCGTCCAAGAACGACCGCAACGACGCGGCCAGGATGGCCAAGGCGATACTGTCGCACGATATCTCCCCGGTATGGGTGCCGTCCCCCGAGATCGAGGGGCTCAGGGACCTCGCCGGGGCCCACGACGCGGCGACCGCGAGGCTCGCGGCGGCGAAGCAGCGGCTCCTGGCGTTCCTAGCCCGCCGTGGCTACGCCTACGGCGGCACGACGCCGGCCGGAAACCCCCGGAGGTACTGGACGTACGACTTCCTCAGGTGGCTCGACAAGGTCCGGCCCGCCGACGACGGCGGCATCCGGGCGCTGGCGGCGCTGAGGAACGAGGTCGAGGCGGCCGCCGAGACGCGCGACGACCTCCTCGCCGAGTACAGGGCCGCCGTCGCGGCGGGCCCCCTCTCGGCGGAGGTCGAGGCGCTCCAGTCGATCAAGGGGTGCGGCTTCGCGCTCGCCGCCGCCTTCGCGTCCGAGGTCGGCGACTTCTCGAGGTTCCGCTCCGGCAGGCAGGTGACGGCCTACTTCGGCCTCGCCCCGAAGCAGAGGTCGAGCGCGGACTCCGTGCGCCTCGGCGGGATCAGCGGGGCCGGCAACGCCCTCGTCAGGAGGCTGGCCGTCGAGGGGTCCTGGAGCTACGTCCAGGCGAGCCACCAACCGAAGCTGATGCCCAAGGGCAGCGGCGTCCCGCTCGAGGTGAGGATGCACGGGAGGAAGGGTTCCGAGCGCCTGCTCCGGCGCCGCGAGGAGATGCTCGCCAGGGGCATGCCCCAGGCGAAGGCGAACGCCGCCACCGCCGCCGAGCTCGTGAGGTGGCTGTGGGCCCTCGGCGCGATGTGCCGGGAGGCAACCGAATAGACATAGCCCCCGTCCCGGCGAGCCGGGCAGCCTTCGGGGATACCCCCGCTTTCGCTGGGCGCGCGGCAGCGGCCGCATGCGCGTAGTCAGACTTGGGGAGCCCCGCCGAAGGAGAGGATTGCGGGCCGCCGGAGCGGTATCCGCGGATATGAGACTGAGCCGAAGGCGTCGACGACATGCCGGGGGCGGACCGGGACGGGTTCAACGGCAGGCCCCGCCGACCGATTGCAAGCGGTCGGCGGGGCCATTGTGGCTCTTGACAGCGGATTGGGTCATATGAGCGAGCGGGTCGCATTTGAGGCAAGGTGACGTGAAACGAAAGGGCGCTGACCTTCTGGTCGCGCCCTTGAAGTTGAACGTCAGATTGTCCAAATGCGGCCCGCGCAGCGTCGAGTAGTTACGCGGTTCGTAGAACCGCGTAACTAACAAATGAGCATCGCGTCGCCAAAGCTGAAGAAGCGATAACGTTCTTCGATGGCAGCGGCGTAGGCATCCATGATCTGGTCGCGGGTGGCAAGCGCGCTCACGAGCATCATGAGCGTGGAGCGCGGCACATGGAAGTTCGTGATCAGCGCGTCGACCACGTGATAGGTCGAGCCGGGCATGAGGTAAAGCTGCGTCGTGGCGTTCTCGCGCACCACGATGTCACCGCGGCCAAGCGTATCGGCCCCGTCCTCGCGGCCTTCAAAATAGCGCGCCGTCACGGCCGGATCGGACACCGGCGCGTCCGTGTCAAACGCGCTCTCGAGCGAGCGCACCGCGGTAGTGCCGACGGCGATCACACGATGACCCTCGGCCTTGGCCTTATGCACGGCGTCGACAACCTCCTGCGACACGTGGTAGCGCTCGGTGTGCATGACGTGCTGCGTGGGGTCGTCCTCCTCCACCAAGCGGAAGGTATCGATGCCCACCTCGAGCTCGACGGCGGCAAACTTGGCACCCTTGGCCTCGATAGCGGCCATGAGCTCAGGAGTAAAATGCAGGCCCGCCGTGGGAGCGGCAGCCGAGTGCTCCTCCTTCATGGCGTACACGGTCTGATATTTCTCGGGATCGCCCTCGTAATCGGTAATGTAGGGCGGCAGCGGCACGTGACCGGCAGCATGGATGGCCTCGTCAAGCGTGCGCGGCTCGCCGGCGGCATTGCAACCGGCCGGCTCAAAACGCACCAGGCGGCCGCCGCGACTATCGGTGACAAAGTCGACGACCTCGGCCGTCAGCACCACGGGAGCCCCCTCGGGCGCATGAGCGCCACCGGCGCGATACTCAATCTGAGCACCGGGCTTCAGGCGCTTACCCGGCTTGACCAAGCACTCCCAAACATGGCCCAGCGGGTCAACATCCTCGCGGCGCTTGAGCAGCAACGTCTCGACCACGCCGCCCGAGCCCGTCTTGCGACCGATAAGACGGGCCGGCATCACGCGCGTCTGGTTGATGACGAGCACGTCGCCCGGCTCGATATAGTCGATGATGTCACGGAAGATGCGGTGCTCGACGGTGCCGCCATGCCCTAACGGCGTTCCTGTCTCGGAGCCTTTGCGATCAACCACCAGCAGGCGGCAGGAGTCGCGCGGCTCGGCAGGAGCCTGGGCGATGAGCTCTTCGGGCAGGTTATAGTCAAAATCATCGGTACGCATAGACACGTCGGATTCTCCTTATATAGCTAAAGTCCGCTCTACATCCTAGCAGGCTGACGTCCCAAGTGAACTACTTTTTGGCGGCTTTGCGCTCGTCGCGGATGCGGGCGCGGTCCATGGCCGCCTCGACGGCCGAGAAACGGCAGCCGCAGTAGTTCTGCCGATACATGCCCAGCTCGCGCGAACGACGTGTCGCCTCGGGGTAATACGTGCGAAAATCGCGAATCACCGGAGTGAGACCGCGGGCAGCAGCCAGACGCTCCAACACATCATTGCAGGTTTCGAACAACTGGTACGGCGAGACGGCGAGCGTCGTGCCCACAAACTCAAACCCGCGCTCCTGGGCCACACGGCACGCCTCGGCCAGACGCAGGGCATAGCATGAGCGACAGCGACGGGCTCGATCGGCGCCCAGCGGGGCCACGCCGGCCTCCCAGCGCTCCCGGTCCTCCCCCGCCTCGATAAGCTCGATGTCGCCATCGGCACACCACCGGCGCAGCTCGTCCAAACGCCGCTGCCATTCATCGTGCGGCTGAATATTGGGGTTTGTCCAGCAGATTGTGGGCTCAAACCCTTCCTCGCGCAGCAGGCGGACCGGCTCAAGAGAGCACGGCGCACAGCACGCATGCAGCAACAACGGCTTCATCGACATCTCCTCACCCGAAAAAGCGCACGCCAAAGGACGTATCCTCGCAGGCGACAATGCGGCGGTCGCGCAAAATGGTCCGCACGTAATACCAGTCGCCCACACAGCCCGACAAATGCAAGCCGGCCGCCAGGTAGCACAGCAGCGGATAGCCCGAAAACGCAAACCCCAGGGCAAGCGCCGCCGTCACAACAACCGTCGGCGCCAGGCAAACCGCCATGTACCGCCGGCGCGAATACACAACGCCCTCGGCGCAGGCATAGATCATCGCCGTCTCGCGATTCGCCCCAAAGGTCACCTTCGCGCCCGCAGGCGCCAGCAGCTTAAAAAACACACCGTGCACCAGCTCGTGCACGGCGAACGACGCCATTGAGATCGCAGCCAAGCCGACTATCCAGCCCACGACAGCCATCCAGCCGCCCGCGTCAGCCGCATCCAAGTCTGCAGGCCCACCCAGCAACATAAACACCGGCACCAAGCACACGGCAAACACGCCGACTACGACCATCCCCCACACAAAGCAAGCGTGCAGAAAATCCTCGTCTTCAAACGCATGTATGTTGGAAATCTCATTCATAGCATCTTAGGATAGCGCCCCTGCCACGTACCCGTCCGCATGTGCGATAATGTCGAACGATATGCACGAATTGACCACCGCGTCGCCAGGCCTTGCGCCCGGCCGCGCTCTCACCATATGCGAAGGAGTCCCATGGCATCCAAATACTCCATGAACGACCGTCCCAGCTGGCCTCGCCGCGCCATCGTTACCGCCGGCGAGCCCTACGGCAACAAGGGCCTTCACTTTGGCCACGTCGGCGGCGTCTTTGTCCCTGCCGACTTCTTCGCCCGCTTCCTGCGCGACCGTCTGGGCCGCGAGAACGTCATCTTCACCTCGGGCACCGACTGCTACGGCTCGCCCATCATGGAGAGCTACCGCAAGCTCAAGGAGAACGAGGGCTACGACAAGTCCATTAACGAGTACGTCGAGTCCAATCACTCCCGCCAGGCCGCGACCCTCAACAACTACAACATCAGCTGCGATATCTACGGCGGCTCGGGCCTTGAGCCGGCTGCGCAGATTCACAACGAAGTGACCGCCGAGATTATCGAGCGCCTGCATGAGCAGGGCACCATCTCCAAGCGCTCCACGCTGCAGTTCTACGACGCCAAGGCCGGCACGTTCCTCAACGGCCGCCAAGTGATCGGCCGCTGCCCCATCCAGGGCTGCAAGTCCGAGAAGGCTTATGCCGACGAGTGCGACCTGGGTCACCAGTTTGAGCCCGAGGAGCTCATCGCACCCAAGAGCCAGCTCACCGGCGAGGTGCCCGAGCTGCGCCCGGTCGACAACCTCTACTTCGACCTGCCGGCCTACCTCGACTTTATGAAGACCTACACCGCCAAGCTCGCCCAGAACCCGCAGGTTCGTTCCGTGGTCTCCAAGACCATGGAGGAGTGGCTGCTGCCGGCCCAGCTCTATATCCAAAACAAGTTCCGCGAGGCCTTCGATGCCGTCGAGGACCAGCTGCCCGAGCACACCGTGCTGGAGCCCGAGGGAAACAAGAGCAGCTTTACCGTCACCTTCCCCAGCTGGAAGGAGCGCGACGACGCCCATGCGGTGCTCGCCAACGGCGGCGTGCGCTTCCGCAGCGGCAAAGCGCTCGTGCCTTTCCGCATCACCGGCAACATCGACTGGGGCGTTCCGGTGCCCCAGGTCGACGGCGTTTCCGACGTCACCTGCTGGTGCTGGCCAGAGAGCCTGTGGGCGCCCATCAGCTATACGCGTACCGTGCTCGCGCGCGATGCCAAGGCCGCCGGCGTGACCGAGGGCGTCGCCGCCCAGGATGCCGCCCTCATGGGCGAGCCCGCTGCCGACTCCACACAGGTGCCCGCGCCCACCTACCAGCACAGCTCGCTCGACTGGCGCGACTGGTGGTGCTCGGACGACGCACAGATCTACCAGTTTATCGGTCAGGACAACATCTACTTCTACTGCATCGCGCAGACCGCCATGTGGGAGGCCCTGGGCTGGGACCTCACGCAGAGCACCGTCAGCGCCTGCTACCACCTGCTCTACATGGGCAAAAAGGCCAGCTCGTCCTCGCAGACGCCTCCCCCGCCGGCAGACGACCTACTCAACCACTACACCTGCGAGCAGATGCGCGCGCACTGGCTGTCGCTCGGCCTGTCCGAAAAGCCGGTGAGCTTTAGCCCCAAGGCATACGACACGCGTGTGACCGGCAAGGACAAGGACGGCAACGAGGTGCGCGCCTGCGACGACAAGCGCGTTATCGATCCGGCCCTTAAGGAGAGCGCCCTTTTGACCGGCGTATTCAACCGTCTGGCCCGCAGCTGCTTCTACGGCGTCGCCGTCAAGGAAGGCGACGAGAGCCCCTATCGCAACGGCTGCATCCCCGCCGGTGCCGCCTCTGCCGCCGTGGTCGAGGCTGCCGAGCAGGCAGCTCTTGCCTTTGAGCAGGCCATGTACAAGTTCGAGACGCACCGCGCGCTTGCCGTGTGCGACGACTACCTGCGCGCCGCCAACAAGCGCTGGAGCGACGCCTCCAAGGCCGCCAACAAGCTCGAGGGCGACGAAGCAAACGCAGCGATGACGCAGGCCCTGGTTGATGCCTTTACCGAGCTGCGCGTGGCGACCGTCCTGATGCACGGTATCGTCCCGGCCGGCTGCGAACTCATCTGCGAGTACTTCGACGTCGATCCGGTCGCCTTCTTTAGCTGGGATAACATCTTTGCCTCCACGGACGAGTTCGTAGAGAGCCTGGGCGAGAAGCCCGGCGACCACCGCGTGAAGCCGCTGCCCCCGCGCTTCGACTTCTTCAGCAAGCACGAGAGCCAGTACTAAAGCACGCTAGTAGCAACGCGCCCGGGAATGATTATTCTGGGACGGGGATTAAAAAAGGCTCTGTTAGACCAGGATTGACATACATGTGTCCCCACGGTGCCATATCGTT
>UQHW01000017.1 GCA_900540935.1 uncultured Collinsella sp. | reverse complement strand
CCCCCGGGGCCCGGATGGGGCCTCGGGGGCGTTCGGCTAGCTGCGGGAACGGCCTATTTGCTCAATGTGTTCGGCTGAGATCGGAAATCAACCCGAATTTGTAAATGCGCTGGTAGATCTATATGTTCGGCCCCGAATCGGTGTTGCCTCCCGGCGCGTCCTCGGGCATGAGCGATATTTTGCTTCGCACTTCGTGCTGCAAAATATCGCTCCCCCTGCGGAATGCGCCGGGAGGCAACACCGATTCGGGGCCTGCAAATACATACTTCAGGCACAGTTCTCAAACATGTTCTGGGAGCTGATATAAATTTAGTGGCTCGGCTTTGCCTAGCCCTTATATAAGGAGGCCGGAGCTAAAGCTCCGGCCTCGCTATCTTTCCCATTAGATTAAGTGAGCGATCAAGGAATCGCACCCCTCTGCAGTGGTAACACAGGGCCCGTGCTGGACTTAGTTTTCAGAACATTCCGCAGACCAGGAAACCCCCTTATCCGCGGCTCCGAAGGAGCAGGATAAGGGGGTTTCCATGGTCGAGGACGTTCTGAAAACTAAGTCCAGCACGGGCCCGGACGATAACAACCGGCTACAGGTCGATGTGCGATTCCTTGATCGGGAACGGCTCCGCGAAGTGGCAGGCGCAGCAGTGGCCCGGTGCGACTTCCTTAAACTCGGGAAGCTTCTCAGAGCAGATGCCCTGCGCGATCGGGCAGCGCGTGTGGAAACGGCAGCCGGTCGGCGGATCCAGCGGCGACGGCGGGTCGCCAGCGAGGATGATGCGCTTGCGGGTCTTCTGGATATCAGGATCGGGAACCGGCACGGCAGACAGCAGCGACTGCGTGTACGGATGGTGAGGCTCGCTGTAGAGCGTCTTCCAGTCCGAAACCTCGACCATCTTACCCAGATACATAACGGCAACGCGATCGGAGATGTGCTGCACGACGGACAAGTCGTGGGCGATAAACAGATATGCAGTACCGAACTTATCCTGAAGCTCCTTCAGCAGGTTCAAAACCTGGGCCTGAATGGACACATCCAGAGCAGAAACCGGCTCGTCGCAGATAATCAGCTTGGGCTTCAGAGCAAACGCGCGGGCAATGCCGACACGCTGACGCTGACCGCCCGAGAACTCGTGCGGATAGCGGTTGATGTGCTCGGGATTCAGACCGACGACGTCCAGCAGCTCGCGGACGCGCTCGATACGCTCCTCCTTGGTACCTACGCCATGAATGGTCATGGGCTCGGAGACAATCTCTCCGATGGTCATACGAGGGTTGAGCGAAGCATAAGGATCCTGGAAGATAAACTGCATCTCGCGACGCATGTCCTTGATCTCATGCTTGCTCATCTCTGCAACATCTTTGCCCTGGAAGAACACCTTACCGGCGGTCGGCTTGGTCAGACGCATGATGGTGCGGCCCGTCGTGGACTTGCCGCAACCAGACTCGCCAACCAGACCAAAGGTCTCGCCAGGATAAATCTCAAAAGAGATGTCATTTACAGCAGAGACGACACGCTTGGAGAAGCGCTTGGCGAACATGCCGGACTCAGCGGGAAACTCCTTAGAGAGGTGCTCGACCTTCAGCAGCGGAGTGCGCTCGTTGGTATCTGCCATTACGCCTCGCCTCCCTTCTTGGAATCCTTGCGCGTACGGGACGTCTCAGGAGCGTTCTTGAGGAACTCGGGGTCACCGGAGTAGTGGCACGCAGAGTAATGACCAGACTCGGTGACAACGCGCTCGGGGCGCTGCTTGCGGCACTTGTCCGTCGCATAGGGGCAGCGAGGAGAGAAGACGCAGCCCTCAGGCAGGTTCATGAGCGAAGGCGGGTTGCCGTGAATCGGCGTAAGAGGCTTCTTCTCTTCGATGGCCTGCTCCGGGATGGAGCGGATAAGGCCCCAGGTGTAGGGGTGGCGGCTCTCGTAGAAGATTTCCTCAGCAGTACCGAACTCGACGGGACGGCCGGCGTACATAACCATGATCTTGTCAGCCATATCGGCGACAACGCCCAGGTCATGGGTGATCATGATGATGGCGTTGCCGTTCTTCTCCTGCATTTCCTGCATAAGCTCAATAATCTGAGCCTGAATGGTAACGTCCAAGGCAGTCGTGGGCTCGTCGGCAATCAGAATATCGGGGTCGCAGGCAAGAGCCATAGCGATCATGACGCGCTGACGCATACCGCCAGAGAACTGGTGCGGATACTCATTGACGCGCTTCTCGGGCTCGGGAATGCCAACGAGGTCCAAAAGCTCGGTGGCACGCTTGAGTGCCTCCTGCTTGGAGTAGCCACGGTGCAGACGAAGGCCCTCACCCACCTGCTTGCCGATCTTATAGACCGGGTTCAAGGAGGTCATAGGATCTTGAAAGATCATCGCGATATCGTTGCCGCGAATGTGCTGCATCTCTTCCTCGGTCATCTCGAGGATAGAACGACCGCGATAGCGAACGTCGCCGCCCTCGATCTTCCCCGGTGGCATCGAAATAAGGCCCATGATGGTCATGGCGGTCACGGACTTACCGGAGCCGGACTCACCGACGACGCCAAGGGTCTCGCCGCGATCGAGCGTGTAGGAGACACCGTCGACAGCGCGAACGACGCCATCCTCGGTGTGGAAATACATCTTAAGGTCATCGACCTCGAGCAGATGCTGGCCCTCAGGAACCGGCTGGTCCTTCAGGTCCACATAGTTCTTGTTCTTCTTCATCCTTATGCGTCCTTCATCTTGACGTCGAGGGCGTCGCGCAGACCATCACCCAACAGGGTGAAGGCGAGCACCGTCGAGAGAATTGCCAGACCGGGCATGATCATCATCCAGGGAGCGGTCAGAAGATACTGCTGACCGTCCTGAATCATGGAGCCCCACGAAGGCGTAGGCGGAATAACGCCCATGCCGAGGAAGGACAGAGCGGACTCGGTCAGAATGGCGCCACCAATGTTCATGGTCGCGTAGACCACGATGGAGGCGACGGAGTTCGGGAAGATGTGACGCACGACGATACGAGCATCAGATGCACCCATCGCGCGCGCAGCATCAACATAGTCGTTTTCCTTGATCGTCAGGATTGCAGAGCGGAAGACGCGCGCAATCGAAGGCCAGCCGAGAATACCGATGGCGATAAAGACGTTCTGAAGGCCACGGCCGATAACGGCGATCATGGCGACAACGAACAGCACGTACGGGAACGCCAGGAAGATGTCCGCACAGCGCATGATGATCGTATCCCAGATGCCGCCGTAGAAACCCGCCAGAGCACCCATGACCAGACCGATCAGCGTGGAGATCGCGGTGGCCATAATGCCGACGGACAGCGAAACGCGCGCACCGTAGATAACGCGGACGAGAATGTCACGACCAAGGGCGTCGGTGCCAAACGGGTGCTCTGCACACGGAGCCAGCAGCGACGTCTCGGCCATGGTGGTCGAGTCGGAAGCCGTCGGCGAACCGAGCCAGGGCTTAGCCCACAGATCTGCGGTCAGTGCAACCACAACGACGATGATGATCCAGCAGACACCGATAACGGCGAGCTTGTTCTTACGAAGACGCTTAAAAGCGTCGCCCCACAGCGTGCGGGACTTGGCGGGAGCAGATGCGGCCTTGGTGGCGGTAGCCTGCTCCTGAGACTGAGAATCAGTTTCCTGCATGAGACGTACCTCCCTTAGGCCTTATCCGACGGACCGCCAAGGCGGATGCGTGGGTCGAGGAATGCATAGCTAATGTCGACGAGCAGGTTGATCACCATAACGACGACGACGATGAGCGTAACGCCGCCCATAACGATGGGCCAGTCACGCATGCTAATGGCGCGATAGACCTCATAGCCGATACCGGGCCAGTTAAAGACCGTCTCGGTCAGGATGGCGCCCGAAAGCATGCCACCAAAGTCGACACCAATATAGGTAACGACGGGGATGAGTGCATTCTTAAGCGCATGCTTGACGATGATCGCGCGATTGGAGAGACCCTTCGCCTTTGCCGTACGGATGTAATCCTGGTTCATGACGTCAAGCAGCTGCGAGCGCATAATGCGGGCAGCATAAGCGGTCGAAACCGAAGCCAGCGTAATGGTCGGAAGCACATAGTGCATCCAATCCTGATACTGAGAGCTGGAACCGCCGGCACCCGAGATCGGCATGGAGATTGCACCGCCCGTGGCGTCCTTGAGGATGACGCCGAAGAACAGCTGCAGCAACATACCGAGCCAGAAGGCCGGGACCGCAACGAGGATCGACGTGGTGAGCGTTACCAAAATATCCCAGAAGGAATAACGCTTTACCGCCGAAATGATACCCGCACCGATACCCATAATTGCCTCGAGCACGATGGCGCACGCGGCAAGTTTGACCGTATACGGATACTTCTGGGCAAAGATATCCGTAACCGGCAGCTTGCGCTGATACGAATTGCCCAGATCGCCATGAAGTAGGCCGTTCATGTAATACAAGTAACGGTCCACGAGCGACGTTTGAACGGGGTCGCCGTTCTCGTCAAGGATCGCGTTGCCGTCCTCGTCCGTCTGGACCAGGTGATAGCGAACGCGAAGCTGAAGCTCCACCTCGGGGGACAGAGCCTTGTCTCCACCGATCAGCTTGATCGGATCTCCCGGCACGATATTCTGGAGGGCGAACAGAATCAGCGTAACGCCCAAAAACACCGGGATGAACTGAAGCACACGTTTAACGATGTACTTACCCATACCACTCCCCTATCTAGGGATTAACCTAAATGGGATGCCGATCGCCAGACCGGCATCCCAAAATTACCATCAGCCAGTTTACCCCAGGTTAGGGAGAACTGTATGTTTCCCATGAGGTCTACGTAAATACTTGACCCTCACGGAAGCTGCAAACTCTTAGGCGAGCTCAGCGGTACCCAGATCGGCGTGCTTCTGCGGATCGACATAGAGGTGCTTGATGCGATCGGAGCCGGCGATGGTGTGCGTGTAGAACATAATCGGGATGACCGGGCAGTCGGCAGCGACCATTGCGTCGGCCTCCTGCATCTTAGCGACGCGCTCCTCGTCGTCAACAATAGTACGAGCCTCGTCGACCTTGGCGTCGAACTCGGGATTGTTGTAACCGGAGCGGTTGTCGCCACCGAGGGAGTCGGAGTGGAACAGCGGATACAGGAAGTTGTCCATGATCGGGTAGTCGGCAATCCAACCCAGACGACCGAACTGATAGTTAAAGTTCTGATACTGCTCGAGCAGGGCAGACCACTCAGGGGTATCGGAGACAGCGGTAACGCCAACCTTGGCGAGGTCGCCGATGATGGACTCCATGATCTCCTTGTGACCGCCGTCCTGGTTGTAGGACAGGGTCACGCTAATGCCACGATCCCCGTTAGCGCCAGCGGGAGCAACCTTGTCGAGGTACTCGTTAGCCTTGTCGACATCGTAGGCGCAGAACTCCCATGCGCCCTCCTTGTAGCCATCGATGCCCGGAGGAACAATGCCGTCGGCAGGGGTACGGGTACCCTTGAAGATGGTCTTGCAGATGGCCTCACGGTTGATGGCCAGGGAGATGCCCCTACGCAGGTCGGCGTTGTTGAACGGCTCGGCCGTGGTGTTGCAGGTCAGATAGTACGTGGAAGGCTCGGCGCCGAGCAGCATGCGCTCGCCGTCACCCATGGTGTAGCCGTCCTTGGACACGCCGCGATCCTTCTTGGCGGCATCGATCTGAGCGACGGGAACGTCGCAGACATCGAGGTTACCGGCCTGGAACTCCTTGTAAGCGGTCTCCATGTCCTTGATGACCTGGAAGTGGATGCCATCGATCTTGGCCTTGTCGCCATAGTAATCGTCGAACTTCTTGACGTTAATCTCCTGGCCATCCTCCCACTTGCCGTCCATCATGAACGGGCCGTTACCGACCGGGGCAAGATAGAAGCTCTTGACATCGGACTCGGCGCACTCGGGAACCGGGGCCAGAGCCGGATGAGAGGCGACGAAGGGGAAGTCAGCGTAAGCGGAAGACAGCTTGACGACGAGGGTCTCATCGTCGGGGCACGTAACGCCGCTGAGCTCGGTAGCGTTACCGGCAAGCAGGTCGTCATATCCCTCGACCATGGAAAGGTGATAGGAGACCTCGGAAGGGCCGTACTCGGTAGCGATGGCCGACTTGGTGTTGACCAGACGCTCCCAACCGAGCTTGAAGGACTTGGAGGTAACGTCGTCACCGTTGTGGAACTTGGCCTTCTTGATCTTGAAGGTAAACTCGGTGGCGTCGTCGTTGGACTCAAAGGACTCGCAAGCCAGCGGAACGATCTCGCCCTTCTCGGCGTCGTAAGAGGTCAGAGCGTCAAAGAGCTGATACTCGACCTGAGTGCCCTGGTCCTCCTGGACGTTGTAGGGGTCGATGCAGACCGGGTTGTTGATGTAGAAGTTCAGCGTCGAACCGGACTCAGAACCGGAAGCGTCGCCGCCCTTCTTGCCGCATGCGGCAAGAAAAGCCATGGAGCTCGCAGCAAGGGTACCGCCAACGAAGGCGCGACGACCCATAACGGGCTGGTGGAACATAGAATCAGCCATGCCATCCTCCTTATGAGATAGGACAAAGAAATGTTCAGTCGGACACATGTCGAGACAATCCGATCCGAACCATTAAAACGCCGCCCGTTGCTATGGCTGGTTATGCACAACGGACCAACGTTTCGCAATACAGTAGCGCATTTTATGCACGATTTGGGGCTAATTCCGGTCAACGGTCAAGAATTTCTTTAGTTGGGCGAAGTATGTGGGGATATTTTGACTCTGTTACAAATATGTAAACAAAAAGGGTCCCGCACCTGCAAGACCCATTACAAACGTATATACGCCGATGCTTAGTAGCCGACGATGCCCTGCGGGAAGAAGAACATGCACAGGACGACGCACACGGCAAAAACAACGGCCATAATTACCGTCAGGCGATCGAGGTTCTGCTCCATGACGCCCGTGGCAGAGCTGGAGTTATACAGCGAGCTAGCGATCATATCCGAAACGCCGGTGCCCTTACCGGAATGCATCAGGACGAGAATCGTCAGCGCCACGGCAGAGACAGCCCAAACGACAAACAGAAGAATCTGGAACGGACCCATAGATAAGCTCCTTAATAGAACAGTTCAAACTCCAGTACTGTACCACAATCCCCCGCTCTCCCCTACCTGCCACTCGGGGACGGGGTAGAAATGGCAGAAATACCAAAAAGGGGGTTGTCCGGTTGTGGACAACCCCCTTACTAGAAAACGGTATTTGTTTTCTATTAGGCCTCGGTGGCGAGCACGCGGCCCGTCATCTCGGCGGAAGGCTCAATACCAGCCATGGTGAGCATGGTCGGAGCGATATCGGAAAGACGGCCGTCCTCGATACCGGTGAGCTGTGCCTTCTCATCAACGATGATGAACGGCACGCGGTTGGTGGTGTGAGCCGTAAACGGATGCTTGGAACCGTCGGAAGCAACGTCAAACATGTGATCGGCGTTGCCGTGGTCGGCGGTAATCAGTGCAAAGCCGCCCTTGGCGAGAATCGCCGGGACAACCTTGGACAGGGCATCGTCAACAGCCTCGACAGCCTTAACGGCAGCGTCGAAGACACCGGTGTGACCAACCATGTCGCAGTTCGCGAAGTTCACGATGTAGAAATCAGCGCGATCCTCGTTGATGGCGGCGACGAGCTTCTCGGTAACCTTGGGAGCGCTCATCTCGGGCTGCAGATCGTAGGTAGCGACCTTGGGGGAAGCGACGAGCACGCGCTCCTCGCCCTCCTTGGGCTCCTCGATGCCACCGTTGAGGAAGAACGTCACGTGGGCGTACTTCTCGGTCTCGGCAGTGTGCAGCTGCTTCAGGCCATTGGCGGCGATAACGTCGGCCAGGACGTTCTCGGGGAACGTCTTGGGGAAGGCGACCTCGACGTCAAACGTCGGATCGTACTCGGTCATCGTCACAAAGTGCGAAAGCTTGATCTGCTCGCGCTCAAAGCCGTCGAACTCCTTGTCCGTGAACACGCGGGTCATCTGACGAGCGCGGTCGGGACGGAAGTTGAAGAAGATGGCCGCGTCGCCCTCGTGAATGCCCTCGTTGTGGGCAGCGAAGGGCTCGACGAACTCATCGCCGCGCGGGTCCTTCTCGTAGTAGGCCTTGATACCGGCAACGGGGTCGGTATCAGCATCGGACGCGTTGACCATGACGTCGTAGGCGCGCTGGATGCGCTCCCAACGGTTGTCGCGGTCCATCGCCCAATAACGACCCGAGACGGTGGCAACGCGAGCGTCGCAACCGGTCTCCTCGGAAATCTTGGCCAGGAAGGCGCAGAACTCGCTCATGTAGCCAGCACCGGACTGCGGGTCGACGTCGCGGCCATCCATGAAGGCGTGGACGCGAACGGTCTTGACACCGTGCTCGGCAGCCATCTTGACCAGAGCCTCGACGTGGTTCATGTGAGAATGAACACCGCCAGGGCTCATAAGGCCCATGAGGTGGAGAGTCTTGCCGTCAGCCTTGACGTCGTCCATAGCCTTGACAAAAACCTCGTTCTTGGCGATGGAGCCGTCCTTGATGGCGTTGTTGATGCGCGAAAGCTCCTGGAACACGATGCGTCCGGCACCGATGTTGAGGTGACCCACCTCGGAGTTACCCATCTGGCCATCGGGAAGACCCACGTCCTCGCCCGAAGCGCCGAGCGTGGTGTGGGGGTACTTCTCGTACAGGCTATCAAGGAAGGGCGTCTTGGCAGCGGCGACGGCGTTCTCGCCATCGGCCGGAGCAAGGCCGCAACCATCCATGATGATCAGGAGTGCAGGAAGATGACGCTGTGCCATATGTCCTACTCGCCTGCCTTGACGACCATAGAGGCGAAGTCGGCAGCCTTGAGCGAAGCGCCGCCCACGAGGGCGCCGTCAACGTCGGGCTTGGCGACGAGCTCGGCAATGTTGCCGGGCTTGGCGGAACCGCCGTAGAGAACGCGGATGCCGTCGGCGAGCTCCTCGCCGAACATCTCCTTGAGGGTCTCACGGATAGCGCCGCAGACCTCCTGAGCGTCCTCGGCGGTAGCGGTCTTGCCGGTGCCGATGGCCCAGATGGGCTCGTAGGCGACGACGACCTGCTTGGGGCAGGTGATCTCAAGGCCAGCAAGGCCAGCCTTGACCTGGTTCACGACGTGCTCGACATAGGTGCCAGCCTCGCGGACCTCGAGGGACTCGCCGCAGCAGAAGACGGGAACAAGACCGGCGGCAACGAGAGCCTTGGCCTTCTTGTTCTGATCCTCGTCGGTCTCGTGGAAGTAGTCGCGACGCTCGGAGTGACCGATGATGCAGTAGGTGCAGCCAGCGCACTTGAGCATGTCGCAAGAGGACTCGCCGGTGAAGGCACCCTTGGCCTCCCAGTACACGTTCTGTGCACCGAGGGCGATGGGGGCAGCCTGAATGCGGTCATGAACCGTGGTGATGTCGATGGTCGGAGGGCAGACGAGCACCTCGACGCCAGCCGGAACCTCGGGCAGAGCCTGAGCCAGCTCGTCGGCGAGTTTGGCGGCCTCGGCGACGTCGTTGTTCATCTTCCAGTTACCAGCGATGAGAAGGGTGCGATTAGGCATCGAGAAGCGCCTCCACTCCGGGCAGGGCCTTACCCTCGACGAGCTCCATGGAAGCGCCACCACCGGTGGAGATCCAGCTCATCTTGTCGGCCAGGTTGAACTTGTTGACAGCCGCGACAGAGTCGCCACCGCCGATGATCGAGGTGCAGTCGGCCTCGGCGACAGCCTCGGCGATAGCCTGGGTGCCGTGAGCGAAGTTGTCGAACTCGAAGACGCCCATGGGGCCATTCCAGAACACAGTCTTGGCGCCCTTGACGGCCTCGGCGTAGAGCTCCTCGGTCTTAGGACCGATGTCCATACCCTCACGATCGTCGGGGATAGCGTCGGAAGCGACAACCTCGGGAACAGCGTCCTCGCCAAAGTGATCGGCAACGCGGTTGTCGATGGGGAGCAGGATCTTGACGCCCTTCTCCTCGGCCTTCTTGAGCATCTCGCCGGCGCGCTCGACCCAGTCCTCTTCCTTGAGGGACTGACCGACGGAAAGGCCCTGAGCCAGGAAGAAGGTGTAGGCCATGCCGCCACCGATAATCAGAGTGTCAGCGGAGTCGATAAGGTGATCGAGAACGCCGATCTTGGAGGAAACCTTGGAACCGCCGACGATAGCGACGAAGGGGCGCTCGGGCTCGGCGAAGATACCGGTCAGCGTGTCGACCTCCTTCTCGAGCAAGAAGCCGGCGACGGCAGGCAGGTAAGCGGCGGGGCCCACGACGGAACCCTGGGCGCGGTGAGCGGTGCCGAAGGCATCGAGAACGAAGACGTCACCATAGGAAGCGAGCTTCTTGGCGATCTCGGGATCGTTCTTCTTCTCACGCTTGTCAAAACGGACGTTCTCGAGAACGAGGACCTTACCCGGCTCGACGGCGGCGACAGCCTCAGCAGCCTTCTCGCCGTAGGTGTCAGCGACAAAGGCAACGTCGAGACCAGAGAGCTCAGCGAGCTTCTTGGCGACGGGCTCGAGGGACAGCTCGGGCTGGAAGCCGGTGCCCTCGGGACGGCCGAGGTGGCTCATGAGGATGACGCGAGCGTTGTGCTCAACGAGGTAGTTGATGGTGGGCAGGGCAGCCTTGATACGGGTGGTGTCGCCAACGACGCCATCCTTGATAGGCACGTTAAAGTCAACGCGGACGAGAACGCGCTTTCCGTCGACATCGATGTCGCGGACGGTCTTCTTGGTAAAGGCCATGTTTGCTTCTACCTTTCGTACGTGTCTGCCTCCCATTACGGCAGACGATTTCTTATAAAAAGGGCGCGACCCTAGGGTGTAAGCCCTATAAGGCCGCGCCCTTCTTTAGACGCTCAACGAGCTATTCGCTAAAAGCTAAATTAAGCAACGAACTTCTCGAAGTACTTGATGGTGCGGACCATCTGAGAGGTGTAGGAGTTCTCGTTGTCGTACCAAGAGGTGACCTGAACGAGGGTCTGGCCGTTGCCGAGGTCAGAGCACATGGTCTGAGTGGCGTCGAAGATGGAGCCGTGGGTCTCGCCGACGATGTCGCGGGAGACGATCTGGTCCTCGTTGTAGGCGAAGGTCTCGGGGATGGTCTCAGCGTAGGCCTTCATGGCAGCGTTGACCTCGTCGACGGTGACCTTCTTGTCAACGACGGCGTAGAGGTTGGTCAGCGAGCCGGTCGGCGTCGGGACGCGCTGGGCGGCACCGATGAGCTTGCCGTTGAGCTCGGGGAGAACCAGGCCGATGGCCTTGGCAGCGCCCGTGGTGTTCGGGACGATGTTCTCGGAGCAGGCGCGGGAGCGACGGAAGTTGCCCTTGCGCTGCGGGCCGTCGAGCGGCATCTGGTCGCCGGTGAAGGCGTGGATGGTGGTCATGATGCCGGACACGATGGGAGCGAAGTCGTTCAGACCCTTGGCCATCGGGGCGAGGCAGTTGGTGGTGCAGGAAGCAGCGGAGATGATGTTGTCCTCAGCGGTCAGCGTCTCATGGTTGACGTTGTACACGATGGTGGGCAGATCGCTGCCGGCCGGAGCGGAGATGACGACCTTCTTGGCGCCAGCGTTGATGTGGGCCTGAGCCTTAGCCTTGCTGGTGTAGAAGCCGGTGCACTCGAGAACGACGTCGACGTCAAGGTCGCCCCAAGGCAGGTTGTTAGCGTCGGCCTCCTTGTAGATCTTGATCTCCTTGCCGTCAACGGTGATGGAATCCTCGCCAGCAACGACCTCGTGATCGCGAGCGTAGTTGCCCTGCGTGGAGTCGTACTTCAGCAGGTAAGCGAGCATATCGGGAGAGGTGAGGTCGTTGATAGCGACGATCTCGGAGCCCTCATGACCGAACATCTGACGGAAAGCCAGACGACCGATGCGACCGAAGCCGTTAATAGCAACCTTTACTGCCATTGTGTCTCCTTTCGTAAGGCCCCCGCGAGCTACAGCGCCCGCCGTTGAGGCCCACAAACTAACCACTCGCCTAATATACCTTTTTTTTGACTTGAATTTCACGAGAATGCTCGAAATTGAAAATCAAATTTACGTTAAAACGTTTTAAATACTAAAATAGCAGCTAAATCCATATATAAGTCGTTACTTCAAACTACCTGTTTGCTTCAATGAGCTTTTCAAGCCGTAAAACACGATGGTAGAGGGCTGACTTCGACAAGGGAGGGTCAGCCATCTCCCCCAAATCACGCAGCGACAGATCGGGATAGCGCTCGCGCAGGTCGCAAAAGACCGCCAAGGCATCCGGAAGCGCATCACGAAGGCCACGCTGCTCGAGCTCATCGATAAGCGCAAGCTGATGTTGGGCGGCACCGGCGCTTCTGGTCTGGTTGGCGAGCTCGGCGTTCACGCGACGGTTCACATCGTTCTTAACCAACTTGACCGCGCGCGCCTCCTCAATCTCGGCAACGCTGCGCTTGGCGCCAATCAGCTTTAATAGATGCTCGATTTCCTCGGCGCTCTTAATGTACACGGCATATGACCCCCGCCGTGCATTAACACGAGCATGGACCCCAATCTGCTCCAACAGATCGCAAAGCCCCTTGGCATATTGCTCGCCCTGCACAGCAATCTCCAAATGAAAATCGCCGCGTGGATCGGCCACGAAGCCGCCCGCGATGAGCGCGCCGCGGATATAGGCAAGTCTACAGCAAGGACGGGCAACGATATGTCGGGGTACGCCGGCGACAAGTCCTCCCCTACGTTCGAGGATACCCAGCAGAACCAAGGCCTTATCCAGGTCTGGCTGATCAGGCAAGGTGATGAGGTAGTTTCGAACCTTATGCAATACAGATTTACGGACGGTGAACTCCGTTTTGAGCTTAAGGATACGATGCGTCAGCGTGATCATCGTGCGCGCGACGGCTCCCGTCTCAGTCGCAACCGTCAAACGATACCGCCCAGAGCCGGTAAGCGAGAGCGTACCGCTCACGCGCGTGAGGGCGGCAAGCGTCGACAAGTCGCAGTATTCACATTCGGGTTCGCAGCGCGCAAGCTCGTCGCGCACCTCAGCGGTAAACGACATGCAGGCCTATGCCTTCGTGTTGGCGCGCGACAGGTCGCGGTGGGAAATGCTCACGTGATATTGGGCACCTTCCAAATAACGTGCCGTGGTCTCGGCAATGGCAACGCTGCGGTGCTGGCCGCCCGTGCAGCCGATGGCGATAGAAAGCTGCGGCTTACCCTCCGCGATATAACCGGGCATGACCGTATCGAGCAGCTGTGTCCAAGCCTTCCAAAACTCCTGCGTCTTGGGATGGTCCAGAACAAAATCGGAGACCTTTTTATCGAGACCGGTCATCGTGCGCATCTCGGGATCGTAGAACGGATTGGGCAGGAAGCGGACGTCGATCATAATATCCGCTTCGACGGGCATGCCGTGCTTAAAGCCAAACGAGAACACGTGGACGTCCATGAGCTGCTGGTCGGACAGCTCGGAAAATGCCATACGTAGCTTGTTGCGCAGCGCAGAGGTACGCAGACGGCTCGTGTCGATAATCATATCGGCTCGGTCGCGCACGCCCTGCAGCTGAAGGCGCTCGCGCTGAATGGCATCGGCCGTAGTCTCCCCCGGCTTGGCAATGGGATGACGGCGGCGATTTTCGCTGTAGCGACGAATCAGCACCTCGTCAGAAGCCTCCAGGAACACGATGTCGCAGCTCATCTCGCGCTCTTCGAGCGCGGCGACCGCATCGAGCAGCTCGTCAAACAGTCCCTGGCTACGCAAATCGCAGGTGACGGCGAGATGCCTGCCCACGCCCGTATTGATGCCGACGAGCTCGGCAAGCTGGGCGATGAGACGCGGAGGCAGGTTATCGATGCAAAAATAGCCCATGTCCTCGAACACGTGCATGGCCTGTGTGCGGCCTGATCCGGACATTCCGGTGATGATGACGATATCGGGGATGCGCTCCGAGCGCTCCGCCGCATCCATGGCATCTCCCTTTTGCATGTGTTGCCTCCCGAAAACAAGCGCGGGACCCAGCAACCCGGATCCCGCGCGGTCAATTGCCTATATTGAGTATACCGCCCCGAGCGGATACGAGGCCTGTCTTACGCCTCAAGCGCAGCCTTGAACCAACTCGTAATACTCGTGGGGTGCGTGATGGCGGTGCCGACGACAACGGCCCAGGCACCAGCATCGATCGCGGCGCGAGCCTCCTCGGGCGTATGCACGCGACCCTCGCAAATGATGGGAAGGCCGGGGAATTCCTCGGTCGCCTGACGCAGGAGCGGCAGATCGGGGCCATCGGCCATGGTGCAGTCGATGGCGGCGACGCCGTGAGAAAGCGTGGTGGATACCAGGTCAAAGCCCATATCAACAGCACGGCGAATATCCTCGATGGTGGCACAATCCGCCATCAGGAGCACACCCTCCTCGTGCAGCGGACGGAAGGTATCCTCGACCGTCTTGCCATCGGGGCGCGGACGATCGGTGGCGTCGATCGCCACGATATCGGCACCGGCAGCAACGCAGGCGCGAGCGTGACGCAGCGTCGGCGTGATGTAAACGCCCTCGTGCCCATCCTTCCACAGGCCGATGACGGGAACCTCACAGCGACCCTTAATGGCGGCAATGTCGGCAAGGCCCTGGCAGCGAATGGCGGCGGCGCCGCCGAGCTCGCAAGCGCGAGACATTTGAGCCATGGTCTCGGGCGTACGAAGCGGCTCGCCCATATACGCCTGAACGCTCACGACGAGCTTGCCCTTCAGGGACTGGATCAAAGGATCGACGGTCATGTTCGACTCAACCTTTCTCAAAACAGCCTTCTGAGACACCGCACCTTGACGTTCAAACCGTCGCTCGCGTACCGAAGTACGCTTCGCTCCTCTTTCACGTCAATCTGCGGCACCTCAGAAGGCGCACTTGGTAGTTATATTTACTTCAACGACGCAAGAAGGTGTTCGGCAGCACCGATGAGCGGCGCGTCGCCCTCCAGAGAGCCGATGAGAATCGGCGTGTCCTGAAGCGGGTCGAGCGCCTGGCTGGCATAGCCCTCGTGCACCGAGTCCTTCCACGTCTGTGAACGCCAATCGGGACCTTGGTGAATCACGCCGCCCGAAAGCACGATGACCTCAGGGTCCAGGATGTTAGCGAGCGAGCCCAAGCTGGCACCCAGCGCAAAGCCGGCGTCATGGATGACCTCGGTCGCCTTTGCGTCGCCCGCACGGCACAGGTCGTTCACATCGCGACCGACCGAAGGACGGCTGGGGTCGACGCGACCAAAGCGCTCATCGTACATACGACCAATGGAAGTGCCCGAAGCAACCGACTCCAGATGGCCGGAACGCCCGCAGGCGCAGGGAATACCGGCGGCAGCCGAGCACTCGATGTGGCCCATATGGCCAGCAGCACCATGGAAGCCTTGCATCACGCGGCCGTTCTCGACATATGCGCCGCCGATGCCCGTACCGATGCCAAGACACAAGACGGAGAACTTGCCCTTGCCGACGCCCCAGTGGGCCTCGCCCAGAGCATGAGCCTGCACGTCGCCTACAACGGCAACGGGAAGACCGAGGTCCTCGCGCAGGCGCGGCCCCAACTGAACACCGGACCAGCCGGGCATGATCTCGTTGGCATACGCGATGGCGCCCGTCTTGGGATCGACGACGCCGGCAGCACCGATACCGACGCCAAGGACCTCGACATCGGGATTCGCCTCGAGAGCAGCCTTGATGGACGCCTCGATACGCTGGAAGACGGCCTCGCCGCCCTCTTGGGCCTCGGTGGGAACCTCGGCCTCAAAAACAGGATGGGGCACACTACCGTCAGCCGGGTACTCCATGATGGCAGTCGCGATCTTAGTTCCGCCGATATCGACAGAGCAGACGTACTTGTTCTCCATGTCGCTCTCCTTAGGAGATAAAAAACAACTACAGGAAATGCGCCGTCAGGCTAGCCGTCACAGCGCGGAAAAGGTTTTCCAGGTGCCCGAGATCGCCAAGAAACCGTGTGACCATTGATCTAATGGGTCATGGCCGCACGGTTGAACGGCGAGGTCGGGTGCCCGGGGAAGCTTTACAGGAGACCGTTGTCCTGGAGGACCTTCTTGATCGCCTCGACGTTCTCGCCGGTCATGGCCTTCACCGGGCGCGGCATGGTCGGGCTGTCGAAGATACCCATGAGGTTCATAGCGGTCTTGAAGGCGCCGACGCCACCGGCATAACCCTGGACGCCCGAGGTGACATCCCAGATGTGCGAAATCTCATTGAGGCGATCCTGCTCGGCCTTGACGGTAGCCCAGTCACCAGCCTGAGCGGCCTTCCACTGACGCACGTAGCCCTCGGGCTCAACGTTGGCGAGACCCGGAACGGAACCGTCGGCGCCACCGAGGTAGGCGCCGTCGACAACAACCTCGTGACCGGTGAGGATGCTCATCGGATGGCCGTTCTTCTCGTTCTCCTGAACGAGGTAGCGGAACGAGATGTCATCACCCGAGGAATCCTTGACGCCGGCCAGAACGCCCTCGGCACCGAGCTTGGCAAGGAGCTTCCACGGGAGCTTGGTGTGGACACACACGGGGATGTCATAGGCGAAGATGGGCAGGTCGAGTTCCTCATGCAGGATGCGGAAGTGCTCCTCGACCTCGGTCATGCCCTGCAGGGCATAGAACGGGCAGGTGGCGACAAGCGCATCGGCGCCCAGCTCCTGAGCGACCTTACCGTGCTCGATCATGCGCTCGGTCTCGGTGTCGATGATGCCGACCAGAACGGGAACGCGGTGGTCGACGATACGGACGGCCTCGGAGATGATCTGACGGCGACGCTCGTCGGTGGAGAAGACGACCTCGCCCGAGGAGCCCAGGAAGAACAAGCCATCGACGCCGGCATCGATCATGCGGTTGATGCTGCGCTCAAAGGAGGCAACATCGAGCTGGTGGTCTTCGGTATCGGGAACAACGACGGGAGGGATAACGCCGGTGAATTTCTGAGTTGCCACAAGAATCTCCTTAGTTGTCTGGTGGGCAGCCCTATGCCGCCCACTCTTGTTGGCAGTGTCCAGGCCGTCTAGGCCAAAGAACACGAGTAGAACGTTTGGTTAAAAAAGTCGACGACTTCGTTTTCGAACGCATTGATGCGCTCGTGAGCGTATTTGGCATAGATGATATGTCTCCGGTCACACTCAAGACCGTTGAATACGGCAAACTGATCCTTGGGATCGCTCACGGTATCCATGAGCGATGTGCCCATGAGCACCGATCCGCGCACCCGAGACGACAGCGCCTCGAGGCCGCCAGGAAGCGGATTGGCAACCGCCGTGCAGGCGAGACCCCGCTCGTCCAGAGCAGAAACCGCCAGCGCGACTCCGCCGCCTAGACCCTCGCCCCATGCAAAGATGCGGTCGGGGTCCATGCCATCAAGATTGCGCGCCACCTTCGCCAGCGCGCAACCCCAACGGACGCGCTCGACAAAAGCGGGCGAAGAAATCCCCCGCTGCAGGTCGTCCGCACCAGCAACATCGTCATCCAGCGCGAGGACGGCATACCCCATGGCGGCAAATCTCGTCATGTGATGCCAGCCGCGCACAGGCCGATCGATATCGTGGAACATCAGGCACAGCGGCACGCGCTCAGACACTCGGGCACGACCGACAGGCTCGATCAAACGAGCGTGAATCGCATCGTCACCGAGCTCAAAGGAGACCTCCGAGTAACGGGCGCAGGGGTTAACAAAGTCAATCGCCGTAATGGCCAGGCCTTGAATCTCAAGATTCGAAGCGCATGTCTCTAAATCAGAAACATCTGCTTGGACATCACCGCGCCAGTCCCGATATTCTGCGAGCCTTGACGAAACCGTTCCAGGAATTCCCACGAGCCCGGGGACAATCAGCTCATTAACATTGCTCTCGCACTTAGACATGAGCCTCCCCTCCCTTGCAGAAAAACGGAATGATCAGATCGTCAAAATCCTGAATCTCCTCGTGGCCAAAGCCTTCAAAGAACTCATGACGCTTTTCGCAGGTCAGGTTGTTATAGACCGCAAACTGCGTCGCTGGCGGGCAGACGATATCGGCTGTGCCGGTGCCAAACAGCACGGGGCATTTGACCATAGGGGCAAAGTTCTTGGAATCGAAGTACGCCAGCTTGGCATAGGCTTCGTCAATACGAGTCGAGTCCTCGTCAAACCAGCGAGACCAATAGCGCAGGCCCTCGTAGGCAATGTCGTCTGCATCCAAATCCCAGACTAGGCGGAAATCTGACAGGAAGGGATAGAGGATGGCGGCACGATTGATAAGCTCGCTGTTAAGCGCACAGGTCGCAATGCCCAAACCACCACCCTGCGACGCGCCGTTCACAAACACACGGGAAAGATCGATGCCCTCGAGCTCGCGAACAATACGGCACAGGATGCGAATATCTTGGTGCAAGCGGACATAGTAGAGGTTGGCCGGGTCGCCGTCGATGCCGGCGACGATATGCCCGGCAACCGTTGTGCCCTCAAATCCACCAATGTCCTCGGAGGGACCTCCTTGGCCGGGGCAGTCGAGGGCGATGAGTGCCATGCCCATGCCCGCAAACGACGCCTGCTCAAACCAGCTGCGGCTTGCACCCGGATACCCATGGAACTGAAGCACCAATGGCACGGGCTCGTCCGAGACGGGTTTAAGGTACTTGGCATGCAGGCGAGCGCCACACATGCCGGTATACCAGAGGTCGAAAAGTTGGCAGGTCGCGGCATCGGTGACCGATGCCGTGTCGATCGCATAGTCAAGCCCGACGGCGTCGGCCTCGGCCATGCGATCCTTCCAAAAGAGATCGAAATCTGATGGACGGGGCATGGCGCCTCGATATTCACCAAATTGATGTTGTAGCTCCTGAGCACTTGGCATGGCTCGTGAACCCAACCTTTCGAAATCGCAACGGAGGTGCGCCCGGCAAGGGAACCGGGCGCACGGGAGGGAAAGCGAGGCTATTCGCCGAGCTTGGGGTGCAGCAGCGACGGCGCAGCGCCGAGCAGCATCTTGGTGTAGGGGTCCTGGGGATGCTGGAAGACCTGCTTGGCCTCGCCCTGCTCGACGATCTTGCCGCCATTCATAACGATGATGTCGTCAGAGATATAGCGGACCGTCTGGATGTCATGGCTGATGAACACCATGGCCAGGCCGAGCTCCTTCTTAAGGTCGGTCAGCAGGTTCAGAATCTGCGCGCGGACCGAAACGTCCAGAGCCGAGGTGGGCTCGTCGGCGATGATGGCATCGGGGTTCAGCGACAGGGCACGGGCAATTGCGACGCGCTGGCGCTGGCCGCCCGAAAGCTGACCGGGAAGAACCTCGGCGGCGGAGCTGGGCAGACCGGTGAGCTCCAGGAGCTCTTTGACGCGCTTCTCCTGCTCGGCCTCGGTACCCAGGTTGTGGACGCGCATGGGGTCGAGCAGTTGCTCGCGAACGACCATGCGGGGGTTGAGCGCCGTGGCCGGGTTTTGAAACACGACCGAGATGACGCGACCCATGTGGCGACGGTCCTCGGCGGTACGTTTGGTAACGTCCTTGCCCTTAAAGTAGACCTTGCCGCTCGTGGGGGCCTGCAGGCCGCACATGACGTTGGCGGTGGTGGACTTACCGCAACCGGACTCGCCGACGATGCCGATCGTCTGACCGGGCATGAGCTTAATCGTTACACCCTGGACGGCGTGAACCAGGTTGGGGTGCAGAATCGAGCCGGTACGGGTCCTAAAGGTGACGTGGACGTCATCAAGGAAGATGATCGGCTCGACGCCGTTGACTGCGGTCTCGCTCATCTACATCACCTCCGCGTGAGGGGTCAAACCATTTGCCTTGAGCACCTCGTCGGGGAGCTCGGAATAGAAGTGCTCGGTGCCGGGCACGCGCTTGAAGACCGGACGGGTGTCCAGGCCAATACGCGGATGGCTCGAGCGGGGCGCGAAGCGATCGCCCTTGGGGAAATCGCGCGGACTCGGAACGGCGCCGGGCACCTGGTGCAGGCGGCCCGAACCGCTCTCGATGGACAGAACGGAACCCAGAAGACCGCGGGTGTACTCGTGGATCGGGTTAGTGAGCAGCTCCTTGGTGGGTGCCTGCTCGATAACCTGGCCAGCGTACATAACCGTGATGTTGTGGGCGACCTCGGCGACCAGCGCCAGGTCGTGCGAAACGAAGATCATGGCAAAGCCGAGCTTGGCCTGAAGATCGTTGAGCAGCTTGATGACCTGCTTCTGGACGGTAACGTCCAGAGCGGTCGTGGGTTCGTCGCAGATGACCAGCTTGGGGTCGCGGGTAAGGGCCATAGCGATCAGGACACGCTGACGCTGGCCGCCGGAAAGCTCGTGCGGATAGCTCTCGAGCGTGCGCTTGGGATCGAGGCCGACGAGCTCCAGGAGCTCCTCGGCGCTGCGGGTTCCGCCGCGCTTAGTGAGCTGCTTCATCTGGGCAGAGATGAGCATGGAGGGGTTGAGCGAGGACAGGGCGTCCTGATAGACCATAGCGATATCGGTACCGCGCAGGCCGAACCACTCCTTCTTGCTCATCTTGAGCAGGTCACGGCCCTCCCAGAGGACCTCGCCGGAAAGGTGCTCGTCATCGTCGGTCAGGCCCATGATGGCCAGCGTGGTGATGGACTTACCGCAACCGGACTCGCCCACCAGGCCCATGGTCTGACCAGGACGGACGTCAAAGTTGACATGGTCGACGACGTTGATATCACCGTGATGCTCAAACTGGATGCAGAAGTCACGGACCGAGAGAATCGGTTCAACAGACTCGTCGGGCACATGGCGATCGTCACGCTTGAGCTCGACATCGCGCAGGGCGCCAAGGCGAGCGGAGAGGGACTGGGCCTGCTCCTTGTAGGCTCGAACGGGGTCGGAGACCAGCAGGTCGGCCTCGCGACGCTTGGAGGAATCGGTGGGATCCAGGGCGGCGGAGGGAGCAGCGGCCATGGCGTCGGTAATGCCCTCGGAGAGGATGTTGAGCGCCAGGCAGGTGATCATGATGGCCAGGCCCGGGAACAGTGCCTGCCACCAACGGCCGGCGAGCACGCCGCCGCGGGCGTCGGCGAGGATGTTGCCCCAGGTAGCGGTGGGCTCCTGGATACCAGCGCCGATGAAGGTCAGCGAGGCCTCGAAGATGATGGCGTCGGCGACCAGGGTAACGGTGAAGACCATGATCGGGGCAATGCAGTTACGCAGAACATGCTTGATCAAAATCCACGGAGCCTTGGCGCCGGAAACGATGACCGCGCGGACATAGTCCTCGCCGTACTCGGACACGATGTTGGCGCGCACGATACGGGCAATCTGCGGAGTGTACATAAAGCCGATGGCGAAGATGATCGACGGCACGGAGTTGCCCAGGATGGAGACAAAGACGGCCGCGAGGGCGATGCCCGGGATGGACATGATGATGTCCAGGATACGCATGATCGTCTCGGAGACGGCCTTGCGCGAAACCGCTGCAAGGGCGCCCACGACCGAGCCGCAGACCAGAGCCATGGCGGTGGCGCCAAAGCCGATAATCAGCGAGTAACGACCACCGTAGAGCATACGCGACAGAATGTCGCGACCCTTATCGTCGGTACCGAAGATAAATCCGTTGCCGGGAGCCTGGCGAGCCGTAAAGATCTCGACCGGGCTATAGGGGGCAAGAAGGGGCGCCAGAATCGCAGTCAGGGCGACCAGCACCAGCACGACGGCGGCAATCTTAGAAGACAACGTCATCTTCTTCCAGCCACCGAGCTTGAGCCCCTTGGAGGCAGCCTTCTCGAGCTGCTCGGTTTGCTTCTCTCGAATCTTTACCATAATCTACACCGTCCTGATGCGCGGGTTGATGAGCAGGTAGAGCATGTCAACCACGATGTTGATGATGATGAAGGCGAGAGCAACGACGATAACGACGCCCTGAACCAGGTTCGCCTCGTTGCCCTGAACGCCCTGCAGAATCGCAGTGCCCATGCCGGGGAGGTTGAAGATAACCTCGATGACGACGGCGCCGCCCATGAGGTAACCGATCTTAAGACCGAGGGTGGTGACCGGGGTGATCAGCGCATTGCGAAGAACGTTGATGCCGACGACGACCTTCTCGGGAACGCCGGCGCCGCGAGCCATACGGACATAATCCTTGTCGAGCTCCTCGACCATGGCGGTACGCACGATACGAGTCATCTGGCCCGTCAGCGGAAATGCCAAGGCGATAGCGGGCATGATCATACGTCCCAGATAGCCAACCGGATTCGTGGTGAAGTGAGGCAGAGCACCCGATGCCGGGAGCACCTTAAGGTAGGAAGAGAACAGCAGGATCAACAGAACGGCAAGCCAGAACGACGGGGTTGCCAAGCCGGCGATGGAAAAGACGCGGATCACTTGGTCCGGCCATTTGTCGCGATACAGTGCCGCGATGACGCCGAGCAAAAACGAAACGACCGCACCGATGGCAAGACCGATAAAGGTCAGCTGCATCGTGACGGGCAGGGCCGTGGAGATGCGCTTGGCAACGGAGTTGCGAGCAGCACCATAGGTGCCCATGTCGCCATGGATCAAATCGCCCATATAGCGCACGTAGCGCACGGGCCAGGGGTCGTCCAGACCATACTTCTCATGGTACTCGGCAACCGCCTCGGGCGAGGCACCGTCACCCAACGCCGTGTAGGCGGGGTCGGTCTTGGAGAACGACATAAGGAAGAACACCAGGACGGTGACGCCCAATGCCATGATCGGCAGCGCCACAAGACGCCTTCCAATCAAACGTAGCAAGTTGTTCACGTTCTCTCCCCTTTCTTTTGTCGGTAGGACCAACTGGTATATGAGTACGGGTACTCATTACAAGACCCGAGCGACATCGTTGCCGCCCGGGTCTTTGTTTCAACTATGAGGATACGGCCCCAATGACCGACATCCTGCATACAGACTCAAGCGAGTCTTACGCCTTGACGGTCGCAACGCCCCTGAAGGACATGCTCGTTGTGCCGATGCCCTTGAAGCCATCGAGGGCCTCGCCGTTGGGCGCAGTGGACGGATCGTCCCAGGAAGCGGAGACGGTCTTGACGTGGACAACGGGGTACAGAACGGCGTTGTCGGCAATGATGTCGAAGCACTCGTTCCACTTCTTCTGCTGCTCGTCGCCCTCGGCGGCAAGAGCCTCGTCCATGAGACTGTGGAGCTTCTGCCACTCAGCGGACTCCTTCCACGGGCAACGGGTCTGCATCCAGACGTTGTCGCCGTACCACCAGTTGAGCAGCAGGTCGGGGTCGGCGCCGAAGCAGGAAGGATCGCCAGGGGCAAGGAGGATATCGTAGGCCTCGCCGCCGTCGATGGCAGCGTAGGTGGCCGGCGAGGTATCGGTCTGGATGGTCACATCGAAGCCGAGAGCGTCGAGGTCGTTCTTGACCTGGGCGGCCATGCCCTTAATCTGCTCGTTGTCGGTGGTGCGCAGGGTGATGGCACCCGGGGTGATGCCAGACTCCTCGATGAGCTTCTTAGCCTTCTTGGCGTCGGTCTTGTACACCGTGGAAGCCTCATGATAGTTGGTGAAGCTCTTGGGCAGGTAGCAGCTGGCAGCGGTGGCAAGGCCGGCGAAGGTGTTGCTGACCATCTTCTCGGTGTCGAGCGCATACATGACAGCCTGACGGACCTTGACGTTGTTCCAAGGCTCCTTGGCGACGTTGAACATGATGAAGCGGGTGCCGAAACCCTGAACGTTATCGATCTTGCAGCCGGCGCTCTCGAGCTGGTCGACGGCGTCAGCGGTAACGAGCTCCATAACGAGCGTGGAGCCCTCCTGCTGAGCGGTAACGCGAGCGGTGGGGTCGGTCAGGATGCTGTACTGGATCTTCTTATCCTCGGCAGCATACTCACCGTTGTACTCGGGGTTGGGAACCAGGGTGATCTCGGTATCGGAGATAGAGTCGTACATCCAGGGGCCGGAGCCGATCGGCTGCTTGGCGCGATCCTCCTCGGTCTGGGTGGCCGGGGTAACGCGGATGATGGCAAGACGATCCTTGAGCAGAGAGAAGTTGGGGACCTTGGTCTTGACCGTCACGGTGCTGGCGTCCTTGGCCTCGATGGACTCGAAGGGCTGGAAGAACGGAGCATAGGTAGCGGAAGCGGCGCAAGCGGTGTAGGAGGCAACGACATCGTCAGCGGTGACCTCGGTGCCATCGGAGAACTTGGCGCCCTTGCGGATGGTAACCTCGAAAGTGGTGTCGTCCACAGACTTGGGGTCGTCGGTGGCGAGCTCGTTGAAGGTGCTGTAGTCGTGGTAATCGATGCCGTAGAGGCCCTCGACGACGTGCCAGTTAGCACCCAGGCCCACAGCGGAGCCGGTGCTGGCGGGGTCGAAGCTGGACGGAGCGTAAGCGGAACCAGCGGTGATCACGCCGCCGCCACGGTTGGCGGAATCGGTGGAACCGGAAGCGGAACCCTCGTCGCTAGAGCTGCCACCGCAGCCGGTGAGACCAAGCCCTGCGACAGCAGCGACGCTGCCGGTGAGGCCGAGGAACGAACGCCTGGACATACCCTTGTTGATGATGGCCATGTCTTCTCCTATCAATAGAGAATCTTACCCGGGAGCACCTAGACTTGCCCCCGCGCAACTTGCGGACGATATATACCTTACCTACCGACAAACCCAACTTGGGTGCCGCGCTCGGCGACCGATACATACATACGCTTGAACGGTATTTACTACCGTTCACCGAATTCATTGACAAACGATTCGACAGACAGTATGTATCGACGAGGTGAGATATCAGTCTTCGTCAACCCGCAGGATAGCAGGGTTATTCACCATGGCTAGTCAAACGTTTTAGCGTTAATAAAACCCGAAATCAGCAGGTAATCGCCGCGAAATAAATGATTGAAAATCAGCCAATCATGTATATCAGTTGTTTAGAAGCGCGTTTAGTTTTCGGAACGGCTGGCCGATGCCTGGGCGCGCTCGGCATTCCATGCAACAAGTGCCTCGTGGACCGCTTTGGCGACATCGGCCGGAACGCCTCGAACTTCCGCAATCTCCTGCTCGCTTGCCGCGCGCAAACGCTTCATCGAGCCAAAATGGCGCATAATGGCACGTTTTCTGGTGGGTCCCACGCCCGGAACGTCGTCAAGCACCGAAACCGTCATAGCCTTATCGCGCAACTCGCGATGGAACGTAATCGCAAATCGGTGGGATTCATCGCGAACCTGCTTGATCAGATAAAGCGAAGCGGAGCCGGTCGGCAGCACGACGGGGGTCTCGTCCCACGGCACGAAAACTTCCTCATCGGCCTTTGCCAAGCCACAAACTGGTATATCGAGGCCAAGCGCCTCAAGTTGCTTAATTGCAGCGGTCAATTGCGGTTTGCCGCCATCGACAACGAGCAAATCGGGGCGCGAGCCAAAGCGCTCGTCCGCCATGCGCTCGGGAGCATAGCGACGCCCCAGAACCTCGGACATCGATACGAAGTCGTTCGCCTCGTCCAATTCGGCCTGAATTTTAAAGCGACGATACTGGCCCTTGTCGGCACGGCCGTTGGTAAATACCACCATCGAAGCGACGGTAAAGGTGCCGTGCAACGTCGAGATATCGAAGCACTCGATGCGCAACGGCGGCGCAGGCAGCGCCAGCGCGCTTTCGAGCTCCAGGAGCGCCTGATTGGTGCGATCGTCAGCATACCCCGTGCGCATCATGTAGCGCATGAGGGCATGACGCGCATTTTTGGAAGCCATATCGAGCAGGCGGTGCTTTTCGCCGCGCTGCGGCCTATGGAGATGGCAAGAGCGTTCGCGCTTGCCCGCAAGCCACTCCCCCAACGCTTCGGCGTCCTCAAGCTCGACAGAGAGATTGATCTCGGCTGGAATATCAGCCGTCTCGTCGTAATAGCGCTTAAGAAAGCCCGATTGAAGCTCTTCCTCGTCGACATCCAGGCCTTTATCGAGGATGAACTCACAAGTTCGAACCGTTCGGCCCTCGCGAACGACAAAGACACAGGCGGCAGAGATAGTCTCTTCGCGATAGAAGCCGATGACGTCGATATCGACGCTCGATGGAAAAACGACCTGTTGGCGATCGTCCAGGCCCCTAATGACTTCCAGGCGACGCTTGACGCGCGCCGCACGCTCAAAATCGAGCGTCTCGGCTGCCTCCGTCATCTCGGACGTAAGCTCGTCAACGACATCCTTGCGATGGCCCGACAAGAAACGTTCGACACGTTTGACGTTCTTGGCATAGTCGGCAGGGGAAATCGCGCCGATGCATGCGCCCGGCCCGCGCCCGACATGGTAGTCAAAGCAGGGACGCCCGTTTTGCGCGCAAATCATATTGACGATGTCTTCTTCGCCCTTATGAGATTCGACGGTGCGGCGGCAGCGGCGCCATTCCGCACAGGATGCCGAGCAAATAGGAATAACCTTGCGTAGCGTATCGATGGTCTCACGCGCCGCACGGCTATCGGTATAGGGGCCAAAATAGCGCGTTCCCGGTTTATGACGCTCTCGCGTGTATTTAATAGCCGGAAACAAGTCGCTCTTGGTAATGGCGATAAAGGGATAGCTTTTATCGTCTTTGAGATCGACGTTAAAGTACGGATGGTACTGGCCAATCAGATTGCGCTCGAGCACCAATGCCTCGTGCTCGGTCTCCACCACGATATAGTCGAAGCTCGCCACCAGCTGCATCATGAGCGGGATCTTTTGACGCTCGTCCTGCAGCGTCACGTATTGACGCATACGGGCACGCAGGTTTTTTGCCTTGCCCACATAGATGACATCACCCTTGGCATCTTTCCAAAGGTAGCAGCCGGGTTGCGTGGGAACGCGCGAAACCTGCTCGGCAAGTGTTGGAATGTTGTCGTGACCTGCCACGCGCACCTACTTGCGACGAAGCAGCGCCGAGACCTCGGGCATCTTAAAGACGAAGGCAAGACCAAAAGTTACAGCGAGCGAGACGACGCCTGCAACACAAACGTAGCCCAGGGTAATGAGGATCGAGCTGCCAAGCGCTCCGACAAAGTGCTCAAGTGCCCACATGACGCCGGCGCCCGCGGCAGCGCCCAAGCCACCGAACAGTAGGCCGAAGAAACCGCCATGCAGGATAGACTTGACCTGAAGGCCATGCAGACGACGGCGCAGCCACCACAGTGAGCATCCGACCAAGACCACGTAGTCAACGACGTACGAAAGCGCAATTGCCGGCATACCGTAGCCCAGCACCACGCCAAACAGCAGCACCGAACCGGCCTGGCCGATAGCGGAGTACAGGCAATAGCGGCTATAAGGTTTCATATCGAGCAGGGCCGAGAAGCTCTTCTGCATCAGCACGACCACGCCGTAGAGCGGCAGGGAAAGTGCCAGATAGATAAGGAACTCCGACACCAGCGCCACACCGGATTCATCGAACTTGCCGGCGCAGTAGATCATGTTGAGCGGACGGGCGAAGACGATCAGATACATCGCAAACGGAATCAGGAAGAAGAGCATCTGGGCGACACCGCGCGAAATGCCCGTGCGGACGCTGTCGTAATCCTTCTCCTGCGCATCGTGAGAGAGTTCGGTATAGAGTGCCGTCGAAAGCGAGGCGGCGATCAGCGCATAGGGCAATGTGTACCACAGGCGCGCATATGCGATGACGGAAGGGCCGGTCTCGGGCTGCACCACCAGCGCGGCGGCATTGGTAATGGAGGTCGAGACAAACATGCACACCGTGGCGAGCAGCGTCGGGATACCGAGCGCAATCGTCTGGCGCAGCGCGGGGTCCTTAAAGTCGATATGGATATGGGGATGCACGCCGTGCTTGCCAAGCGCGGGAATCTGACATGCCATCTGAACAAAGACACCGAGGGTCGTACCGGCCGCAATCAAGATGATGCCGGCACGTTCGCCAAACTGTGCGGACACGGGCGCAAAACCCATAAAGCTCGCAATGACGATCACATTGTTGAGGACCGGGGCAAACGTCGACCAGAAGTAGTCGCGGTGTGCGTTGAGAACGCCCGAGAACACCGAGCCCAAACCATAAAACAGAATCTGGATGGCAAAGAAACGGAACATGAACGCAGCGGTATCCATGCTGCCGCCGTCACCCGAAAGGAACGATTGCGTCCAGATAAAGCCCGGGGCGAACACGGTCCCCAGCAACGAAATGCCACCCAGCACCAAAAGCAGAATGCCGAGCAGGTTGCCCACGTACTCGTTCGAGGCCTCGCGACCCTGCTCACGCCTCACGCCCATGTACACGGGCAAAAACGCCGTCACGAGCATGCCGCCCATCACGAGTTCGTAGAGCATATTGGGCAGGTTGTTGGCGACCTGATAGGAGGACGAGAGTAGCGACATGCCGATAGCGGCCGCCATTGCCCACGTGCGGATAAAACCGGTGACGCGAGACACGATGGTCAGGATGGTCATAAGCCCGGCGGAACGACCAACCGTGGAGTAGTCCGACGAGCCCATGTCGTCAGTGTCATCTCGCGACGAAGAAGCTTCGGATGAGGGTGTCTGAGGCGCAGATTCTTTTGCAAAATGAGCTCCGCGCTTCAATTCTTCCTGCGGCATCGCTCAGTCCTCTCTCGTAATCGCGGCAACCGTCGCCCCGCAAAATGCAATTAAATCATCGGGAGCAAGCTCAAGCTGATAGCCGCGCTTGCCACCCGAGATAAAAATAGTATCCCAAAGGACGCATGTCTCATCGATCAGAGTCCGGAAGCGTTTTTTCATACCGACCGGACTGCAACCGCCGCGGACATACCCCGTCGCGGCAAGCAAATCTTTGACATGCATCATGGTCAGCGACTTTTCGCCTGCGGCGCGCGCGGCGGCCTTGAGGTCGAGCTCGTCGGCAACGGGAATGCAGCACACGACATGGTCGTTGGACGGCGTCGTGCAGACCAGGGTCTTAAATCCCTGACCGGGCTCCTCGCCAAGCTGCTCGGAAATCGCGACGCCCAGCCCCGACGATTCGTCGCCATCGTCTTCGTACGTATGGAGAACATAGGAGATGCCGGCGCTTTCCAGCTCGCGCATCGCATTGGTTTTTGACGTCTTAACAGCCTTTGCCATGGCACATCCTTTCCCTCGCAGAGCGACGTAAGGATTAAGTATAGGGCCAATTCCGCCGCATATGCCATCTCGACACACAGAAGCGCCACCGAATCAGAAGGAATCGGTGGCGCGTCGGTACTACAACGTCTCTTTACTGTGCGTCAAGCTGCGCCTGACGCTCACGGTCACGCTTGAGCAACGGCGCCAAGAACTTGCCCGTGTAGCTCTGCGAACATGCCGCGACTTGCTCCGGCGTGCCTGAGACCACGACGGTTCCGCCGCCATTGCCGCCCTCGGGGCCCATATCGATCAGGCGGTCGGCAACCTTGATGACATCAAGGTTGTGCTCGATCACCAGAACCGTGTTGCCCGCATCGACCAGGCGTTGCAACACGTCGAGCAGCTGACGAACATCCTCAAAATGGAGGCCGGTTGTGGGCTCGTCCAAAATGTAGAACGTCTTGCCTGTCTGGCGACGATGAAGCTCCTTGGCGAGCTTTACGCGCTGCGCCTCACCACCCGAGAGCGTCGTGGCGGGCTGGCCCAAGCTCACATAACCTAGGCCGACGTCATACAGGGTTTGAAGCTTTCGCTTGATCTGCGGAATATTCCCAAAGAAAGCCAGTGCCTCGGCCACGCTCATGTCAAGTACGTCCGAGATAGTCTTGCCACGATAGGTAACCTCAAGCGTCTCGCGGTTATAGCGCTTGCCGCCACAAGCCTCGCAGGGAACATAAATATCGGGAAGAAAGTGCATCTCAATCTTGATCTGGCCGTCGCCCTTGCACGCCTCGCAGCGTCCGCCGCTCACATTAAAGGAGAAGCGTCCCGGCGAGTAGCCACGCGCCTTCGACTCCGGCGTGCTCGCAAACAGCGCACGCAGGTCGTCCCACAAACCAATATAGGTAGCGGGATTCGACCGCGGCGTACGGCCGATTGGCGACTGATCAATATCGATCACCTTATCGATGCACTCGATACCGTCGATTTTTTTGAACGGGCCCACGGGACGCGTAGAGCGATGGATAGCGTTGGTGAGGGCAGGCGCAATCGTATCGGTGACCAAGGAACTCTTTCCCGATCCCGATACGCCGGTTACGACGGTAAGCGTGCCAAACTCAATCTTGGCGGTAACGTTTTTGAGGTTGTTGGCACATGCTCCCGTAATCTTAAGACAGCCACGTCCGGGGTTGCGGCGTTCATTGGGAACTCGAATCATTCGCTTGCCGGTCAGATAGGCACCCGTCATTGATTCGGGGCACGCCATGATGTCAGCGGGCGTTCCCGCGGCGACCACGTGCCCGCCGTTGACGCCCGCGCCTGGCCCCATATCGATCACATAGTCGGCAGCGCGAATCGTGTCCTCATCGTGTTCAACGACGATAACGGTGTTGCCGATATCGCGCAGGCGCTCGAGTGTCTTAATCAGCCGCTCGTTGTCGCGCTGGTGAAGACCAATCGAAGGCTCGTCCAGAATATAGAGAACGCCCATGAGGCCCGCACCGATCTGCGTAGCCAGGCGAATGCGTTGCGCCTCACCGCCGGAAAGCGTCGCCGAAGCACGATCGAGCGTCAGATAATCAAGGCCGACATCAACCAGAAAACGCAAGCGTTCCAGGATTTCCTTGACGATACGACCGCCGATGAATTGTTGACGCTCGGTGAGCTCAAGGTCCTCAAAAAACTCGAGCGACTCGCGGCACGACAGGCAGCAAACCTCATAAATGGACTTGCCGCCCACGGTGACGGCGAGCATCTCGGGGCGCAGGCGAGCACCATGGCAGCTCGAACACGGCTCCTCGCGAATGTACTTCTCCAGGCGCGCCTTAGTGTTCTCGTTGGTCGTCTCGGTATAGCGCTCGTACAGGATATTGCGCACGCCCGAAAACTTGGTGTCCCACTGGCTGCGACGACCGTCGAGCTTTTGATAGTCCACCGAAATCTTCTTGTCGCCCATGCCATCCAAAAACGCACGACGCACCCGCGGGGGCAGGTCCTCCCATGGCGTATCGGCACTCACCTTAAAGTGTTTGCAGACCGCAGCAAAAATCTGCGGATAATAGTTGGAATTGCCGAACAGGCTGCCAAAGACTCCGTCGGCAATCGACTTTGAGGGGTCTTCAATCAGCGCCTCGGCATCGACTGTCTTTTTAAAGCCCAGGCCATCGCACTCGGGACATGCACCATAGGGCGCGTTGAACGAGAAATCGCGCGGCTGCAGGTCGTCGATGGAATGCCCGTGCTCCGGGCACGCCAGTGCCAGCGAATACTCCAGCAGCTCGCCCTCGGTTCCCTCGGGAGCGTCGCGCTCGGGCAGCATGTACACGTTCACGTTACCGTGCGCCAGTGCCGTCGCCTGCTCAACGGACTCGGCAATGCGACCCAGGGAGTTCTCTCGAATCACGATACGGTCGACCACGACCTCAATGTCGTGTTTGAACTTCTTGTCCAGGTCGATCGGGTCGTCAAGCGAGCGCACCTCGCCGTCGACGCGCACACGGCTAAAGCCCTCCGCACGCAGGTCCTCAAACAGCTTGGCATATTCGCCCTTGCGTCCACGAACCACCGGCGCCAACACAAACGCGCGACGGCCCTCCCCCGCCGCCAGCACCTTATCGGCGACCTGATCGGTCGTCTGACGCTCAATGACACGACCGCACTCAGGACAGTGTGGCGTTCCCACGCGAGCAAACAGCAGACGCAGATAGTCGTAAATCTCGGTTACGGTGCCCACCGTCGAGCGTGGGTTTTTGGACGTCGTTTTCTGATCGATCGACACAGCCGGCGACAGGCCGTCGATCGAGTCCAGATCGGGCTTGTCCATCTGGCCCAAAAACTGACGCGCATAGCTCGAAAGGCTCTCGACGTAACGGCGCTGGCCCTCGGCATAGATGGTATCGAACGCCAGTGAGCTCTTGCCCGATCCGGAAAGACCGGTAATGACCACGAGCTCGTCGCGCGGGATGGAAACATCGATATTGCGCAGGTTGTGTTCGCGCGCACCACGGATAACGATAGAAGAATCAGACATGGAAGCTCCTTGCCTCCTATAACCTCAAATCACACTGTCGATGAGTTTAACGCACTCAACGCGCACAGATGTTCGTAATACAAGATTCGCAGACCTTTTGCTTTGCGTGTCGGGTGCTTTGTTTCTCGAAATGCCGTGGAAAGGTTAGAGTAATCTAAAACTGAACTTAATTTGCTGTAACAGAGGAACGTCCATGACCGAAGATATCCCCCTTGAAATCACTTCGAGTGGCATGGCCAATCTGCCCATATTCATCGCCGTCCTTATCGTGGCCGCCGTCGTCGTGCGCGTGTATTTTTCAATCAAACACAACGAAAAACCGCCCATTGCCCGCGTCTTTTGGTGCGCGATGCTCCTCATCCCGCTCGGCATGGTAGCTGCATGGATTACGAATCAATTGCTCGTAAATGAGGACTGCTCCCTATGGGTCCTTTCTTATTCGGCGCTCGGTGCTGCCGCCGTCATACTTCTTGTCGAGCCCTTGGTTTCGGGACTTATCGACCAAACCGATCTTGCGACGGGAACGGTTGCCTGTATTTGCCGCGACATCCTTGTCGTCGCCGCTGTTTCAGCGCTCTCGTTCGTTTCACTCGAAATTGCCTGCAACGAAACGTTCTATCGCATTCCCGCCAACTCATTCGGGTTTTCCGTTGGGCTGCTCGCGACGGTTCTGCTCTCCCTTTATTTGCTGGGACAGCGTCATGGAGGCGTCATGGCCCTCGTGCCCGTCGTCTGTTGCACCCTTGGCATTGCCGAGCACTTCGTCATAACGTTTAAAGGCGAGGCCATCCTGCCGAGCGACATTTTGGCATTGGGCACCGCAATGGAAGTAAGTGAGGGATATGAGTTCACCTTCACTGCAGGAATCGTAACCTCACTCGCCCTGCTGGAGATTTCCCTGGGGCTTCTTTCGCTTATCCGACCGCGAAAGCTCCGTACGCCCGCCCATGTCTTCCCCGCAATCGCCGCTAACCTCTGCGCTTTTCTGCTAGTGACCGTTGTGGGGCTCTTGGGCTTTTCCAACATCGACTTGGAGCAGTCGCTGGATTTTGGATTTGACCGTTGGCAGCCCATCACCACGTATGCGTCTCAGGGTTTTATCACTTCGTTCACCGAAATGGTCAACGAGTTGCCCATTGAAAAGCCCGAAGACTATACGCCCGATGAGGCGCAGAGCATCGAACAGGAGCTCGCCGCCGCCTACGACAGCACGTATGGCTCGAGCGAGCAGCGCGCGGCGGCCGTTGCCCAGTTCAATGAAATCAAGCCGACGATTGTTGCCGTCATGAACGAGAGTTTTAGCGACCTTTCGTGCTTTGAGCAGCTCCAGGCGGCCGGGTACACCGGTCCCGCATTCTACAACTCGCTTCCCGACACACTTGTTCGCGGCACCATGCTCGCTTCGGTCACCGGTGGCGGAACGGCGAACTCCGAATTCGAATTTTTGACCGGAGCGACAACGGCCTTTGTCGGATTAGGCAAAATCCCCTATCAGCTGTATCAGATGAATAGTGTCAACAGCCTGGCAAAGGACCTTAAAGAGCTTGGGTATACTACTACTGCTATGCACCCGCAAAACCCCGTCAACTACCATCGAGATAAAATCTATCAGCAGCTGGGTTTTGGAGACTTTCTTTCAATCGGCGATTTCGAAGGTGCGCCCTATTACCATGCCGGCGTATGCGACTACGCCACCTACGACAAGATACTCGACCTGCTCAGAACCGACGAAGCCCCGCAGTTCATCTTTGACGTCACGATGCAAAATCACGGCGGCTACGACTATGGCACCGTTCCCGCCGAAGAGCTGACAAACTATTGGGTCGAGGGAGCCAGCGAGGGCGCCAATAGCGCGCTCAATACCTATCTCACCTGCATCAATGCATCCGACCGGGACCTCGAGTACTTTATCAACGAGCTCCGCAATATCGGCAGACCGGTTGTTCTTGTCTTTTTTGGCGACCATCAGCCGAGCGCCGCAACGACTCTCAACGACGAGCTGTACCCTCAGGAAGATACGGCAAGCCACGCTTTCCGTATCTATCAGTCGACCTATTTCGTCTGGGCTAACTATGAAATCGCCGGCAATACCGAGCTCAACGTCTACGACACCGTCGGGGCAAACGAGATTGCAGCTATTACCCTTAATAAGATCGGCGCCCCGCTCACTGACTATCAAAAGGCCCTGCTTGCAACAAGGTCAGATGTGCCCACCATCAATGTCGCCGGCTATCTTGGTGCCGACGGGCTGCGCTACGACTTGGAATCTGAAGACAGCCCATACGCCTCGACGATCGACAAGCTGCAGCGCATGCAATACCTCGAGTTCGCCAGCAAAGTTCAGTAAGCCCGCCCATTCGCTTGGACCCATCGTATTGCAAGCACGCTCGGCCCAAATGCATCGCAAATGACTCCCGCTCGCAAACGAGGGTACAATGACGCTCGTGTCACATCGCGGGGCCCCGGCCCCAACATATACAAAGGAGTCATACATGGGTTGCGAGCACGCACAAGCAGCCGGCGGACAATCAACGCCGTCGCAATTTGAAGAGAATACGCTGTCGGAGGTCAAGCGCGTTATCGCTGTGCTTTCCGGCAAGGGAGGCGTCGGCAAGTCGTTTGTGACGGGCGCCATCGCAACCGAGCTCGCCCGCCGCGGCAACAAGGTTGGCATTCTCGACGCCGACATCACCGGCCCCTCCATCCCCAAAATGTTCGGCATGAGCGGACGCCATGTCCATGCCCTCGGCAACCTCATGCTGCCCGAGATCTCCGAGCACGGCGTCAAGGTCATGAGCTCCAACCTGTTGCTCCAAAACGAAACCGATCCCGTCCTTTGGCGTGGCCCGGTTATCGCGGGCGCCATCAGGCAATTCTGGAGCGAGACCTCGTGGGGCCCCATCGACTACCTGCTGGTCGATATGCCTCCGGGAACGGGTGACGTCGCGCTCACCGTTTTCCAATCGCTGCCCGTCGATGGCATCGTCATCGTCACGAGCCCGCAAGACTTGGTCTCGATGATCGTCGCCAAGGCAGTCAACATGGCCGAGAAGATGAACGTCCCTATTCTGGGCATTGTCGAGAACATGAGCTATATCGAGTGCCCCGACTGCGGCAAGAAGATCGAGGTCTTTGGTAAGAGCAAGCTCCCCGAAGTCGCCGAGCGCTACAACCTCGACATCTTGGGTCAGCTTCCCATCAATCCGTCACTCGCCGAGGCCTGCGATAAGGGTGAAGTCGAGACCGCACTGCCCGATGGCATGCTGCCCAAGGCCGTCTCCGCCGTTGAGGCCATCGCCCCGCACAAGACAGACGAGGCCTAAGTGAACGCAAGCGCCTTCTATGACGTCTTGGTGATCGGCGGCGGGGCCTCGGGCCTCGCCGCCGCCATTACGGCGGCGCGTGTCGACAAAAGGGTCTGCGTCGTCGAGCGCGACGTCGCCTGCGGTCTCAAGCTGCTCGCAACCGGAAACGGCCGCTGCAACCTCTCAAACGAATCCATCGACATTCGGCGATATAACCGCCCCGCCTTTGTCGAATCCATCATGGGCCCCCAACCCGAGCAAGATCTCGAGAGTTTTTTCTCCTCGCTGGGCATCATGACGATCCGTGAGGAAGGCCGCCTATACCCGCGCTCCCTTCGCGCCGAGTCGGTTCGCGATGCACTCCTCAATGCATGCGAGCGTTTGGGCATCACCCTACTCTGCGGAACTAACGTCATTGCGGCTCATAAGGCTTCCGAAGGCTGGACGCTTCAGATCGACCGTCCCGCTCATGTACTCAAACCCAAAAAGCACGGCGACCGAAAGACGGAGCTCCGTTCGCTTCGAAAGGCGTTAGCCGATACTCCTCGCACGAGCGATGCCCTGCAGGCAAGGGCCGTGGTTATCGCTACGGGCGGCAACCCCACCGGCATCGCCGAGGTGTTTAGCCTTCCCTTGACGCCCCTGCGCCCCGTCCTGTGCCCCGTATCGGCATCAGTCGTCGGCGACCGGACGGCACTCGGAACTCTGGATGGTCTGCGCGTCCGAGCCCGCTTAACGCTCTCGCGCAGCCACGAAGAGCTCTGGCGAGAAGATGGCGAAGTGCTGTTCCGTGCCTTCGGCATCTCAGGCGTCGCCGCCTTCAATCTCTCTCGCCGTATCAACCAGGGCGACACTGTTCTGATCGACTTCTTTCCAGATTTCTCCAAAGATGAGCTGCTCGATACGCTCGAGCAGCGTGTCAACGTGCTCGGCGTTTTTTCGCCCCGAAACCCCCACTGGCTTGACGGCATGCTCGCCCCGCAACTCTCACACGTCGTTTGTGCGGCATTCGAGCGGTGCCATCCCGGCTCGCGCGATGTCATCCATCTGGTCTCAATTCTCAAGCACTTTAAACTGTCCGTCGAAGGAACGGCAGAGGAGCGCTCAGCACAGGTCACGCGTGGCGGCATATCTATCGAATGCGTCTCGGCACCCGATCTTTACGTGAGCAGCGCCACAAGCGCCCCGCTTTACGTCTGCGGCGAAGCGCTCGACATCGACGCCGACTGCGGCGGTTTCAACCTTGCATGGGCTTGGATATCGGGGATTCGCGCTGCAAGCAGCCTGTAGCAACGCAGTCTATAATCAAAATGCAATCGGGCCGTCTGAACTCTCCGGGCGGCCCCTTTCTTGCATCTAAGGAGACCTCGATGATCGAAATCACCCAAGTCCATGCGTCACTCGATGACGCTCGCGACGAAAACGCCTGCCTTGCCGTTGGCAGACGCGCTGCCAAGCGAGCCCTTCGGTGCAAGGACTCCCAAATCAAGACTATCGAACTCCATCGCAAGTCAATCGATGCCCGCAAAAAACGAGATGTCCATTTTATCTTGAGCTTTCGCGTCGAGCTTTCGACCCCTCGTCTTGAACAAATCGCCATCGGTGGCATTTCCGACCACGACCGCTCGCGCATCCGCCTGATAGAAGCCGAACCGCCCTCGTTCCCCTCCCCTATTGTCGCAGCGCCCAACGAACGCCCCATCGTCGTTGGAGCCGGATGTGCTGGCCTTTTTGCAGCACTTGCCCTTGCCGAAGCAGGCCTCAAGCCCTTACTCATCGAGCGCGGCGATCCGGCCCTTCGCCGCTCACGTGCCATCGATCTTTTTCTCAAAGAACGCATCCTAGATCCCGAGAGCAATATCCAATTTGGCCTGGGTGGCGCAGGTACGTTCTCGGACGGCAAACTCAATACGGGAACCAAAAATCCCGCCCATCGCCTTATCCTCGAGACCTTCGTCGAAGCGGGCGCTCCCCGCGATATTCTATGGGATGCAAAACCGCATATTGGCTCCGACATCCTCCCCGCCGTCGTTACCAGCATCTCCCAGCGCATTGAACAGCTCGGAGGAACCGTTCGCTATCGAACGAAACTCGTTGACATTCACACTGACACATCTGGCACCATTGTCGGTATCGACATCCAGTCGTCCCACGACGCGACAAGCGAGTCAATCAACACAAAGCATCTCATCCTTGCTTGCGGTCATTCTGCGCGCGACGTATTCGAGGTTCTCAAAACCCATGATGTCGCCCTCGCTCAAAAGACGTTTGCCATGGGCGTTCGCATCGAACACCCGCAGCGTGATATCGATCGGGCGCAATATGGCCCCGCAGCGGGTCATCCCGCGCTCGGAGCAGCCCCCTATAAGCTCGTTGCCCATCTTCCCAACGGCCGCAGCGTGTTCTCATTCTGCATGTGTCCCGGCGGACAGGTTGTCGCCGCCTCTTCAGAGCCCGGCCACCTGTGCGTCAACGGCGCCAGTCTCAACGCCCGCGCCGGCCGCAACGCAAACGCCGCTCTCCTCGTTAACGTCACGCCCGACGATCTCCCCAGTGACGATCCTCTTGCAGGCGTAGAACTCCAGCGCATCTGCGAGCGGGCTGCCTATCGCCTTGGCGGTTCCAATTGGAACGCACCGGCACAGCTCGTCGGCGATTTCCTTGCAGAACGCGCCAGCACCACATGCGGTAAGGTAAAGCCCACCTATCCGCTCGGCGTGACTTGGACGGCGATCGACGAGTCATTGCCGCAACATATCATCGAGTCACTTCGTCTGGGAATTCCCTTGCTCGGCAAAAAGCTGCGTGGCTACGACCATCCCGATGCCGTCCTCACCGGTGTTGAGACGCGCTCGAGCTCTCCGGTCACCGTTACTCGAGACCGGGGATGCCACGCCGTATCGACCCCAGGGCTCTACCCTTGCGGCGAGGGGGCCGGATATGCCGGAGGAATCATGAGCGCCGCTACCGATGGCATCCGTTGCGCCAAAGCCCTCATTGCTGATCTCTAGTCCACTAAATAGCACTGCCCCCGAACTCCGCGAGGAGCTCGGGGGCAGTGCTTTTATTTCTTAAACCGTGCACCCTGGCGTTTTCTGCCCGAAGCGAACGTAGAGCCTTTGCGGGCCTGCGAGCGCAAGCGCTCAATCGTCTCGTCCTCAGTCGCACCCTCAAGCATCGCCCTAATCTGAACGACTGCATCGCGCAGACGCGCTGCTTCCTCAAAGTCCATGGCAGCAGAAGCGTTACGCATATCCTCTTCCATGGTTTCGACGATCCGCACAAGTTCATCATGTGGCAGTTCCTCGAGCTGCTCAGCAAGCGTCTGTTCGGACGACACCGTCTCCGGCGCAGCACCCTCGCCGTTTTCATCGGGCGTATAGAATGCTCCGTGGCCCAACGAATCGCCCTTAGAACGCCCCTTGGAACCAACGGTCTTCTCCGCCTCGGCAATAAAGCTGGAAATGTCATTGATGGCCTTGCGAACCGTCTTGGGCACAATGCCGTGCTCTTCGTTATAGGCCATCTGGATCTCGCGTCGGCGCTGTGTCTCGTCGATTGCCTCCCTCATCGAATCGGTCACGACGTCCGCGTACATAATGACTTCGCCATCGGCATTACGAGCCGCACGACCAATCGTCTGAATCAGCGAACGGCGGTTGCGCAAAAAGCCTTCCTTGTCGGCATCGAGAATAGCCACCAGCGAGACCTCGGGGAGGTCCAGGCCCTCACGCAGCAGATTGATGCCCACCAAAACATCAATTTTTCCCTCGCGCAGCGTTCGCAGAATTTCGACACGGTCCATCGTCGCCGTATCGGAGTGCATGTAGTTGACCTTAATGCCAGCGTCGAGCAGGTGATCGGTCAGATCCTCGGCCATGCGCTTGGTCAGCGTGGTCACCAACACGCGCTCCTTGCGGGCCACGCGCTCGCGAATCTCGTCCTCAAGATCGTCAATCTGGCCCCGGACTGGACGAACGTCGATCTTGGGATCGAGCAGACCGGTCGGTCGAATGATCTGTTCAACATCGTTTTGACTCACGCGCAACTCATAGTCACCCGGCGTGGCCGAAACGTAGATAAACTGCGGAATCCTTGCCTCAAACTCATCGAAGCGAAGCGGACGGTTGTCGAGCGCTGACGGAAGACGAAAACCGTGCTCAACAAGCGTAACTTTGCGCGATCGGTCGCCTTCATGCATACCGCGAATCTGCGGCACCGTCACATGGCTCTCGTCAATGATGCAGAGCATGTCCTTGGGAAAGTAATCAATCAGGGTAAACGGCGCCTCGCCCGGCTTGCGCCCGTCCAAATGACGCGAGTAGTTCTCAATGCCGTTGCAAAAACCCATTGTCTCGAGCATCTCGAGATCATAATCGGTACGCTGCTGCAGGCGTTGTGCCTCGAGCAACTTGTCGGTCGCCTTGAGCTCGGCCACACGCTTATCGCACTCTTCGCTGATCGATTTCAGAGCCGCCTTGACCTTGGGCTTCTCGGTCACGTAGTGCGAGGCCGGCCACACGGGAATAGCCTCGTACTCACGAAGCATCTCGCCGGTGACCTCGTCGATCTCGGCAATCAGTTCAACCTCGTCACCAAAGAACTCAAACCGCAACGGATGCTCCGCATAAGGCGGATACACGTCGACGACATCACCGCGCACGCGGAAGGTACCGCGCGCCAAATCATAGTCATTGCGATCATATTGAATGTCGATGAGCGCATGGATAAAGTCATCGCGCTCGAGCGGCACCTTCTTATCGACGTTCGGTGCCAAGCCCGCATAGTCCTCGGGAGAACCGATGCCATAGATGCACGAGACCGATGCGACGACAATCACATCGCGTCGAGAAAGCAGCGATGCCGTTGCCTGATGGCGCAGCATCTCGACCTCTTCGTTAATCGAGGAGTCTTTCTCGATATACGTATCACTCTGCGGTACATATGCCTCGGGCTGATAGTAGTCGTAGTACGAGACGAAGTAGACCACGGCGTTGTTGGGAAAGAATTCTTTGAGCTCGCTCGCAAGCTGGGCAGCGAGGGTTTTGTTGGGGGCCATGACCAGCGTTGGCTTACCGAGAGCTTCGATGGTCTTGGCCATGGTAAAGGTCTTACCCGAACCGGTCACGCCAAGCAAAACCTGATAGCGGTCTCCGTCCCTCACGCCCTGCACAAGCGACTCAATGGCCTTCGGCTGGGAACCTGCAGGCTCATAGGGAGACACGACCTTAAACGGCACATCAGAGCCCTCAACGCCAAAACGTTTGAGCTCTCCGCCAACACGCTCAACTTCAAAATCCGCCATGGATACTCCTAACTCATATATCTGCAGTATACGCAGGCGGCAGGCATAGTCCTATACGAACTGGTCGGGATAGAGGGTCTTATAGCGAACCCAGGCATTATTGACGCGAATCAGATAAGCCTGCGTCTCGGGAAAGGTGATTGCATTATGAAGCGACGTGCTCTGCTGCGCCCATCCGTCGACATTGCCCATGCCGGCGTTATAGGCGGCAATGGCACTGTCCGTCGACCCGTTGAAATAGGTTAGAAGATACGAGAGGTATGCGCAGCCAAACTCGATATTCGTGGCCGGATCGTTAAGGTTGTCGGCCGAATACTCGCCACCGTCGACAAGGCCCTTGGCGATCATATCCTGGGCAGTCTCGGGCATCAGCTGCATCAATCCCTGAGCACCCTGACTCGACTCGGCCTCGGGATCCCAATTCGATTCCGACTTAATGACAGCGCACACCAGATACGGATCCAGGTTATGCGAAATGCTGGATTGCTTTACATATACCTCGTAGTCAATCGGATACAGCGGCTTAAAGAAAGCAGCAGGAGCATACGAGTAGACGAGCGAAATAAGGCCGAAGACGAACACAACGGCAAGTGACGCCACGCGATACCACGTAAAGAAACGTGTCTTAGACATCGGCCTCCTCCTTATCCGCTACATCCCCGAAGCCATGGCGCGCAAGCCATGCGTCCAGTTGTTCAAAGAGCGAATTATCGCCCGCCGCATTATCGATAACCGTCGTGGCAAGATTGCAAAGCGAAGCCTCATCAGGTTGGCATGCAGAGCGCGCATCAAAATCAGAGGACGCCATACCGCGATGAATGGCACGCTCGCGACGAACTGCTAAAGGAGCGCTGATAACCAGAATTTCATCAGCCAGGCCAAAAGCATCCTCAAAACCAGTCGGGGCAGAAACCTCGACAACCGCAAAGGGATAACGGGGGGACGAAACCGTACAGCAAACCGGATCAAGAATCCTCAGTGACAGTTGTTCGATGAGGACTGGATGAACGATACCATTGAGCCGCGCAACTGTATCAGGAGAAGCGAAAGCTCGAGCAGCGAGGACATTGCGGCGAATGCCGCCCTCCCCGTCCAGAATATCCCAACCGAATTCTTCCGCGAGGGCATTGACGATATCGGAGCCTGGCACATACAGCGATTTGGCAAGCTCATCCAGATCGATAAGCATGGCGCCATGAGATTCGAGATGGCGGCAGGCAGTCGACTTACCCGAAGCAATATTGCCCAAGACAAAAACGGTAAACATCAAGTCCTCCCTAACGCCAATGGGAGTTATTATCGCGCAAATACAAAAGAAGGACTCAAAATACAGCCAAACAGTAAGAGCACATACGGGGGAGCTAGGTCCCAAAGTACAACGTGTATATAACGCAAAAAAGGGGGAGGCCTCGCGGCCTCCCCCTTCTAAGTTCAAGCGTACGGCTCGGTGCCGTCCACCGGTCAGCGGCGCCCTGGCCTCCCACGGGCTGACCCCGCAGTACTCTCGGCGCGATGGGGCTTAGCTTCCGGGTTCGGAACGGGACCGGGCGTGCCCCCCATGCTCTGGCCGCTGACCGGTGGGCGGCGCCCACCGTTACGGTGTCCTGGGTCTCACCTTACACGTGCCCTGGGGGCCGCATGGCGCATAGGAAAGGTGACTCGGGGGCATCCTCGTGCCCGGACCGCGCGTGAGCGCATGTCCCGCGGGCCGCGAGGTGCGGTTCCGGAAGAGCTCGGGCGATTAGTGCGGCTCGGCTGAGGACGTCGCCGCCCTTGCACCTGCCGTCTATCGACCAGGTAGTCTACCTGGGCCCTTACCGGAAGGAGAACTAATCCCTGGAACGGCTTCCCGCTTAGATGCCTTCAGCGGTTATCCGCGCCGCACGCGGCTACCCGGCCGTGCCGTTGGTCGACAACCGGTTCACCGGAGGTGCGTCCACCCCGGTCCTCTCGTACTGGGGGCAGCCTCCATCGATTCTCCTGCGCCCACGGAGGATAGGGACCGAACTGTCTCACGACGTTCTGAACCCAGCTCGCGTACCGCTTTAAACGGCGAACAGCCGTACCCTTGGGACCTGCTCCAGCCCCAGGATGCGATGAGCCGACATCGAGGTGCCAAACCTTGCCGTCGATGTGGACTCTTGGGCAAGATCAGCCTGTTATCCCCGGAGTACCTTTTATCCGTTGAGCGACGGCCCACCCACTCGGGGCCGCCGGATCACTAGAGCCTGCTTTCGCACCTGCTCGGCTTGTGGGCCTCGCAGTCAAGCCCGCTTGTACTCTTGCATTCAAAAGGACGGTTGCCGACCGTCCCGAGCGGACCTTCGCGCGCCTCCGTTACCCTTTAGGAGGCGACCGCCCCAGTCAAACTGCCCGCCTGGCACGGTCCCCGAGCCGGGTGACGGCCTCGGGTTAGGACGCCGGTCGCGCGAGGGCAGTATTCCAAGGGCGGCTCCCCGGGGGCTGGCGCCTCCGGATCGATGCCTCCTGCCTATCCTCTACACGCGGGACCAGCGGCCAATGCCAAGCTGCAGTGAAGGTTCACGGGGTCTTTCCGTCCTTCCGCGGGTAAGTCGCATCTTCACGACCAGTGCAATTTCACCGGGTCCATGGTCGAGACAGCGCCCAAGTCGTTGCGCCTTTCGTGCAGGTCGGAACTTACCCGACAAGGAATTTCGCTACCTTAGGACCGTTATAGTTACGGCCGCCGTTTACCGGGGCTTGGCTTCGGGGCTTCGCGCGATGCGCTAACTCCTCCGCGTGACCTTCCGGCACCGGGCAGGCGTCAGACCCTATACGTCGCCTTGCGGCTTCTGCAGAGTCCTGTGTTTTTGGTAAACAGTCGCTTGGGCCTCTCCACTGCGGCCCGCCTCCGCTCCCGGAGCAAGTCCGTTCACGTACGCGCGGGCACCCCTTCTCCCGAAGTTACGGGGCCATTGTGCCGAGTTCCTTGACCATGGTTGACCCGATCGCCTCGGTATGTTCTACCCACCCACCTGTGTCGGTTTGCGGTACGGGCGCGCACGCGCCTGCCTAGGGGTTTTTCTAGGGACCTCGGGCTCACTCGCTTCGCTCAGTCGCTTCGTCCGGAGCCTCGCCCTCCTGCGGACCGGATTTCCCTGGTCCGCGGGCCGCGCTCCATCACGGGGACGTCCAGAACCCCGCCGAGCCACCCCCATCCGTCGCCCCGTCGGTCGTAGCGCCGCGTGCGCGGTGCAGGAATGTCTGCCTGCTGCGCGTCGGCTACGCCTACCGGCCTCGCCTTAGCCCCCGACTGACCCTGGGAGGATTAGCCTTGCCCAGGAAACCTCGGGTTCACGGCGGACGAGTTACTCTCTCGTCTCTCGCTACTCATGCCAGCATTCTCACTCCCATGCGCTCCACCGTCGGTCGCCCTCCGGCTTCTCCGCCCATGGGAAGCTCCCCTACCGATTCTAATGAATTAAAATCCCGCCGCTTCGGTGTCCAGCTTAGCCCCGTGTATTGTCGGCGCATGTCCACTCGACCAGTGAGCTGTTACGCACTCTTTGAATGGATGGCTGCTTCTAAGCCAACATCCTGGTTGTCTGGGCGGACGCACATCCTTTGCCACTCGGCTGGAACTTGGGGACCTTAGCGGGCGGTCCGGGCTGTTTCCCTCTCGAGCACACAGCTTAGCCCACATGCTCTGACTGCCGCGCTCTGGGCCGCCGGCATTCGGAGTTCGGTTGGATTCGGTAGGCGGCGAAGCCCCCTCGTCCATCCGGTGCTCTACCTCCGGCGGTGAACGCGCGACGCTAGCCCTAAAGCTATTTCGGGGAGAACGAGATATCTCCGGGTTTGATTGGCCT
>UQHW01000016.1 GCA_900540935.1 uncultured Collinsella sp. | reverse complement strand
AGCTGCGGGAACGGCCTGTCCGCCTAATGTGTTCGGCTGAGATCGGAAATCAACCACCCTTTTTGAACAATTGAGTTGATCAACCACGCTGGTCGGAAGCCGTTTTTTGGCACCTCAAACCCCACTGCAACGCCAAGTGCGGCCAAGCGTTTTAAAAAATGCTAAGTTTTCGGCTTGCACCTTGCGATTCCTCGTGTATACTAACTTTCGCATTTAACGGAGAGTTGTCCGAGTGGCCGAAGGAGCACGATTGGAAATCGTGTAGGCGTCAAAAGCGTCTCCAGGGTTCAAATCCCTGACTCTCCGCCAGTTAATTCCAAAGCAGGCCTTTGAGCCTGCTTTGTTTTTACCCCACGCGGAGGGGTGGCAGAGTGGTTGAATGCGGCGGTCTCGAAAACCGTTTGGCCTGTATAAGGTCACGAGGGTTCGAATCCCTCCTCCTCCGCCATTTTGGTTGAGAAAGCTCCCAAAAATGGGAGCTTTTTTGTTATCGAAATACGTCTCGATCCCACGCTTCCCCAAACATGTACGTCAGCCTCAAAAAACGACATTTTTCGACATCTTTGGAGGCTGACGTACACGTTTGGATTGAGCTCACGGGAGCGGCGCTATTCGGAAGGCGCCTCCTCGTCTCGTATGCTTTTCCAGTTGCGGATAAGTGCCTTGCGTAGTTCGTTTTGTTTTCTCTGGTACCCGGTGTCGGTACAGCGAGGCATGCCGAGTGCTTCGCGTATGTTGTTCATGGCGCGGTGAAAGGCGAGCTGGCTGCCGAACTGAGCCGAAGTGAGCGTAACGATTCGATATCCCATTTGGGAGAGAACGGCCTCTCGCTCCGCATCTGCTCCCTTGCGCTCGAGCTCATCGTGAAAACCGCCCTTATATTCGATACCGAGCGCCCTGCGCTTATAGGTCACGAGCGCATCGATTTTGAGCGTTCGAGCTTTGGCGCAATGCCAGAGACGTTGAGGGATCTCGAGCGGTTTGTTGAGTTCGACACCTCGGATGCCAACGCCGCCTTCGCTTGTTGGGAGCGAGAGGGCGCTTGCCGAAGCGGTCTCCATAGGCGAGGCCGAGCGATCGTAGATGTGCCTGAGCGCGAGCCGTGCACGTGTGGCACCGGGTTTTCCGGGGTGCCGATCGAGCAGTTCGGTTATTTCATCCTTGGAGGTGGTGGCTGGTTGCTCGGTATAAGGGTCGGCGGGATTGAGCCTCATGCGATAATCGCCGCAAACTTCATAGCCATATTCGAGATATTCGATCCTATCCATCCACTCGGCAGCGAGCACGAAGGCGAAGGCTTCGTCGGTGATGAAGATTCCGGGCGTCAACTCGTTAATATGCTCGTAGGGAAGATTTTGTCCAAGAATGTGGCAAACGACGCCTTTGGTACGAATTCGCTCAAATTCGAATACAACCGCGATATCGATAGTCTTAAGCATATCGGACGGAATGCCGCAGTCGGTAAGGGCCTGTCGTATGCGCGCAACACGTTGCTGGGTGGAGATGCCTTGTGCGCCTATCTGGTAGTCGTGCCGCGCAAGAGACTGAACCAAATTCTGGGGTGCATGATGGACAAGCCATGCGGTTTTATGCGAAATGAGAACAGGGGTATCCATTGAGGGCCTCTCGCTCTGAGCCGGTATCCAACTCTTATGTCCGTTGAAGTGGGGAAATATACCGGATGTGAGTAAATCAACTCACTCATGCTGTGAGCTCAATCCAAACATGTACGTCAGCCTCCAAAGATGTCGGAAAATGTCGTTTTTGGAGGCTGACGTACATGTTTTGGACCCTTGGCATTCCAGTAACGCCACGCCCCCACCCAGTCCCGACCGTTTGCCGAGCAATAGGGTCGCAATCGGCGCCGAACATGTACTATGTACGGGCATTGTCTAAACCCGTAACTCAAAGGACCCCATCTTGCCCGTTGCCGCCGCTATGATCGTTACCGCACACGCCTCGGATGCCATGGTTGCCATCCCGTTTTGGCTCGAGATGTTCGCCGTCGTCGCGGCATCGATCTCGGGCGTGTTGGTCGCACGCGAGCACAAACTCGACCTGGTGGGCGCCGTCGCGCTCGCCGTGGTCTGTGGACTGGGCGGCGGTCTTTTGCGCGATATGACGCTGCAGGTGGGCAACGTCTACATCCTCAACCAGCCGATGGCGCTCCCGCTCTCCATCGCCACCGCGGCCATCATCTACATCTTCCCGGCAATCGTCGACAAGCCCGAAAAGCTCATTCCCCTGCTCGATATCATCTCGGTTGGTATTTATGCGGCAACCGGCGCAGACAAGGCGCTGGTCTACGGCTTTGCGCCGGCGGTGTGCATCATGATGGGCTTTTTTACCGCGGTGGGCGGCGGCATGCTGCGAGATGGTTTTATGGGTGTGGTGCCGGGTATCTTCCAGCGCACCAACTTCTATGCCATCGCGGCCATCGCCGGATCGGCAAGCTATGTTTGCCTTGTCATGAGCGGCTTGGTCAGCAATGTCGTCGCACTGGTCGTTTGCGTCGTGGTGACCATGGGACTACGCTGGCTGTCGCTGCGCTTTGATATCAAAAGCCCCACCGAGGATGACATCGCACGCTTTTTGCACCGCAAAAAGTAGGTGGCGCGGGCTCATCCCTCGAAATGCAACCGAGAGGTTCTTTTAGAGCGCCCACGCGTTGGGTACCCTGTTAGGTGCATGTCGAACACCTAACAAAAGGATCAACCATGGCTTTCAATCAAACCGCGGCGACGCCGTCACACAAGATGCGTCGCTGCCTGCTTATGGCATTCGCGCTCATCGCGCTGGCGATCACCGCGCTTCCCACGGCGTCGTTCGCCGGCACGGACACCGCAGGCAACGTACTTGCAACCGACAATGACGCCAATTCGTCCGGCGTCGAAGGTGACCTGTACTGGGCAGGTCAGGCCCTCAACTTGGACGATGCGTCCATCGGCCGCGACATAATTGCAGCAGGCGAGAGCCTCTCCATCCGCGACTGCACGGTGGGCGGCGCCGTCCGCTTGGCGGCACGCACTATCGATATCGCCCAGACCACGGTTGATGGCAGCGTCACGGTCGTCGGTCAGCATGTCGTGCTCAATTCCGACAGCACCGCCAACTGTTTCTATGCGATAGGCGAGACGGTTGCCCTGCGCGGCTCTACCAAGTCGGCAGCGCTTGCGGGCGATACGGTGACCATCGATGGCACCGTCGAGGGCGATGTCGAGGTTTGGGCCGACAAGCTCATCCTGGGCAAGAACGCCCACATCACCGGCACCGTGAACGCGCACGTCTCCGAGGACCCCGAGCGCGCCGCGGGAGCCGAGGTCGGCGCGCTTAAGATCGACCGCACCGAGAACGAGAATACTTCCACCGTTAACGATGTCATCGGCGGTATCGTCGCCGCGGCACTTTCGACTTGCCTTGTCGCTCTGCTGCTCGAGCTCGTCTTTCCGCGCGCGACCGCCGGCGCCGCCGGCATGCTCCACCAGCGCCCCACGCCCCTGTGGGTGAGCGGTCTTCTGGGTACGATTGCTGTCGTCCCCACCGTCCTACTGCTGATTATCTCTATCGCCGGTCTATCGCTTGCCGGAGCCCTCTTGTGCGGCGTTATCGGCATCGCGTTGGTGTCGAGTGCCTTTGCGGGGTGCGCGATCGTCCGCATGGTCGGACACAGCCAAAACCGCTACGCCATGGCAGCCGTGGGTGGCATCGCCGCGGGCGCGCTTACGGCAATCCCCCTCGTAGGCGACTTCATCAGCGGCGTGGCCTTCGTCTTTACACTCGGCTACATCATCCAAATCATCTGGCGCAACGCCCACCTCAAACCGCAGCAGCCGGCTAACACGCCAGGACTCCCCACCGCTTAGCCGCCAACCACCATAAAGGGGCCAGGCACCTTTGTGGTGGTGCAGACCAGCTCAGTCCCTGTGCACAAAAAGGGCGCCGACCATTGCGGTCGACGCCCTTTCTTGTTAGACGCTATAAAGCCCAGCGCTTATTTGTTGACCTGACCGGCGCGGACGGCGGCCTTCTTGCGGTCGGTGGCGTTGAGCAGACGCTTGCGCAGACGAATGTTCTTGGGAGTAATCTCGACCAGCTCGTCGTCGGCGATGTACTCCAGCGCCTCCTCCAGCGAGAAGGTGCGGGGCGGCACCAGCTGGACGGAGATATCGGAGGTCGAGGAACGCTGGTTGCCCAGGTTCTTGGTACGGGCGATGTTGACGACCATGTCGCCGGCCTTGCTGCGCTCGCCCACGATCATGCCCTCATAGCACTCGGTGCCCGGCTCAACGAACAGCTGACCGCGCTCCTGCAGCGTGCCCAGAGCGTAGGCAACGGCCTTCTCGGTAGTCATGGAGATCATGGCGCCGTTCTGACGGTTGCCGATCTCGCCGGCGTAGGGACCATACTCCAGGAAGGTGTGGTAGAACACGCCCTCGCCGTGGGTGACGTTCATGATGCGGTTCTTAAGACCCATGATGCCGCGGGTCGGGATCTTAAACTCGAGGTGCGTCACGATGCCCGAGGTGTCCATGCTCGTCATGATGCCGCCGGAGGTGCCGAAGACCTCAACGACCTTGCCCGAGTACTCGTCCGGGCACTCGACGACGGCCTGCTCGACGGGCTCCATCTTGTTGCCGTTCTCGTCCTTCTTAAACAGAACGCGGGGACGACCGACCTGGAACTCAAAGCCCTCGCGGCGCATGGACTCCATCAGAACGGACAGGTGCAGAATGCCGCGGCCCGAGACCTCGACGCCGCTCTTGTCCTCGAGCTCCTCGATCTTCATGGTCACGTTGTTCTCGGCCTCGTTGAACAGGCGCTCCTTGAGCTGACGGGCGCCTACGATGTCGCCGTCGCGACCGACGAGCGGGGAGGTCGAAGCCTCAAAGACGATGGACAGGGTCGGAGGGTCGATCTCGATGGGCTCGAGCTCGACGGGGTTCTCGGGGTCGGTGTAGACATCGCCGATATCGGTGCGGTCAATGCCCACGACGGCAGCGATGTCGCCGGCGCCGACTTCCTGGCACTCGGTACGGCCCAGGTAGTCGAAGGTAAAGAGCTGCTTGACGGTAGCGGTGGCGCTGGAGCCGTCGTTCTTCACAACAAGAATCTGGTCGCCCTGATGGATGGCGCCGGAATACACGCGACCGATGCCGATACGGCCAACGAAGTTGGAGTGGTCGATGGTCACGCACTGCATGGCCAGCGGGGCGTTCTCGTCAACCTCGGGCGCGGGCATGTCGTCGATGATCATATCGAGCAGCGGGTACATGTCCATATTGCCGTCGTTGGGATCGAGACGGGCAAAGCCATTCATGGCGCTGGCGTAGACCACGTGCTCCATGGCGAACTCAAGCTGGTCGTCGGTGGCACCCAGGTCGGCCATAAGGTCCAGACAGTCGTTGTAGGCCTTCTCGGGGTTGGCGCCCGGACGGTCGATCTTGTTGATGACGATCATGATCTTAAGGCCGGTGTCGATAGCGTGGCGCAGCACGAAGCGGGTCTGGGGCATGGGGCCCTCAAAGGCGTCGACCAGCAGCAGGGCGCCGTCGGCCATACGCAGCACGCGCTCGACCTCGCCGCCAAAGTCGGCGTGGCCCGGGGTGTCGATGACGTTGATCTTGACGTCCTTGTACTCGATAGAGATGTTCTTGGCGAGAATCGTGATGCCGCGCTCGCGCTCCTGGTCGTTAGAATCCAGGACGCGGTCCTCGACCTGCTGGTTGGCACGGAAGGCGTCCGTGGCACGCAGGAGCTTGTCGACCATCGTCGTCTTGCCGTGGTCGACGTGGGCGATGATGGCGATGTTCCTCAGATTGTCTACGCGCATGTAGTTCCCCTATCTTCTATCCATATACAAACGGCACGCGTATGCGGCCCGCCCAGCGATACAACGCTCAGCGGGAATATTGAGCCTTTTACCGAAAACTCGTTTATTTTAGCGATTTTAGATGAGAGGGGTTTCCTCACCTGCAGGTTCAGGGTCGCTCCACATAAAACCATCGCCGGCACCCATGCCCTCATACAGCACATATGCCGAAAAACCGCTCTCGAGCGTCGTCTCGAAAAAGCTCACGAGCAGAGCGTCGTGGTAGCCACCGTCAATCTCGACGCAGCCGGTATAGCCGATGGCATAGCGGACGATACGGCCCAGGCCCTCGTCCTTAAGACCCATCTTGTGCTCGGAGATAAAGTTGGTGGCCGCCTCGAGGCACGCCTCTTCGCCATCCTCATCGAGCGCCGCCAGATAACGGTTGGAAGCGGCGTCCTCAATCGCCACGACCACGCCGGGGTTTTCACCGGCGGCAAGGTCGTCCAAGAACGCGCCGATCAGATCGCACACCATGGCGTCGAGCTCGGCGGAGACGTTACCGGCATCCTGCATATCCTGTGCCATCTTTAGACCTTCCCATCGAGTCTGGCGTCGTTACAGTTCTTGCGCCTCGGCGGCGATCTTAGCAGCGGCATCGCGGGCGCGCATCATGTCCGCCGCGCGTTTGTCGAGCACCTTGATCTGGCTAGTCAGCATGACCGCATCGACCACGCCCCAGATCACCAGGCCCGTAGAGATCGAAAACCCAAGCGCACCAACTGTACCACGAAGGCGCGAACAGATTGCCGCGACAAGGGCGGAGATGACAACCATCTTGATAAACGAGCCGCGGCGTTCGCGAAGCGTGCGGGCCTGCGTCACATAGGCAATGCGCGCCGCCTCAGAAGCCTCCGAGCGCATCTGGGCTTCACGCGCGATGGCGGCCGCTTCAGCCGATACGCGGGTACCCATCAGCGACCTCTCCGCTCGCGTGCCAGACATTTAGAAGTCATCGGGGGAGAGCGTATGGACGAACTCGTCGAACTTCTCGAACTCCTGCTCGTCGTCGACTTCCTCGGCGTGGGTGGAAACAGTGCCCAGGCGATTCATGATGTCGTCCTCCACAAACATGGGGGCATTGCTGCGCACGGCAAGGGCAATGGCGTCACTGGGGCGGGCGTCGATCTTGCGCTCCTCGCCATCGGCCAGTACGACGATCGTCGCGTAGAACACCGGCGGCTCGGCGCGAACGATCTCGATGCGCTCGAGCTTGGCGCCCAGGGCGTCAACGGTATCGAGCAGCAGGTCATGGGTAATCGGGCGCTCGGCGCGGCCGCTATCGATGCCGCGGCTGATGGCAGCAGCTTCAAACGAACCAGTCTGAATGGAAAGGGAACGCAGCGGCGCGGGCGAGTCAGATTTGCTGCTGCGCTCACGAAGTACGATAAGCGATGGCACGGGACCGGCGGCCATGACGATGGTCTCTATGTCGACACGAACCATGGAACACCTCCGGTACGTAGCGGTTAACAGGCGGCAGGGTCGCCGCATTGAATAGCTATACTACCCAATCTTTCGCCCAGCACACAAAATCAAAGTAGTTAATTTGGGACGGGGTATTTTGACTACTTTTGTTTGATAAGAAAAAAGCCCCGAGGCAATGCCCCGGGGCTCTTCACGTTTTTGATGGTGGACCTGACAAGATTCGAACTTGTGACCTCCCGGTTATCAGCCGGACGCTCTAACCAACTGAGCTACAGGTCCATCGCGCAAGGGATATATTAGACGAGTCGTTACGCGCGCGTCAACAACTTTTTTGAAAATCTTTGGGAGGGGTGGCCGCTGGGCTGGCGAGTTGGGTTTGGTTTGCTGCTCGGACAGTCCTGCGCAAGACGAAGGCCACATTAAGTGGCCTTCTTTGCGTGCGGAACTCGCGACAAACCAAACCCAACTCGCCAGCCCAGCGGCCATGGGGTCCCAAGGTTGTCAAAAAAGCGGTCGGCGCGCAGTGCGCCGACCGCCGATATATGGGGTCTGATATTTTCTACCAGCTGGTTCCTCTTACTCGTCTAGGAGATCCTCTGGCATGTCGTTGCCGTCGCCTAGGTCGACGGGGGCTTCCTCGGTGCTAGTTGCGGCTGTATCCTCGGTGCCTTCGCCTTCGGGCTTTTCTTTGGCTGCCGTCATGCGGGCTACGGCGCATACGCGGTCGTTGTCGTCGACGGTCATCATCTTGACGCCCTGGGTGGCTCGGCCGGTTTGGCTGATCTCGTCGGTCTTGACGCGAATGACCGTCGCGCCTTCCGTCACGATGAACAGCTCGTGCTGCGGGCCCACCGTCTTCATGGCCGCGAGGTTGCCCTTGCGCTCGGTCATCTGGATGGTGTAGACGCCCTGGCCGCCGCGGTTCTGCTCCGGGTAGTCCGCGACCGGTGTGCGCTTGCCGTAGCCGCGCTCGGTGATGACGAACAGGTCGCCGTTGCCGTTGGTGACCTCCATGCCCAGAACGCTCACGCTGTCCTTCATTCCAATGCCGCGAACGCCGCTGGTATCGCGACCGGTGGCGCGCACCTGGTCCTCGGGGAACATGATCGCCTTGCCCGCGGTGGTGGCCATGATGATCTTGTCGCCCTCGCGCACGCGACGCACGGCGAGAAGCGCGTCGTCGTCACGCAGGTTGATGGCGATCAGGCCGTCGCGACGGCTGCGGTCATAGGCGCTCATCACAGTCTTCTTGACCATGCCGCTCTTGGTGGCAAACATCAGGAACTCGTCGGCAGGGAACTCGCGGCAGCTGATGACGCTCGCGATCTTCTCGCCTTCCTCGAAGGGCAGCAGGTTGACGATCGCGGTGCCGCGCGCCTGGCGCGTACCGACCGGCAGCTCGTGCACCTTCAGGCGGTAGACCTTGCCCTTGCTCGAGAAGAACAGCACGTACTCGTGCGTGGACGCGATGAACATCTCGTCGATGACATCGTCCTCTTTGAGGTTGACGCCCGACACGCCCTTGCCGCCGCGCTTCTGGGCGCGATAGGCAGCCACCGGGATACGCTTCACATAGCCGGTGTGGGTGATGGTCACGACCATGTCCTCGTCGGCGATGAGGTCCTCAACGTCCAGATCCTTTTCGACCTGGCTGATCTCGGTGCGGCGCTTATCACCGAACTTCTTGGAGATCTCGCGCATCTCTTCCTTGATGACGCCCAAGATCTTTTCCTCGTGCGCCAACAGGTCCTCGTAGTAGGCGATGGCGCGACGCAGGCCGTCCAGCTCTTCCTGGATCTTGTCGCGCTCCAGGCCGGTCAGGCGGCGCAGCTTCATCTCGAGGATGGCCGTGGTCTGCTCGGGCGTAAAGCCAAAGCGCTCGATCAGGCGGCTGCTGGCCTCGGAGTCGGTCTGCGAGGAACGGATGATGCTGATGACCTCGTCGATATGGTCAAGGGCCATCAGGTAGCCCTCGAGGATATGCGCGCGGGCCTGGGCCTTCTTAAGGTCGAAGCGGGTGCGTCGGGTGACGACGTCGACCTGGTGGTCGATGTAGTGCTGCAGCATCTCGCGCAGGCTCAGGCATTTGGGAACGCCGTTGACGAGCGCCAGGTTGTTGGCGCCGAAGGTCGTCTGCAGCGAGGTGTACTTGTACAGGTTGTTGAGCACGACCTGCGGGATGACGCCCTTCTTGAGTTCGATGACCAGACGGATACCCTTCTGGTTGGACTCATCGCGCATATCAGAGATGCCCTCGATGCGCTTGTCGTTGACGAGCTGGGCGATCTTCTCCTGCAGGGTGCCCTTGTTGACCATGTAGGGAATCTCGGTAAAGACCAGGCGGCTGCGGCCGGTCTTGGTGGACTCCACGTGAGCCTTGGCGCGCACGGTAATGGAGCCGCGGCCGGTCTCGTAGCTCTGCTTAATGCCGGCGCTGCCCATGATGATGGCGCCGGTGGGGAAGTCCGGACCGGGCATGATCTGCATGAGCTCGTCGACAGTGGCGTCGGGATTATCGATCAGGTAGCAGGTTGCCTCGATCGCCTCGGCGAGGTTATGCGGGGCGATGTTGGTGGCCATGCCGACGGCGATGCCCTGGCTGCCGTTGACCAGCAGGTTGGGGAAGCGCGCAGGCAGCGCCACGGGCTCGGCGAGCGATTCGTCGTAGTTGGGCTGCCAGTCGACGGTATCCTTCTGCAAGTCACGCAGCAGTTCCATGGCGGGCTTTGCCAGGCGGCTCTCGGTGTAACGCATGGCTGCCGCGCCGTCGCCGTCGATGTTACCGAAGTTGCCGTGACCGTCGATGAGCGGCGTGCGCATGGAGAACCACTGTGCCAGGCGGACCATGGCCTCGTAGACCGCAGAGTCACCGTGCGGGTGGTACTTACCGATAACTTCGCCGACCGTCCAAGCTGACTTCTTGTGCGGGCGGTTGGGGTAGATGCCGCTCTCGTTCATCGCGTACAGAATGCGGCGGTGCACCGGCTTTAAGCCATCGCGCACGTCCGGCAGGGCACGTGCCGTGATAACCGACATCGAATACTCGATGAACGACTGCTTCATCTCGCGGCCAAACTCCGAAATCTGGAGCTGGCCGCCATTGATATCCTCGCCGGCCGAGGCGCCGCGATCGACTTCGCCAAAGCTCTCCTCGAGCTCGGCGTCGTCTTCTTCCTCATCATCATCGGCATCGGGGTTATAGGCGTCCGGATCGCCGTCCTCGCCCTGCTCAGCACGGGCAAGCAGGCGCTTCAGATCATCGGGCATACCGGCATCGCCGGCCTCGTCCATACCCTCGTTATTGTTGATATCGTCTGCCACGTTACCTCCTCTTAAGCGTCAAGGAAACGCGCGTCATGCGCATGTTTTTCAATGTACTCGCGGCGATAGCCGACCTCGGAACCCATCAGCTCGCGCACGGCGCGGTCTGCCACCACGGCGTCCTCGATCGACACGCGCTGCAGGATGCGGGTCTTGGGGTCCATCGTCGTCGAGGCAAGCTGCTTGGGGTCCATCTCGCCCAGGCCCTTGTAGCGCTGGACGGTATAGCCCTTGCGCTTTTTGGTGATCTTGCCGTCCTTGGCCTTGCCGTCCTCGTCGTTATCGTCGGGGTTCAGGCCCAGGCTCTGGATGGTGTCGCGCAGGATCTCGTCTTCGGGCTGGCGGCCGTTGGGATACACGTAGTGGATCTTGTTGCGCACCTTAATGCCAAAGATGGGCGGGCAGGCAACATAGACGTAGCCGGCATCGATCAGCGGACGCATGTACTTGTAGAAGAGCGTCAGCAGCAGGATGCGGATATGCGCGCCGTCGACGTCTGCATCGGTCATGATGATGATCTTGTGGTAGCGCGCCTTGGTGATATCGAAATCGCCGCCGTCGCCGGCACTCGTCGTGACGCCGCAACCGATCGCGGTAATCAGCGACTGGATGGTGTCACTCGAGAACGCGCGATGGTCACCAACGCGTTCGACGTTCAAAATCTTGCCGCGCAGGGGCAGAATCGCCTGGATGTCTCGGCGGCGGCCGTCCTTGGCCGAACCGCCTGCCGAGTCGCCCTCTACAATGAAGAGCTCGGTCAGCTCGGCATCGCGCACCGAGCAGTCGGCGAGCTTACCGGGCAGGGACGCCGTCTCGAGCAGACTCTTGCGGCGGGTCGCCTCGCGCGCCTTGCGGGCGGCGTTGCGCGCCTTGCAGGCCTGTTGCGCCTTCTTGACGATCTCGCGGGCGGGCTTGGGATGCTCCTCCAAGTAATCGGCGAGGCCGTCGGTCACGATCTTGAGCGTCAGCGCTCGCATATAGGAGCTACCGAGCTTGGCCTTGGTCTGGCCCTCAAACTGCGGGTCGGGCAGCTTGACCGAGATAACGGCCGAAAGGCCCTCGCGTACATCGTCGCCGGTCAGGTTGGCGTCTTTTTCCTTGAGCAGGTTCTGCTTGCGCGCGTAGTCGTTGATCACGCGGGTGAGCGCGGTGCGGAAGCCCTCAAGGTGCATGCCGCCCTCGGGGGTGTAGATGTCGTTGGCAAACGACATGACGTTCTCGCCGTAACCGCTATTCCACTGCAGGGAAACCTCGACCTCGCCCATCTTGGTCACAGGCGCGTCCGGATCCGATTTGCCCTCGATGTAGATGGGCTCCTTAAAGGCCTCGGGGACGTCCTTGCCCTCGTTGAGGAACTTGACGAAGTCGATGATGCCGCCCTCGTAGCAAAACTCCTCCACGTGGGGAGTCGCCTCGCGCTCGTCGGTCAGCACGATTTTGAGGTTCTTATTGAGGAACGCCGTCTCCTGCAGACGGTTGTGCAGCGTATCGAAATCATAGATGCAGGTCTCGAAGATCTCGTCGTCGGGCCAGAAAGTGACGGTGGTGCCCGTCGAATCCGAGGTGCCCACGACTTCCATCTTCTTGACGGTCTTGCCGCGCGAGAACTCCATCTCGTAGGTGTTGCCATCGCGACGAACCTGAACGACCACGCGCTTGGACAGTGCGTTGACGACGGAGATGCCCACGCCGTGCAGGCCGCCCGAGACCTTATAGGCCGAGTTATCGAACTTACCGCCGGCGTGCAAGATCGTCATGACGACCTCGAGCGTCGGGATCTTTTTAACAGGGTGCTCGTCGACGGGGATACCGCGACCGTTGTCGACGACCGTGATGGAGTTGTCGGCGTGGACCGTCACCTGGATCTCGGTGCAGAAACCGGCCATGGCCTCGTCGACGGAGTTGTCAACGATCTCCCACACCAGGTGATGCAGACCGCTGGCGCTCGTCGAGCCGATATACATGCCCGGGCGCTTACGAACGGCCTCGAGACCTTCGAGAATCTTAATCTCGCCGCCATCGTAATCGTTTTCGTTTGCCACACGTCCTCCTTCAGTCAAGAAAATGTGTACAGCCTTACTAGTTTATCGTAAAAAATACCCTCGGGAACGAGGGTATTTGGCTCTACAAGGCCACCAGATGCGATTTAAGGCTCTTTTTTGCTTTGCACGCCCTTGGCCCACTCGGCGCTGGCTCTCATGGCATTCTCGAGGGCCTCGCGCAGTTTTTGGTCTTCGATGGGCGCCACTTGGCGCTCAATCTCGGTGCGCTCGGCCTCACTTAGGTCGGCGTGCGGGGCCGACGGGCGCTCGGTCGTCGCCGGGCGCAGGCGCTCCTTGGCGGCGGGCGGCGTGTGACCGGGCGCGGTGGTTTTGAACACCAGGCCGTCCACATGCGCACCGGCGCGCTCCATGCGCGCGCGAATGATCTCGCGCAACAGCGTCATTTCCTGCGTCCACGAGGGCGAATCGAGATATACCAGCAGCTCATTGGACTCGGGCAGGTAGCGCAAGCCCGTCACATGCCGCCCCTCGCGCGTGCCCGAGCACACCGCGTTCCACGCGCGATAGACCGCGCGCGACTCCTCGGCGGCCTCCATCTGCGCGCGGCGCTCAGGTGTCGCGGCCGCCAGGATGCGCTGACGCTCTGCGTTCAAAAATCCACTGAAGGCAACCGTTTCGCTCTCGCGCTCGTAATTAGCACGTCTCACCCATGCTCACCACCTTGGCTCGATCAAGCAGGTCATCGGTAAAATACCCCAGGTTGGTCGTGGTTATGACCGTCTGGATATCATCGCCGATCAGCCGCAGAAAAGCACCGCGGCGTTCGCCGTCGAGTTCGCTCATCACGTCGTCCAAAAGCAGCAGCGGGGCGGTGCCCAGGACATCGCGAGCCACGGCCACCTCCGCCACCTTCCAGGCCAGAACCAACGTTCGCTGCTGACCTTGGCTGGCAAATGAACGGGCGGAGCGACCCGCCACGGTAAACTCAATCTCGTCGCGATGCGGTCCCACCAACGTCACGCCGCGGCGAATTTCCTCGTCGGCGTGCTCATCAAGGGCAGCCAGCATGCGCTCGTACGCCCAGCCCTTCAGCTCTTCGCGATCATCGACCTGGGGCAAATCCCCCAGCGTGGACGTATAGGTCACGTTGGCGGCTTCACCGGATGCCACTTGCCCGTAGGCAGTGTGCACATGGCCCGCCAGCCGGTCGAGCAGGGCCAACCGGTGCACAAGCAGGGCCGAGCCCGCGCGGGCAATCGAATCGTTCCACGCGCCGAGCATCTCGCGGCAGCACCAGGTCTCCTTGAGCAGGGCGTTACGCTGGGTCACGCAGCGTCCATAGGTGCTCGCAAGATCGGCATAACGTGCGCTCAGTTGCATGCCAAAGTCATCGAGGGCGGCGCGGCGCACACTGGCGCCCCGCTTAACCATGTCCAGATGGTCGGGGCAAAACAGCACGCTCGGCAGAACCCCGCGCACACCGGCGGCAGAACATCTCTTGCCGTTACGGCTAAACGAGCGCTTACCGTCCTCCGCGTTCAATCCCATATCAAGCACGCGGCCGTCGCCCTCGAGCCTCAGCTCGACCTTGCACGAGCCCACGCCGTCATGGACGAGCTCGGCTGCGGTCGGATGCCTAAACGAGGCGCCGCTCGTCAGCAGCTGCAGCGCCTCTATGAGATTGGTCTTTCCCGCCGCGTTGGGTCCCGCAAGTATCGTCACGCCCTCGTCCAGGGCAAGGCGATAGCTATCGAAGCTGCGGTAGTGCGCGACGGAAAGATCGCGGGCGAATATGGTCATAGGGCGGCTGCTAGATGCGGACCGGCATGACCAGGTACAGGTAGTTGATCTTGTCGTAGGACTTGAAGATGCCCGCCTGCGAGTAGCTCTTGAGCTCCAGCGTGATCTCCTTCTCCTTGGACAGGGCATTGAGGCAGCCGAAGATGTAGTGGTAGTTGAAGGCGATGGTGCCCGACTCGCCCTCGGCCTCGACATCGATCGTCTCCTGCGCAAGGTCCTGGTCATTGGAAATGGAGGACAGGCCCATCTGCCCGTTCTCGACATCGATCTCGAACTTGACAGCGGGGTTGGCGCTCGCGATAACGGCCACGCGCTTGAGGGCGGCGTTAAAGGCGGCGACGTCAATCTTGACGCTCGTCACGCACGAATCGGGGATGAGCTGCTTGTAGTTGGGGTACACGCCCTCGATACGACGCGACACGTAGGTGGTGTTGCCGGCCTCAAAGACGACCTGGGTGTCGGTAGCCCCGATCATGATGGTCGCCTGGCTGGCCATGATGTTCAGTGCGTCGTTAAAGGCGTCAGCCGGAACGTTGAGCTCAAAGGAGCCCTCGAGGGTCGAGGTCTCGACCTGCGTATCGCACACGGCCAAGCGGAAGGAATCGGTCGCCACCAGGCGCACGGTGTTGTTCTCGACCTTCATGTGCACGCCGCCCAGGATGGGGCGGGCCTTGTCGGTCGAGGTGACGCGCCACACGCGGCCGACCATCTCGGACAAGATATCGGTCGGCAGCTCCACGGCACTCTCGATGGCATAGGCCGGAAACTCAGGGAAGTCATTGGCATCGAGCGTGTTCAGGCGGAACGAGCTCTTCTCGCAACTGATCAGCACCTGGCGCTCGGACAGCTCAAAGGTGACCGGGGCATCGGGGAGAGTCTTGGTGATATTGGAGAGCATCTTACAGGGGATAACCATCTCGCCCTCTTCTTCGACATGCGCCGCGATGCGATGACGGATCGAGATGGTGTAGTTAGAGGTCTGGAATTCCAAGATGCCGTCTTGCGCCTTGACGAGCACGCCCGACAGGATGGGAAGGGTGGATGCCGAAGCGACACCCTTCATAACGACGCCGATGGCTTGTGTAAGCGAGCTCTGGCTGACGGTGAACTTCATCTTTTAATACCTTTCTATAGATATAAATATCTTAATAATAGTAATAGCACTGACGAAACTGTTGATTACTCCCAAAGACGCAGGTCAGACCCAGAAAGAGAATCGACAGCAACCTGTGTGCAACAGGGGTGGTTTTCCACGTTCAAAACCTGCGCAAAACTTTTCATCACCGCGGATTGGGTTTTAGACACCTTATGCCCGTGGTTTCGACAAGTTTTCAACAGGTGTCTCTATTTCCCTACGAGCGCAGTGTAATTTTATCGCGCAGCGACTTGAGGTCTTCGGTGACGGTGCGGTCTTCCTGGATCATCTTCTGGACCTTTTTGTAACTCGTGCTGACGGTCGAGTGGTTGCGGTTGCCAAATTCGGCGCCTACCGCCGTGGTCGTCATCTCGCACATTTCGATGGCAAGGTAGATGGCGATATGGCGTGCTTTGGCGATATTGGCGTTGCGACGCGGGCCGATGAGCTCCTCGTGCGTCACGCCGTACTGCTCTTCGATGACGGACTGGACCGTTTGCACGTTGATCTTTTTGGCCGATGTGTCGAAGTACTGGCTGGCGATGGCGTCGATATCGTCAAAGGTGAGCTCCCCGCCCTCGCGCTCGCGGTCGCCCGCCTCGCCGGCGCAGCGCTCGCAAAAGCTCTCGAGTTCGCGGATGTTGGTGCCCGAGACCTCGGCCATGTGTTTAAAGTGCTCGTCGGTCAGGTGCCCGCTGTCGCCCCCATAGGCCGCCAGCAGCGAGTCGTCGCCTGCCTCGGGAGCGGCGACGATGGTGTTCTCGTAATAGCGCTGCAAGATCTTGTATTTCATCTCGTAGCTGGGCTCTGCGACCAGGCAGAGCATGCCGGCGTTGAAGCGGCTGGTCAGACGCTCGTCCATACTCAGGTCCTTGGGGGCGCGGTCTGCCGCGATGACGACCTTCTTGTTGTTGCGGATGAACTCGTCCATGAGCTGGAAAAAGTAGTCCACGCTCGCGCGCTTGCCGATGATGTTTTGGATGTCATCGATGATGAGCACGTCCACGCCGTGGTACGCCTGCATGATGGGGGCGTTGCTCTTCTTTTGGCGGTCGAACTCGGTCATCAGGTCGTCCAGATATGCCTGGGAGTTGGCATACTTGACCTTGATCTCGGGCGACTTCTCGGCGAGCTCGTTTTTGATGGCAAGCAGCAGGTGCGTCTTGCCCAGGCCCGATTTGCCGTAGATGAACAGTGATGTGCATGTGCCGCGCTCGTCCGCGAGGGCGGCAAACTTGAGCGCCGAGCGATAGGCATGGCTGTTCTCGGGGCCGTAGACAAAGTTCTCAAAGGTAAATTTTGAGTTCGCGGCGAGCGGGGCTCCATCCGTATTCTGCTCGGCCGGCACGGTTGGTGCTGGCATGGGTGAAGCGGGGGTCGCAGCTTGCGTGGATTTAGTCGGCGCTCCGCCCTTCATCTGGTTCATCATGCGGCGAAAATCGTCGGCCGAGAGCGTGTTCTTGATTGCAATGCCCGAATCCGCGCCCGCCGCTGCGTCGTGAGCGATGGGCATGTGCGTGACGGGTGCGTTCGTTGACGTCGCCGCCGCGGTCGGCAACGGCGCCATGGTTTCACGGGAAACATCGCTGTGCTGGTGCTCGATTGTCGGCACGTCGCTTGCGGAGGCTGGTACCGTCGGGGAAGCAGCGGGAGCCGTGGCGGGCGCCGTCGCGGCAGCGGATTCCGTCGCGGCGCCTTGCGGCGCCACGATGTCGAGCGCAATCGGTGCAAAGGCGATTTCTTCCAGATAGGCCTCAATAGTCGGCTGATGCTTTTTGAGCTGCGCGATGGCAAAGCGCGAGGGGGCCTCGATCGTGAGCGTATCTTCGGTCAGGCTTATGGCGCGCGATTGCCCCAGCATGTTGATGAGGCGTGCATCTTGGCCGTCGCGCTGGCAAAAGGCGATGGCATCCCCCAGGATGATGCTTGCTTCCTCGTCCACTGTCTCTCCCGTTCTTTAGCTCTGAGCTCGCACGCGAGCGGCGCCGAGTTCGGTCAGATGGTATTTCTGGCCATGCTTGATGACCAAGCCGGCCTGCGCCAAGTCATTGAGCGTGCGTGACCAAGTGGGGGCCGAGTTTCCAAACGCCCTCGCCAGATCGGTTGCACCGCACGCTTGATTTTGCGCCAGATAGCCCAGCGCGGCGTTGCCGCGATCGCTTACGAACACGTCCGGTTGTGGCTGCGCATACTGATTTGCTGCATTAGGATACATCATTTGAGCTGCTGGTTGTTGAGAACTCTGCATCGGCGGCATTTGCTGTTGAAAACTTTGAGGCCACTGTTGGTAAGGCTGCAGAGGCATCTGTTGGGCCCAGGGGTTGTACTGCTGCTGCGGCATCTGCTGGTACGGCTGCTGATATCCCTGCTGGTACTGCTGCGGGAACTGCTGGCCATACCCCAGTGGCGGCATCTGCTGATATGGATATCCCCGTTGGTACGGCTGATAGCCCATTTGCTGGCCACCCGGTGCCCCCGTCGCCTGCTGCATTGCTGCTGCATCCTGATCTGCCAGCGGCATGGCCTCTGGCATGTTTGGCGTCATCGACATAGATGCCGCCTGGGGCTCTTGTGTGGGAAGCATTCCGGGCTGCTGCATCTGCCCCACGGGGGGCTGCATCTGCTGCGTTGCCATGGGCTGCTGCGCAAAAGCTCCCGGCAGGGGATATGTGGGCTGCTCCGTCTCGGGCCGCACGGCAGCACCGCGTCCGCCGGCACGCTCGATTTCCTGCACGCGTTTAGGGTTCAGGCTTACCGTAACCACGGTGCCGTTGCCCATGTTGTCCTCGATGGATACGGCACCGCCGGCGTTTTCCAAATACTCCTGCACCATGGGAAACCCTGCTCCGGTTCCACGGATATAGCGCTTCATCTTGCTGTTTGCGCTGGTAACGCCAAAGTCGAAAGCGCGTTCCTTGTCGTCGATGCCGGGTCCTTGGTCAGCAAAGCGGATGGTGTCTCCGCCGTCCAGAATCGAGATGATGGGCTCTGCAAAGTGTGCGTGGATAAAGTTTTCGACAATCTCGCGGATGACCATGAGCGAGATATGGCCACCTTGTTCTTTCATGCACTGGTAGACGGTGTTGGTCGTCTCTTCCAAATACGTGCGGACATCTTGCGGATCAATGACGATCACACGCGGTGTCGACAGCATGTCGTCATAGACGGCGATGCGCGCGGCGTACATGGCTTTTGGCGCCTGCGTTGTCGTCTGTTCACCTTCGTCACGCTCTTCGCGCACGCCGGTGATGTGCTCGTTGTCGGGTGCCGGGTCTCCGGAATCGACCATGGTGTAAAAGTCGTCAGACATGCCGCTCGCAATCTTCCAAAAGGTTTCGAACAAATAGTAGCTCACCGTGCAATGTTTCTCATCTTTCGACAAACTTTCAAAACCTGTTGAAAACTTTGGAAAACGGACGAAAAGTTCTCAACATTGCCAACATGACCTGTTGAAAACTCGATGAAATATCGTGAAAAGTTGCCATGCACCGCTAAATCGAGCTCGGCTTATGGGGGAACCGTGTGAACTGCGCAACCTTTTACCTTTGATTTCTTGACATTTGAACATCGATTTCCCTACAATCTTCAAGCTCACGTGTCTATATCTGCGTCCGCGCCCCCGCGGACACTCGAAATGCAGCAGGAGGAACTTAAGATGAAGCGTACGTATCAGCCTAATAAGCGTAAGCGTGCCAAGACCCATGGCTTCCGTGCCCGTATGGCCACTAAGGGTGGTCGTGCCGTGCTCGCCCGTCGTCGTGCCAAGGGCCGCAAGCGTCTCACTGTCTAGCAGCGATACACACATCTCGCATGAAGACTATTAAGTCTCGGCAAGATTTCGAGCATGTGTTCAGTCAGGGGCGTCGTTTCAATCACCCTCTGATTCGAATGACCATATGTGAATCGGTTGGCGAAGGCGACTCCGGAAGGGTCGCCTTCGTTGGTGCTAAACGGCTCGGTTGTGCTGTCGTGCGCAACCGTTCTAAGCGTGTGATGCGCGAGGCCGCCCGCAGCTGTGGATTTCCCGTTGCGGGTTATGACATCATCTTGTTCGCAACTCCCAAGACGAGGGTTTCTTCGCCTCAGGAGATGGACAATGCATTGCGTTCGCTTATGAAACGCGCCGGCGTTGCCGGGGAGGAGCGATGAGCAATCACGTTTTGCGACGTGTTGCCATCGCTCCTATTCGCATATATCAACAGGTTATTTCGCCCTTATTGCCTGACGCCTGCATTTATTACCCAACGTGCTCGCAATACGCCGTCCAGGCGATTGAGAAGTACGGTGTTTTGAGAGGCTGCTGGCTTGCCGTGAGGCGCATCGCTCGCTGCAATCCCCTGCACGTCGGCGGTTATGACCCTGTGCCCTAGCGGGCACTCGCTATCGGAGGAAAACTTACATGTGGGATTGGATCGTTAACATCCTTTTCGAGCTGCTCAAGCTCATCCAGACCTTTGCGGTCGACTGGGGCCTGTCCATCATCATCCTGGTGGTCATCATCCGTCTGCTGCTGACGCCGCTTATGCTCAAGTCGACCAAGTCGACGGCTCGCATGCAGGTGCTGCAGCCCAAGATGCTCGAGATCCAGGAGCGCTATGCCGACGATCCCCAGCGTCAGGCCGAGGAGATGCAGAAGTTCTACAGCGAGAACAAGTTCAACCCCATGGCTGGTTGTCTGCCGCTGTTGATCCAGATGCCTGTCCTGTTCGCCTTGTTTACGTTGCTGCGCAACCTGCCGGACTACTTTAACGACGGCACGTTCTCGTTCTTTAATATTCTGCCCGACCTGACCACCACGCCGAGTGCCTCCTTTGCCGATGGCTTTATGGTCGCGCTGCCTGCGCTGGTCTGCCTGATCCTGTTCGCTGTCCTGACCCTGATTCCGCAGCTCTATATGTCGCGCAACCAGACCGGCCAGCAGGCTCAGAGCATGCGTATGATGGCCGTTGTCATGACGGTCATGATGCTTTGGATGGGCTGGAGCCTTCCCGTTGGTGTTCTGCTGTACTACGACGTCTCGTCTGCTTGGCAGGTTATCCAGCAGATTTTTGTGACGCAGAAGGTCATCGACAAGGCGAAGGCCGATGAGGAGGAGCGTCTTAAGAACGCGCCGCTGCAGGTTGAGGTCACTCGTCGTGAGAAGAAGCCGCGCCCGCACAAGAAGAAGTAGTGGGATATCAATCTTATTTAGGTACCTAACTTTTGGAGTACGTTATGTCTGAAGAGATCATCGAGGATATGCTTGAGGAGGTTGCCCCGCAGGTCGCGGGCGATTATCCCGAGATTGCACAGCGCTACAAGGCCGGTGAAGAGCTGACCGATGAGGAGCTCGACACCATTGCCGATGTTGCGATTTCCATCCTGCGTTCCATCCTTTCGCACTTCGATGCCGCCAACTCTCCTATCGATGAGTATGAGGGCGACGAGGGTGAGCTGATTTTGGATGTAACGGCTCCCGACCTTGCTGTTCTCATTGGCCGTCATGGTCGCACTCTTGATGCCCTTCAGGTTATGTTCTCTTTGCTGGTGAGCCGCAAGCTCGGCTTTAGGTATCCGGTTGTAGTGGACGTCGAGGGATACAAGAGTCGCCGTCAGGACAAGGTTGCCTCCATGGCTCAGTCTGCTGCCGAACGTGCCATCCGCACTCATAAGAGTGTTTCGCTTCCGCCCATGAATGCCTACGAGCGCCGACTGGTTCACATTGCACTTCGTGGCAATGATGCCGTCGATACTCATTCTGAGGGTTCTGACCCCGACCGCCATGTGGTGATTGTTGCTCGATAATCTACTCGAGCTTATGCTTAGGGGACGTGGTTTCCACGTCCCCTTTTTTTTGTCAAAAGTTCTCGATACACTGATTTTTGTCAGAAAGGAGCTTTCGTTGTTAGTACTTACTGATCAGCAGGCTGACGAGATGTTGAGTCGTCTAACTTCCTATTGCAAAGAGTATTCCTTGAGCGTAACTGATGTTGAGCTGAGGAAATGTATTCAGCATTTGGATTTGGTTCTTGAAACAAATAAGACAACCAATCTTACCCGTATTCTTAACGTAGAAGATGCTGCAGTGCTTCATATCCTCGACTCACTTGTGTTGCTCCCCTATATCAATAAGGCTCCTAAGGGAGCTTTGCTTGATATGGGAACGGGTGCGGGCTTCCCTGGTATTCCTTTAACCATAACCACGCATCGTAAAGCTACTTTTATTGACTCTGTTGGTAAGAAGGTTGATGCTGTTAGTTCTTTTGTAGATGCCCTTGGATTGAAACATGCTCATGCGGTTCATGATCGCCTTGAAGAATATGCTCGAAGCCATAAGAAGCAGTTCTCTGTCGTAACCGCCCGCGCACTGGCCCCTCTACCGATTCTTGTTGAGTATGCGGCTCCGTTCCTCAAGGATGGAGGTCTATTTGTTATCACCAAGGGCAATCCTTCGGATGAGGAGCTTGCTTCCGGCATGTCAGCAGCTAAGATTTGCGGCTTCACTTTGCTTCTGAATGACTCAATCGATTTGCCTGAGGGCTTGGGCCACAGGGAGTTCATTGTTCTTAAGAAGAGTCATCCAGCATCCGTTTCATTGCCTCGTGCAAATGGCATGGCAAAGAAGAATCCGCTTGCCTAGATGTTTCACGTGAAACATAATGGATACTAACAACTTGCAGTGTTTCACGTGAAACATGGCGGTTGATATCGAATCGGAATGTTTCACGTGAAACATCCTCCGTTTGACAGCTTTAATACACACCAGGAGGGACCGTGGGATTTCGCGACGTTAAGCGTTCTAAGAGCGCAAAAGACACGCGTATCATTGCAATCATCAATCAAAAAGGCGGCGTCGGTAAGTCAACGACGGCTGTAAACCTTGCAGCAGCACTGGGTGAGCAGGGTCGTAAGACACTGATTGTCGATTTTGATCCGCAGGGAAACAGCACCAGTGGATTTGGAATTGAAAAAGAGGACCTTGACCACTGCATCTATGATGCATTGTTGAATGATGTGTCGGCAGAATCGCTTGTTCTTGATACAAATTGCAAAAAGGTATTCGTAATTCCAGCTACGATTCAGCTTGCAGGTGCCGAAATTGAGCTCGTAAGCGCAATTGCTCGTGAAACCCGCCTCAAAGATTTGCTTGAGCCGATTCAGGACGAGTTCGATTTTATTTTCATTGACTGTCCTCCTTCGCTCGGCCTGCTTACTATCAATGCCTTGACCGCAGCAGATAGCGTTTTGATTCCAATCCAGTGTGAGTATTACGCACTCGAGGGCGTTACGAAGCTGCTTGAGTCAATGAAGATGGTCAAATCACGTCTGAACAAGGGCTTAGACACCTATGGCGTGCTTATGACCATGTATGACTCACGTACTTCTTTGTCGAATCAGGTTGTTGAGGAAGTTCAATCGTACTTTGGTGATAAGGCGTTTAAGACACTGATTCCCCGTACGGTTAAAATCTCTGAAGCTCCGTCTTTTGGAGAACCGGTAATTACCTATGCACCTCAAAACAAGGGTGCAAAAGCGTATATGAACCTTGCAAAAGAGGTGATCAAGCGTGCCTAGTGCAAAGAAACGTGGTGGATTGGGACGCGGACTCAATGCTTTGGTCTCAGAGGCTGAGTATGAGACCGGTGGTTCTGCTGCATCTGCTTCAAATGCCGCATCTGAAACAAAACTACCTATTGAGGATATCGTTCCCAACCCTAACCAGCCGCGAATTCACTTTAATGAAACTGAACTTCGCGAGTTGAGCGAGTCAATCCAAGAACATGGCGTTTTGCAGCCGCTCTTGGTTCGCAAGCATGGAAACGGCTATGAGATCATCGCTGGTGAGCGTCGTTACCAGGCGTCAAAGCTTGCTGGTCTCGAGGAACTGCCTGTCATCATTAAAGATGTTAATGATGAAGAGATGCTGGCTCTTGCTCTTATCGAAAACCTTCAGCGTTCTGATCTGAATCCCGTCGAAGAGGCTAAGGGCTATCGCCAGCTCATCGATGCTAGCGGTATGACCCAAGAGGCATTGTCGAAGGCCGTAAGCAAGTCACGCTCTGCAATTACAAACTCGCTGCGCCTTCTCGATCTCCCCGAAGTAGTTCAGCAGATGATTTTTGAGGGTAAACTTACTGCTGGTCACGCACGTGCAATTCTTGCAGTTCCCTATGAGGATGCTCGAATTCGACTTGCAGAGAAGGTTGTTGCGGAGGGCCTTTCCGTAAGAGCGACAGAAAATCTTGCTCCATTGTTTTCTGCCGGAGAGACACCTAAGACGCCGCGGCCCGCAACGCCGCAGTCTTTTAAAAAGGCTGCGCGTGTACTTCGTCAGGTATTTAATACCAACGTGCGTGTGAAGAGCTCGCGTGGAAAGAATAAGATTGAGATTGAGTTTAAAGACGAGGAAGAGCTCTCTCGTATTCTTGGTGAAATGATTCAGTTTGATCAAGGAGGCCAAGATGAGGAATAAGCTTTTTACTGCGATTGCATTGGTGACGACTGTCGCGGCTGGTGCCTTTGCTAGCTATAAGATCGCGACAGACGATGAACTTCGAGGTCGTTTGCTTCGTGGCGCGCAAGATATCGTTGATACATCCAAGAAGAAAATGGATGTTATGACAGAAGATGTTGCCATGCGTACTGCTCAGGTAACGAAAAATCCTAAGATTAATCAAGGTTGGGTTAGTAACCAATGGGAAAATGTAGGCTATTAGGTACCTAACAATTACCCTGCATATTTTGAGGAGCCCTTGTCTGATTCATGAGACAAGGGCTCCTTATTTTGTCCGTAAAAATTGGGAAAGGTAGCAGCTGGTCCAAAATTGAGGTCAATAAATGAAACGGCCCCGGTTGCATATCCTGCAACCGGGGCCGTTCGATGTTTCACATGAAACATTTTGGAGTGCGACTCCCCTATGCGTTCTTCTGAACTTTGAAGCGCTGTTTCAGCTGTCCGCAAGCGGCGTCAATATCGTTACCACGGGAGTTACGAATCGTGGTCTCGATGCCACGGGACTCAAGACGACGCTGAAGATCCTCAACCTTATGAATCGGCGACGGCTTGAGCGGGCTGCCCTCGATGTCGTTAAGTTGAATCAGGTTAACGTGGCACAGCGTTCCCTCGCAGAAGTCGCAGAGTGCCTGCATCTCGGGATTCGTATCGTTGACGCCTTCGATCATGGCATACTCATAGGTCGGGCGGCGGCCAGTCTTCTCGGTGTAGAGCTGAAGCGCTTCGTGAAGGCGAAGCAGCGTGTACTTCTTGACACCGGGCATGAGCTTATTGCGCGTCGGCTGGATGGCGGAATGCAGGGAAACGGCAAGAGTGAACTGCTCGGGGATATCGGCAAATTTGCGAATACCGGGAATAACGCCGCTGGTAGAGACGGTGAGGTGACGAGCGCCGATACCGATGCCATCGGGGTCGTTGAGGATACGCAATGCCTTGAGAACCTCGTCGTAGTTGGCAAACGGCTCGCCCTGGCCCATGAAGACAACGCTTGTGGCACGCTCGCCAAAGTCGTTGGATACATGAAGCACCTGGTCGACGATCTCTTGAGCGGTCAGAGAGCGCTTGAGGCCGTTGAGACCGGTAGCGCAAAAGGCGCAGCCCATGCCGCAGCCTGCCTGGGTGGAAACGCAGACAGAAAGCTTGTTACGACGGGGCATGCCGACAGTCTCGACGGAAATGCCATCGTGGTACTCGAGCAGATACTTGCGCGAGCCATCTTTGGAAACCTGCTTGGTGAGTTCAGTCGGCGTATCAAAGGCAAAAGCCTCTTTAAGCTGCTCACGGAAAGCCTTGGGAAGGTTGGTCATATCGTCAAACGAACAAACGTTCTTCTCAAAGATCCATTCGATGAGCTGCTTCGCGCGGAAGGCGGGCTGGCCAAGTTCGGCCACGAGCTCGCGAATATCGTTTTGGCTCAAGTCGCGAATGTCCTGAGATTTAGTCCTGGGATTCATGGAAGCCTTTCGATTTTGGGGAAACGTAGAGGGTATCGCTACAATATGGTATCAGCTGCAGAAATTATAGAGGAGGAGTCTGCCCATGCCGGGTAAAAGCCTAGAGAACATGCACGTAGCGGTCTTGGCGGGCGGTCATTCCGCTGAGCGCGAGATCTCGCTCAATTCGGGAAAGAACGTCGTGGCGGCCCTGAAGGAGGCCGGCTACACTTCGGTGAAGCTGCTCGACACGGCTGCCGATGATTTTATGGTAACCATGGCAACCGGCGGTTTCGACGTGGCGTTTATCGCCATGCACGGCGCCGGCGGTGAGGATGGCGCCATGCAGGGTGCCATGGAGACCCTGGGTATCCCCTACACGGCCTCGGGCGTGCTTGCCAGCGCTTGCGGTGCCGACAAGGAGGTCTCGAAGCTCCTGTACGCCAAGGCGGGCATTCCCATTGCCCCCGGCCTCGCGCTCGAGGCGGGCGATGAAGTCGATATCGATCATATCGTCGAGGTTTGTGGCGAGCGCTGCTTTGTGAAGCCGGCCGTCAACGGCTCCAGCTATGGCATCTCCCTGGTCCACGAGCCCTCCGAGCTGCCTGCGGCTATCGCCAAGGCGTTTGAGTTTGGCGACAAAGTGCTGGTCGAGAAGTGTATCGAGGGTACCGAGATCACCGTCGGCGTATACGGCGAGGATGACGTGCGCGCTCTGCCGATTGTCGAGATCCGTAAGCCCGAGGACTGCGAGTTCTACGATCTGGACGTGAAGTATGTCGACCCTACGGACATCCATCGCATTCCGGCGCAGATTTCGCCCGAGAATTACGCTCGTGCCCAGGAGCTCGCCTGTGCCGCTCACAAGGCCCTCGGTTGCCTGGGTATCTCGCGCAGCGACTTTATCGTGAGCGAGGACGGCCCCGTTATCCTCGAGACCAACACGATTCCCGGCATGACCGATACGTCGCTGTATCCGGATGAGATTCGCCACACCGATGACATGACGTTCCCGCAGGTCTGTGACAGCCTGATCCGTATGGGTCTTCGTCGAGCGGGCATTGCATGCTAGTCGAGGACGCGGTTTCGTCAGGAACGCCGCAGTTCGTCATCGACTCCTATGCCACGCTTGCCGAACGCGCCAAAACCCAATCGTTTGGCCTCATCGAGGAAGACGTTATCGTCCTCGATACCGAGACCACGGGTCTTTCGGTGCAGGACAACGAGCTTATCGAGATATCGGCGGCTCGCCTTTCGGGCCGCGAGGTTGTCGATCGTTTCGATACCTTCGTGCATCCCAAGCAGCTGATTCCCGCCGAGATTACCGAGCTCACGAGCATTACAAACGCCGATGTGGTGGATGCCCCATCGGCCGTCGAGGCCGTGGCCGCCCTCGCTGAATTTGTCGGCGGTTGCCCGGTGATCGCACATAACGCCACCTTCGACCGTTCGTTTATCGAGTCGGTCAAGGGCGGTGTCAACGTCAGCGACATCTGGATCGATTCGCTGGCACTGTCGCGCATCGCGCTTCCGCGCCTGGCCTCGCATAAGCTGTCTTTCATGGCCGACCTGTTTGGCTGCGACTCGGTGTCGCACCGCGCCAACGCCGATGTCGACGCCTTGTGTGGTGTGTGGCGCGTGTTGCTCGTGGCGCTCACCGACTTGCCTCAGGGCTTGATGGCGCGCCTGGCCGACATGCACCCCGACGTACCCTGGTCCTATCGTCCCATCTTCTCCTTCTTGGCGGGACAGAACCCCGGTTCCATCTTCTCTCTCAGCGCCGCCCGCGCCGACGTACTCAAGGCCGATCGGGCCGATGATCGCGTTGATGCGGACGAGCTACCGGTCCTTAAGATGCCGAGCCGCGAGGAAATCGAGGCGGACTATGCCCCGGGCGGCCTGGTTAATCGCATGTATCCCACGTACGAGCCGCGCGATGAGCAGATTGCGATGGCGCTCGAGGTCCGTGACGCACTCGTTACGGGAACGCATCGCGTGATTGAGGCGGGAACGGGCGTCGGCAAATCGATGGCTTACCTGGTGCCTTTTGCCGAGGCCGCGCGCCGCAACAACATCACGGTAGGTATCGCGACTAAATCGAATAATCTTGCCGACCAGCTCATGTATCATGAGCTGCCCAAACTTGCCGAGCAGCTGGACGGAGGCCTATCGTTTTGCGCCCTCAAGGGCTATGACCACTATCCATGCTTGCGCAAGCTTGAGCGCATGAGCCGCGGCCAAGTCGAAATTACGACTAAGCGTGATCCCGCCGACACGCTTACGGCAGTCGCGGTCATCATGGCGTACGTGTGTCAGTCGGCCGATGGCGACCTCGATTCACTCGGCATTCGCTGGCGCAGCGTCAACCGTCCCGACTTTACGACGGCGTCGCGCGAGTGCGCCCGTCGCCTATGCCCGTTTTTCCCCGATAAATGCCTGGTCCACGGCGCCCGTCGTCGCGCGGCGCATGCCGATGTGGTGGTCACCAACCATTCCCTGTTGTTCCGCAATGTTGCGGCCGAGGGCAGAATCTTGCCTCCGATTCGTCACTGGGTGATCGATGAGGCCCACTCCATCGAGCGCGAGGCACGCCGTCAATGGGCGCGCGTGGTATCGGCGGATGAATCACGCGTTCTGTTTGAGCGTCTGGGTGGCTCGAGCACCGGCGCGCTAAGCCAGGTTTCCCGTGATTTGGCAACCTCCGAGGGCTCTACGCTCTATCTGGGCCTTACTGCCAAGGCGACGTCGACGGTTGCGCGCGCGAGCATGGCAATCGCCGACGTGTTCGATGGCGTTCGCGAGCTCGGCCGCCGTGCCCGTGGGGGTTATGACAATGCCAATCTATGGATTGGCCCCGAGCTGCGCGAATCTGACGACTGGCATGATTTCTTACCGTCGGCCTACGCTGCCATCGACGCATTGGAGCAAGCTGACAAGAGCGTCGACGCTCTGGTGCAAGCCGTCGCTGCCGATAAGCCCGAGGTCGTCGTCGACCTGGGTGATATCTCGCGCCGCCTGCACGAGCTGGCCGAGAACCTCAAACTCATCATTGGTGGTACCGATGAACACTACGTGTATTCGCTGCAGGTCAATCGCAGGCTGCGTGCCGGCGGAGAGTCAATGACCGCAGAGCGCATCGACATTGGCGAGGCCTTGGCAACCGAGTGGTTGCCCGAGGTTCACACGGCTATCTTTGCCTCGGCGACCATGACGGTGTCCAAAAGCTTTGAACACTTTAACCATGCGGTCGGCCTCGATCGCATCGGTGCTTCAACATCCTCATCGCTGCACTTGGACTCGAGCTACGACTTCGATTCGAACATGGCTGTAGTCGTTGCGGGCGATATCCCCGATCCGCGCGATCGTGAGAGCTATCTTACGGCGCTCGAGCGCGTGCTTGTCGACGCCCATCTTGCCATGGGCGGATCGGTGCTCACGTTGTTCACCAATCGGCGCGACATGGAAGACCTGTACGCCCGCGTTGAGCCCAAGATGGCCCGTGCGGGTCTGGAGCTCAACTGCCAGCAGCGCAACTCATCTCCTCGTCGCCTACGCGACCGGTTTATCAACGAGCCAACCTCGTCGCTTTTTGCGCTTAAGGCCTTCTGGGAGGGGTTTGACGCCAGCGGCGAGACGCTGCGCTGCGTCATCATTCCCAAGCTGCCGTTCTCGAGCCCCACGGACCCGCTCTCGTGCGAGCGCAACCTGCGCGAAGACCGCGCTTGGGCGCGCTATTCGCTGCCCGAGGCGGTGCTCGAGGTCAAGCAGGCGGCCGGCCGCCTTATCCGCTCGTCGACTGATTGCGGCGTGCTGATTCTGGCCGACCCGCGCCTGGTGACGAAGGGCTACGGAAAGAAGTTCTTAACGTCGCTGCCCACGAGCTCCTACCAGCGCATCGAATCGGCGCAGATCGGGCACTATCTGCAACTGTGGCGTGCACGCCACGAGCGGCGGCGCTAAAGCGGACAAACGAGGGTTTTTGCCATATCGCACAGACGCTTTGACAGGGCGGGGTCATCCAAGATGCGGATGGCTCCGCCCGCTGCGATTACCTGGCTCAGTAGCCAACGCTCGGAGCCGTAATGCACGGTTACCATTGCCATGTCTGCCCCGCTGCGCTCGATTAGGGTGATGCCGGCCCAGTCCAGATGTTCCGCCATATTGAATGGCATCAAGAGCTTTGCGCTACGCTGCGTCCGGGCAAGGGAATCGTGGAGGGATGCGACGTCCGGTGCGTGAGACACGACGGAGTCTTCCGTCAAGGTGAGTCCCTCGATTTTATCCATGCGATAGGTGCGCTGCTCATCGACTGCGATGTCCCAGGCAATCAAGTATGTTTGGTCGCCGTTTGCCGTAATGCGCAAGGGGTCGACCAGACGCTCGCGTGGCCGTGCATCGTCCATCGAGCGATACGAGATGCGGCAGCGAACGCCGTCCTGAATGGCGCAGCTCAGCTGCTGCCAGTGCGACCCGTGGTTGACGGTGTCAAAGACGCGCTGGTTATAGCCGAGCTCTTCGGGTAGAAGAGCATGCCGAATCCGGGCTGCCGTCTGTGGCTCGATCCCCAACGATTCAAGTTCGTGGTTGAGCACGGCGCCCTCGGCGGCACTCAGGCGCAACGGTAGAACACGCCCGGCGTCGCCGGTGAGGACCACACGCTCGCCGCGGCATTCGCAGATGATGCGCGCGCCCGATTCTCGGTCCGCGAGCGTCGAGACGATCTCGAGAATCTCGTCGAGCGACACCCCTGTGATGTCAAAGCGGCTGCAAATCTCGGCTCGTGTCATGCCGTTCTCGCCGGCGGCGTAGAGGGCCTCCATGATGTCGATGGCGCGCGAGAGTCTCTGCTCGCTGGTGAGTTTACGCACGGGCATGCTCGTGCACCGTCCTTTCAATGAGGCGGTTCCACGCCTGCTTGAGCGATTTGGGGGCCACGGGCCTCATGCCGTCCACGGCGTGGGCCATGCAAAATGAGGCGGCGGCTTCAAGGTCACGCACGTCAACGGTCCAGGTCCATCCCGCATCGGTGTGTGCGAGCTCACCTCGCCCGCGCGTGAGGCCGTTGATCATATCGATCTGCGTCTGAGGGGCGAACGAGAACGTGGCTGCAACGGGCGGTCGGTCGGCAAAATCGAATTCAAAGAACAGATAGTCGTTGAGATTGAAGTCCGCAGGGATGGCGTAGGCCTTCGAAGGACGCCAAGCGCGAACGATACGGTCGCAGCGGAATGTCCTGATGCCGTCGGTGACATTGTCGAGGCCGCAGAAGTACGCCACGCCCTCGCGTTCGAACATGCCGTAGACGCAGACGGTACGTTCTTTCTGCTCGCCGCGTCCGTTCTGATATAAAAATCGCAGCGCGCATCGCTCGGCAAAGGCGCTCCATACCGCATCGACGGTGGGAGAGCGGCGGATTGGTGCTTCGTCCACCGTCGTCCTACCGGTGAGATAGGCAATCTTGGAGCGAATATCGGCAAGCGGTGCGGCAAAAGTGGATGAGCCGGCCGCTAGTGTCTGGTCGATGGCGTTGAGCAGGATATCGGCGTCGTCTGCGGTGATGAGGCCGCCTGCTGCAAAGGTGTGCTCGCGGTCGATTGTCCACGAGCTTTCCTCGGTCTCCTGCGCACCGGCGGGGCGAACTTCCTTGATTAAGATGCCACGCTCGAGCAGTTTGTCACGATCGCGCCGAAACTTGCGCTTATCCGAGTCGATGTTGCCCGAGCCATATCCCAGGTCAGAATCCAAGACGATCTGCTCGGTCGTCAGCGGTTCGGGGGAGCTGTTGAGCACAAAGAAAAGATTGAGGATGCGCTGAGCCGTTTTATCGAAACCGGGCTCCGAATTCCCCTTTTTAATTGTTGCGGTCGCGTCGCTTGCCGTCATAGAGTCCTCGCATGAGAAGGTGGTTTGCTGCCATGATTTTAGTCCGATATGGAGATTAGGCTATATCCTTGTCCGCTCGGGGCGTTAAGATGGCCCGAATTCGGTCGTTTGCGCTCGCTCGGGGTATACTTTCGACTATATACGGTTCTAATGTGCATGCATTGGGCCTATTTGTCGGATTATGGATGTGGAGCGCACATGGCGAACACCCAGAACTATATTAACCACCTGCTGCAGAACACCGGCATTACGCCGGCATGCAGCGAAGAAGAGCGCTTGGCTGCCGAGGATATCGCTCAGATCTTCCGCAACCACGGCTTTGATCCCGAGGTTCAGGAGTTCAATGCCCCGGCGCCCAGTAGATTGGCATTTGCCGTTACCGGTATTCTTGCGTTTGCCGGCGCCCTGCTGATGGGTATCGGCGGCGGTATCGGCTTGGTCGGCACCTTGCTGGCCATTGTCGGTGCCGTTCTTTACGTGCTCGAGCGCACGGGCCGCCCCGTGGTTTCGCGCCTGGGCAAGACGGGCGTGAGCCAAAATGTCATCGCCTACCACAAGGCCTCGGGCCCGCTCGCATCTCCGCGCAACCGCCCGGTGGTCGTTGTCGCACACTACGACTCTCCCCGTGCTGAGCTGCTCGCCCGCGAGCCTTATGCCTCGTATCGTGCGCTCATCGCCAAGCTGTTGCCCGTTGCCACGGTTGCCCCCGCTGCCGTTGCCATCCTGCGTATCCTGCCGCTCCCCGGCGCGCTCAAGGTTCTGCTGTGGATTGTCGCGATCCTCGCTTCCCTCGTTGCGCTTGCCAACGCGGCAAACATCATCTCTAACCGCCATATTCTTCCCTATACGTCTGGCGCGGTGTGCAACAAGTCCTCTGTTGCCGCTATGCTCGGTGTCATGGACAACGTTGCCCCCTATCAGGGCGAAAACGAGTTCCCCGACGACATTCCGTTCGATACCTATTTTGGGGAGCAGAAACGTCGTGCCGAGGAAATGGCGCGCGCAGCGGCGGAGTATGCCGCGGCCCAGCAGCAAAACGACTACGGTAACACCATCGAGTATGAAGAGCCTACCTACGCCGAGGACGAGTTCGGTCAGCCGATTGCTCCTGGCGCTCAGACCGAGCCCGAACAGGGTGAGGCTTTCGACGAGCAGATCGAGGGCTTTGAGGGTGCGTCTGCCGACGAGACGCTGATTGGCGCCATCGTGCCCGAGGATCAGAATCAGGCTGTCCAGGCCGAAGAGTTCAATGACGAGGTTTCCGCTGCCGAGCCGGTGGAGGAGCCTGCCGCGGCCGAGCCCGAGCCCAAGCTCTATCGCAATGCCGCCGGCAACATCCGCTTTGGTTCGGATGCCATCCGTGCGCTCGGAATGCTTCCCGAGTCCTGCACGCTCGATTACGAGGAGGGCGAGGAGCCGACGTTTGAGCCCGAGCCTGCCCCCGTCGTGGCTGCACCTGCGCCCGCTGTCACCGTGGATGATGAGTCTGCCGCGGTTGCCGCTGCCGTTGCCGAGCCCGAGGCGGTGTCCGCGATCGATCCCGCGGCAGGACTGGACATTTTGGCTCCCGCCGCGCCGGCACAAGACGTTGCGGACGAGTCTGACGACGATTACGTTGAACAGCCGAGGCGCGTGTCTTACGAGAGCGATACTGATTTCTCGGCCGAGATTCCTGCGGCAACGCCCCATGCCGACATTGCATCCGCGTTCTCGTCGATTGGCGCCAGCGCTTCCAACTTCTTTAAGGGTGCGCTTGCAAAGGGCAGGAAATTTGTCGACGATTTCGAGGAGAAGCGCGCTGCCGCACGCGAGGCTGCCGAGCAGGAGGCTATCGCTCAGCAGCAGGCAGCCGAGGCGGCACGTGAGCGCGCGGCGCAAGAGTTCGAGCAGAACGAGGCTATGCAGTCCGGGCCCGTCGACGCTGCCGAAGCTACGACGTCCTTTGAGTCCCAGCAACCGACGTCAGCGGATGTTGTTGAGGCAACAACGTCTTTCGAGGCTCAGCAGCACGTCGATAGCACCATGTCGTTTGATGCCGCGCAGTTCGATTCCACGATAACGTTTGAAAAGCAAGGCACCGCAATTGCCGAGCCCCTTCCTGTTTCCGATGAGCAGGGCGACGCGGCAGACGATGACGAGCCCATTGATGCTGCCGAAATCCAAGATGCCGCCGAGGACGAGTCCGTCGAGGCCAACTTTGACGAAGAGCAATACGCGGCAGCCGATCAAGGTGATTCGACCGAGGTCGAGCAGGAGGAAGTGCCTGCGGTTTCCGAGACTCCCGAGACGGATGAGTCGAGGCCTTACTCCACGCAGATTTTCACCATGCCGACCCCGAGTGGTTCCGGTGCCACGGTTGCCAATGTCGCTCCCACCCAGGACGAAACGGTCGATTCCCTTATGGCCCAGATTTCCTCCCAGGCATCGCCGCGTCCGCAGATGAATGTTCCCGATCCGGCGTCGGCACCGTCGCCTGCACCTTCCTCGTCTCCGCTGGCTTCGGTCCCCGATCCGTCGCTGTCGTCTATGAAGCAGGCAAACGTTGCGTCTCGCACGTCGCTGTTCGACCTTCCCGATCCCTCTGCCCAGGTCAACGACCCCTTTGCTACTGTCCAGGGTCCCGAACCCACATCGGCACCCGTTGCGCCTTCTATGCCCGTTGCGTCGGGCGCGCAGCCGATCGAGACCATTTCGGCTCCCGCCCCGGCGGCACCCAAGTCTCGCAAACGCGGCCTGGGTGGCCTGTTCGGTCGTAAAAGGAAAAACGAGCAGGACAGCATGAGTGATTGGCTGGGCGTCGAAGACGATTACGATGCCAAGAAGTCCGGTCGCGGTATCGGTTCGTGGGATAACTTCGAGGACGATAACGATGGCTGGAAGGGCGGCGCTACGTCTTCCGATGGCGCTTCTTCCGAAGATATGCTCTCGGCTGTCGCCTCTATGGGCGATGATGAGCTGCTCGGTCACGATATCTGGTTTGTGGCAACGGGCGCCTCGGATTGTGATGGCGCCGGCATGAAGGCCTTCTTGGCTTCGCATCGCGATAAGCTCCGCGGCGTATTCTTCATCAATCTTGAATCCGTCGGCGCCGGTAGGCTTTCGGTGGTGACGGTCGAGGGCGAACAGCAGCTGCTCAAGGGCGATCGCCGCATCATGAACCTGGTCAGCAAGGTGTGCAAGTCGTTCCATGTCGATTGTGGCGCGCTCGAGATGCCCTATGCCAAGACCGATGCCTATGCCGCGCTCGAGGCGAGCCGCCGAGCCCTCACCATCGCCGGCGTGGACGGCACGCGTCTGGCTTGCGCTCGTACCGAGGACGACCTGCCCCACAATGTCAACCCGACGAACATTGCCACGGTATCCGAGGTCGTGACCGAGGTTATCCGCCGTTCGTAGACGGAGCTCTAAGGAGTCAACGTGTTTTCGTATATTAAGCGCCATTGGCCTGTCTACGTGATTTTGACCTTGATTGCCATTGCGTTAGGATTTGGGGCTGCCTACATCGTGGGTGCAAAGGGCTCGACCCCCGCCTCCGCAATCAGCGAAGAGGTGGAGCAAGAACAGAGTACGGGTGCCGATGGGATTCCTGAGTCCGAGCAGGCAATCGTTGATGGTGGATCTTCGTCTGCAGAGTAGATACGGCGATTTACATGATTGAAAGCGGGCGAGCCAGGGGACTGGCTCGCCCGCTTTTTCATCGCGCTAGCGCTTCTTTGGGGTCGACCTAAGGCGAGCGAACCATAGGGCTGCGGCACCCGAGGTCAGGAGCGCGGTGATGCAAGCGGCGATGGGAACTGATCCTGTTGCCGGTAGGTCCTGCAGTAGGGTACAGCGTTGAATGACACGGTCCTCGTCATGTGACTCAAGTTTATCGCCGCCGCCGTTGCGGCAAAGATCGACGCGTGCGCTGTTGGTGAGTGCGGTTTGGGGCGTATAAGCCGACGTCGCCTGCATGTGCACGATTGCGCCCCGAGCGTCTGTGCCAAGGATTGCTTTGGCATCGTCAAGGTCGTCGTGCTCATCTTTGAGATCATCGCGGGTCCAAGAATCCGCATCGCTTCGAGTCGTAAAGTCGGCGGCTACCGCACCGTATTCAATTCGAATGCCCGTTACGACGGTATTGGGTGTAAGGTCGAGCTCTTCCGCCTCGAGTGTGGTGGATTCCGTGGTCGAGACATCCGCCTTCCAGAGGCGCCAGCCGTCGTAATCGACGAGGCGACAGTCCTCACCAAGGCTCTCTTTTACTTCGTCGGACTCAAGCCAAGGATTTTCGTGTCCATCGTCAAGTGTCGCGTTCGCCGGTTCATCGACGTCTGTCGAGTCCAACGGCGTCGTGCGATACCACACGTTGCACAGACCGTTGAGGTCGCCGATGGCGACGGGGGTTTCGATTGAGATGAATCTCGCCGTGCCGTCTTTGGCGCACTCAAGATCATCGGTAATCGTAAACTCATCAACCCAAGTAGCGGAATCGTTTCGAGCATCGATGGTATAGGAGAAAAGCCCATCACTATTGGTTTGCGTCGTGGCGCGGTTTTTACCATCGCCGTTAGCCAACAGGCCCTTTTCGATAGGTTGGACAAGTTCCTGACGCTTGTCGACCTGCCCCTTGATTTCGATGGGCGCATCCTTCATCGCGACGGATTGGACTTCTCCCGTATCCTTTATTTCAAACGTTATCTCCTCGGCAAGGTCATAGGTCCGCGGAGACATCATTTCGCGCAACGAGTAGGTGCCGGGTGCAAGATGTTCGACGCGGTGTGGCTTGTCGGATGAGGTCCAGGAGTCTATTTCGGTTTTATCGGGACCATATAAGGTGAGCTGTGCGCCTTCCACTTCCTGCTCGCCGCTTGCATCGACCTTGGAGATATCTACCTTGGTGTAATCGTCGGATACGTTAAGCCGTGCTTCTACAACGGGTGTTTTCTGGTCGGCATAAGTAAGGTCGACAATATGGGATGTCCGATCGAGTAAGAAACCTGCCGGCGCTTGAGTCTCGACAACCTCGTAGCGTGCGGTGCCAGATCCCAGCGGGAGGTCGTCCGCGCGTGCTTCTCCAGTTTCATCCGTCGTGACGGCAGCGACAGTCTCACCGTCGAGCGCGGCAATGCTACCGTCGGGGCGCACGATATCACCCGAGGCACGGATCTCAAAGACGGCGCCCGCGAGGCTGCTGCCGTCTACGGCATCGGTTTTAACGATCCTGATGTTTCCGGTCGCGGCGTGGTCATAATACGAGGCGATTACAACGGGCGTTAGGTTCATGTCGGCGGGTATGTTTACCTCGATCTCTTCGCCGACAAGATAGGGCTCTTTGGCCGAGGCTTCGCGTACATAATAGGTGCCCGGCACGAGCGATTCTGGCAGTGTAACGGTCCCGGTCGCGTCAGTCGTAAAGGTGTCCATTACGTTATGTGCTGGATACCAGCAAGTTTGTGAGACAGGTTCGTGATTGCTGTCGAGGAGTTGGAAGGTGAATCCGGCTAGTGGAACAGAAGCGCCTGTTTGGGCATCGCGTTTTACAATCTGGAGATGCGTCGACAGAGCGTGGTTGTCCACGATATATTGAAGCTCGGCGCCGTTGGAAATCTGATTGGCCCCGACGGTCCATTCCCCTGCACGTTTAAAACCCTCGGGGACGGTTTCCGGAACCTCGCGAATCGTGTAGCCGGCACGGTCGTATGGGACGGCTCCGTGGACACCGGCGGGTCGCTTGCCTGTGCCGAACCATGCTTCGGGCTGATCTTTGGTGGAGGCAAAGCCATAGATGTTTGTGGTCAATGTGCCAACAACCTGCTGAGAGCTGTTGCTGACAACTTCAAAGACAACACCACCCGCCGGCTGCTCCAGGCCGGATTGGTCGCTATTGCCGTAATCCTTGAATTTGGAAATCTCAAGGTCAAACGCAATGGGGATATCGGAAATGCGAGATTCGATCTCGACTACGCCTGAATCGCCGAGCTGGTCGGCTCCAACGGTATAGGTCCAGCTGTCGTTGGATGGCAGGTAGCCCTCGGGGGCTTTTGATTCGTAGATGGTAAAGGTTCCTAAGGGGACATCGACGAGGGTAGCCCGACCGCTTTCGTCAGTCGTGAGAATTTGCGCCCATCCAGGGGTTGATTGCGACACACACGTGAACTCTGCTCCTGCGAGTGAAGATCCCGCCTGGGGGCCGGCATTCGTCGCGGCATCGAGTTTTACGATACGCAGATTGATGGTGCCGGGCTGTTCATCAATGGCGACCTTTCCACCGTCATTCCCCGTGGTAAAGGCGATGCGATCGCGACGGGGGACATAGCCGGCCGGCGCCTTCGTTTCAACTAGGTAGTATGCCGTGTTGGGCAGAAGTGTTGCTTGCGCTCGACCGTTGCTGTCCATCTTGATGGTGCCGACACGCGCGCCGCTGGCGCTCTCAAAAATATCGAATGTTGCCCCGGTAAACTGATAGGTATTGTTTCCGCTGGTAATAACGGTGTTAGCAGACTGCTTTTGGAAGGAAACAGACACCGCCGGCAGTACATAGAGCATGTCTTGACGTTTGCTGCCGCCCGATACGGCCCCTAGATAGCGTCGCGCGCGGTGCGGAGCGGCTTTGATGCTTCCTGATTTTGCGCTGTCGTGGAGCCACCGCGCAGCCGCCACGACTTCATTGTCGGAGGTAAAGTGTCCGCTCTTGGTTTTACCCTGAGCGGTCGTGTAGGAGTAGGTGCCGTCGACATGGGTAGTGCCGTTGAGCATCCATACGGCAAGCTGGGTGGCGGCGCGGGCGCGATCGGGTGAAAGATGGTAACCGCCAAACGACGTGGCGGTAGGATATCCGTGACAAACGATTGCCGCGAACTCGTCGTCGAGCCACACCCAGCCTTGATCAAAGTTGAGCCATGGGCCGCCCGGCTTGGTGGGGCCGGGGCGCTCCTGGTTCATGCAGTAGGCAATCGAGGCGTCTTGAGCTTCATACTTGCCGATAAAGAAGGGCCCACAATCATCGCTAATAGTGCGGAAGCCGAGCTGGTCGTAGCCATCAACGGCAAATGCGGCTCCCGGTGCCAGGCAGCCGAAAAGCAGGAAGAGGAGCAGGAGCAGCGGACCTGTTGCGATTGCGCTGTGGACAGAGTGCGTGGGTGCGTTGGACATGGCTGCTCCTTATCCCTCGTGCGCCGCATGGGGAGGTTGCGACGCGTAGGATGAGGCTACCCCCGAGGTTCATGCGGGTAAGTACCGGAGCCTGACCAAAAGCTTGCCCGATTTCTGACAAATCGAGCTCAAATACAACAATCAGATAAAAGTGCAGGTAGAAGATGGTAAGAAAAGAAAGACAAAGGTCCTCATCTCCACAATTGGCGCGGTTTTCAAACGATTCTCCACAGCTAAAACAAGCATCGACACCCTTGTATCGAACAAGACAACGGCGTTATACTATCCCCCACATATGCGGGCATCGCCAAGTGGTAAGGCATCAGCTTCCCAAGCTGACACTCGCGGGTTCGAGTCCCGTTGCCCGCTCCAGCAAAAAGCACAAGCACGGCAGCGTTACGTTGCCGTGCTTTTTACTACCAAGCGCCGGGGCTCGAACCCGCCAGGGTGCGAGCGTTAAGCAAACGCGAAGCGTTTGTAGCGAGCAGGCGAAGGCGCCGACAGGCGTCTGAAGCCGGTGCGGATTTGCGAAGCAAATACGCGGACGTCCCGTTGCCCGCTCCATGGAGCACAGAAGACCTCGGGACGGCCAATTCAACAAAGTCTTCCCCATCGTCTCCGTGAATCCGAGGAGGTCGACCGCAGCCGGTGCGTATTTGCGAAGCAAATGCGCGGACGTCCCCATGCTCGCTCCAATTCCAAAATGTTAGGTTAATGCCTGCTGCCCATACTCGCACCTGCGCACGGTACAATGGTTGGGTTACGACCAACGTGCCAATAACCAAAAAGGAGCCGCTATGATCGATCGCTATACCCGCCCGGAGATGGGACACATCTTCTCCCTCGAGAACAAGTACGCCATTTGGCAGGAGATCGAGGTTCTGGCCTGCGAGGCCCAGGCGGAGCTCGGCAAGATCGGTATTTCCAAAGACGAGGCCCAGTGGATCCGCGACCATGCCAACTTTGAGAAGGCGAAGGTCGATGAGATCGAGGAAGTCACGCGCCATGACGTCATTGCCTTTCTGACCAACATGAAGGAATACATCGATGCCGATGTTCCCGAGGGCGACCCCAAGCCCAGCCGCTGGGTTCACTATGGCATGACCAGCTCCGATCTGGGCGACACGGCCCTGTGCTACCAGCTCACCCAGGCCTGCGACCTGATCATCGAGGATGTCAAGAAGCTCGGCGAGATTTGCAAGCGTCGTGCCTTCGAGGAGCGCAACACGCTCTGCGCCGGCCGTACTCATGGCATCCATGCCGAGCCGATGACCTTTGGCATGAAGTTTGGCTCTTGGGCCTGGGAGCTCAAGCGCGATCTGGATCGTCTTGAGGACGCCCGCAAGAACGTTGCCTTCGGTGCTATCTCGGGCGCTGTCGGCACGTACAGCTCCATCGAGCCGTTCGTCGAGGAGTACGTCTGCGAGCACCTGGGCCTGGTTCACGACCCGCTGTCCACGCAGGTTATCAGCCGCGACCATCACGCCTATCTCGCCGGCGTTCTTGCCACCACTGCGGCCACCTGCGAGCGCATCGCTACCGAGGTTCGCAATCTGCAGAAGACTGATACGCTCGAGGCCGAGGAGCCGTTCCGTAAGGGCCAAAAGGGCAGCTCAGCCATGCCACACAAGCGCAACCCCATCACCATGGAGAAGGTCTGCGGCCTGTCGCGCGTCGTGAAGGCCAACGCGCAGGTTGCCTTCGACAACGTCGCCCTGTGGCACGAGCGTGACATTTCGCACTCCTCTGCCGAGCGCGTCGCCCAGGCCGATAGCTTCATCGCGCTCGACCACATGTTCCAGTGCCTCATTCGCGTTATCGACGGCCTGCAGCTGTACCCTGCCCGCATGATGGCCAACCTCAATAAGACCCGCGGCCTCATCTTCTCCTCCAAGGTGCTGCTCGCCCTCGTCGACACGGGCATCACCCGCGAGGACGCGTACGCCATTGTGCAGGAGAACGCCATGGCAACCTGGCACGAGGTACAGGATTGTGTCTCCGGCCCTACCTTTAAGGAGCGTCTCGAGGCTGACCCGCGCTGCACCGTCAGCCAGGAAAAGCTCGACGAGATCTTTGATCCGTGGGACTTCCTCACCCGTATCGACACGGTCTTTGATCGTCTGGAGCAGCTGAGCTTCGAGTAGGTTCGGGCATAACGTTAGCTTTTTAGGGCGCTTTGCTGGTAATGTGTGTTGCCGGCAAAGCGCCTCGTTGCATTTAGGGAAAGACGGGGATAATAGTCGTCTCGAATAACATTCTGAGAGGGGATCGCATGATTTCGTTTGATTACAAGCCTCAGGGCGTGTGTGCTCGCAATATTCACCTTGACCTTTCCGATGACGGCAACAAGGTGATGGGCGTTGAATTTACCGGCGGCTGCGACGGCAATCTCAAGGCTATCTCCAAGCTGGTCGAGGGCGCTCCTGCCGATCGCGTAATCGAGGTTCTCGCCGGTAATACCTGCGGTATGAAAAAGACCTCCTGCGCCGACCAGCTTACACGCGCTATCGAGGCCGCTCGCGCCGAGATCGCCTAATGGGTATCGCCGATCACATCAAGAACGGAATATCGCGTCGCGGCTTTGTGCTCGGTGGGGTTGCTGCGGGCGCTGCCACGGTGCTTGCCGGATGCTCGAAAAAAACGGGTACCAGCGATGATGCCGCCGGCGAGCCGCAGGTTATCAAGGATGATTCCAAAATCATCTCGATTACGGATGAGTACGAGGCAGTCGACATCGATCTTGAGCCGGCGGCGTCGTGGACGCTGCCTCTGGGTACGCTGCTGTACTACTGCGACGGCGATTACGCCGCGGCAATGATGGCGCCCGCATCGGCACTGCACGCCAACACACTCGGTGTGCTCAACCTGGGCGATGGCTCGCTTACCACATTAATCGAGGATCCTATCGAGGGCACGGGATATGCATTCTACGATGTCCGTGCCGGCGACGGCGTATTCGCGTGGGTTGAGATGAACTTTGCCAATTCATCGTGGAAGCTCTACGCTCAAAATCTGTCGGGCGCTTCGCTCTCTGGCGACGTGGTTGAGCTCGATCGAGGTGGCAAGGACTACGATCCGCCGCTGTTTACGGCGTTCGGGTCATCAGTCATCTGGTATAAAATGCCCTCGGCAGGTGGCAATAAAACGAGTAGCGATTCGTTTTGCTATCGTCGCTCGCTTGATGAATCCAAGGCCGAGATAATTTGGAAATCGACGGGTCGCTTTGCATCGGCCCCGCGCGCGAGCGACGGCATTTTGACCATCTCGCCGCGTGTCCGCAACGACGAGGGCGTCTACTACGGCATAACGGCAATCGATTTGACCGACGGCAACAACACCAAACGTGCCCAGCTAGTCCTTCCCTCGTCAGTCTCGCCTTTCGAGGCCGTATATATGGGCGATACCTTCGTGTTTTCTATCGAGGCGGCCTATAGTGGCGTGGGCAGCCTGGGCAACATGGGCACGTATATCGGTAATGAGGGAGGACCGTATCTCTTCCTGTCCCGTGAGCCGCTCGCATGTGCGGCTGGCAAGAAGAATAAATACCTTGTTAAGGTACAGGCGTCGCATTTCCTGATCGACACCTCTGCCAAGACCTATGGCTCGCTGCTGTCGCCCGACCGCGCTTTGGAGTATGGCGATTATCCAGCTACGGCGGGAAAATCGGACTCATTCCTTACGTACGCCACGGTGCGCAACAGCCAGGGTATACCAGAGACGGTCACTGCACGCCTATTCTCTCTTTAAGCTTAGAGGGGTTAAAAAGGCGCCAACAGGGGAATAAACGCGTTGTAATTGTGAGTACCGCCTGCCGAGCTGCCGCGTCATAGCGGCATCCGGCGGGCTCAGGTGCGTTAAAATGGGCTTGTTCTTAGCTAATTGAGACAGGGGGGCCGTGTTATGGCTTCAGATGCAAAAAAGATTCTGCTGGTCGAGGATGAGAAGGCAATCCGTGACGCCGTCGCTGCCTATCTCGAGCGCGAAGGCTACTGGGTTGTGGGCGTCGGCGACGGCCAGTCCGCGATCGAGGAGTTCGAGAAGCATCAGTTCGACCTGGTCGTGCTCGACCTTATGCTCCCCAAGATCCCCGGCGAGCGCGTTTGCCGCACCATTCGCGATACCTCGGATGTCCCCATCATCATGCTGACGGCTAAGGGCGAGATCGAGGACCGTATTATCGGTCTTGAGCTCGGCGCCGACGACTATCTGATTAAGCCGTTCTCGCCGCGCGAGCTCGTCGCCCGCGTTCGCGCTCTGTTCCGCCGTGCCCATCAGGCCGACGAGCCCGCCGTCGAGGTACTCGACTTCGGCGATCTGGTCATCGATATCTCGGGCCACAAGATCTTGGTCGAGGGCAAGGAAGTCGATCTGACGGCTTCCGAGTTCAAGCTGCTCACCACGCTTGCCCGCCATCCCGGCCGTGTGTATAACCGCATGGAGCTGGTCGAGAAAGTGCTCGGGTATGACTTTGAGGGCTATGAGCGCACCATCGATAGCCACGTGAAGAATCTTCGCGCCAAGCTGGGCGATGATCCCAAGAAGCCCAAGTGGCTCTACACCGTCCATGGTGTCGGCTATCGCTTCGAGGCTCCGGCCAAGACCGATAAGTCGGACGAGAAATAGGGAAATCACATATGACACCTGCGCGCTTTGAAATCGGACAAAAGCACAAGCAGGAGAGCGAGGCGGGTTCCAAGGCTAGTTGGAACACGCCTCGTTCCGATTCACGGCCAACGATGAGCTATCCCTCGCGCATGGCACTTGCTTTTGCTCTGACATCGCTCATGACGGTATTGGTGCTGGTGGGCGTTGTCTCTGTTGTGTGGGGCACGGTCTTTTCGGATTACACACGCTCCAATATCGTCGAAATCGCAAATTCCGCTGCCGAGAAGTTGGCGACCTCATATGAGGAAAACGGCTCTTGGACCGCGGGAGAACTGCGCACGGTCGCAACGTCGAGTTTGGTTTCCGACGATCTGGGCATGCAGGTCGTCAATAAAAAGGGTGTGATCGTTTATGACGATTCCTGGCCCTCGGCAAGCGCCACCGCCGATGTACGCGAAAACCAGGCTACGACCGACGACACGAGCGGCAAGAGGGCATCGCATAGCCCGGTCTCGTCTGCTCCAACCGACTCCGATAGCGTTGCTAACGTCGAGATTGTAACGTCTTCCGGCGAGCATGTCGGACAGGTAAAGCTGTGGGCCATCGGCTCCGACGCTCTGCTCACCAAGGCGGACTCTGCGTTTAGGGAGAAGACCTTTAACGCCATGGCCCTCGCCGCGGTTGTTGCAATCTGCATTTCGGTCGTTATCGGATCGCTCGTGTCGCGCATGCTCACCAAACCGATTCATCGCATCACCAGTACCGCAAAGCAAATCCGTGACGGCGACCTGTCGGCTCGCACGGGGCTGCGCGGTGATGACGAGATCGATCAGCTGGGTGAGACCTTCGATGAGATGGCCACCTCGCTCGAGAAGGATATGAAACACGAGAAGCGCCTGACCTCAGACGTTGCACACGAGCTTCGCACGCCGCTTATGGCCATGCTCGCAACGGTCGAGGCCATGCAGGATGGCGTGTATCCCACCGACGATGAGCATTTGGAGACCGTTGCTTCCGAGACGCGTCGCCTGGCTCGTCTGGTGCAGCAGATGCTCGACCTATCGCGTATGGAAAACAGCACGGCTCCGCTCAATCTAGAACCGGTGGACATGGTTCCGTTCGTGCGATCGATTGTGAACGGCCAGGAGCGTCTGTTTGCCGACCGTGACCTTCGTCTTCGCTTTGCAGATGAAACCCAAGGGCACGACGATGTCGTCGAGGCCGATCCCGACATGATCACGCAATGTGTTATCAACCTCATGAGCAACGCCATGCGCTACACCCCCGAGGGCGGTTGGGTCGTGGTGTCGGTGCTCAGTGACCGCAGGCACGTCAGCATTGCCGTTTCTGATACCGGCATCGGTATTGCCAAGGACGATCTGTCGCGCATTTTCGGGCGGTTTTGGCGCGCCGATGCCAGCCGCGCCCGCGAAGCTGGCGGCCTGGGCGTCGGCCTCGCCGTGACCAAGCAGATCGTCGAGCGTCACCATGGCTACATATCCGTGGAGTCGGAGCTTGGAAAGGGTACGACTTTTACAATTCATCTGCCCCGCGAGCACACGGCGGACGCGGCATCTACTACAATGGAGCACTAGCTTTTCGCTATTCGGTGAAGGAGGGGCCGCGTCCCTGCCGCTCCGAGTTTGCGAAAACATGCGGGAAAGAACCCGCATTTCTGTCGTATTTAGGTAAGGAGTGACTCACGTGACAACGATGGAGCGTCGTCCGGATTCCCGTGGCAAGGTTCGTGATATTTACGATGCCGGTGAAAACCTGCTGATGGTCGCCACCGACCGCATTTCTGCGTTCGACTTCATTCTTCCCGACGAGATTCCGTTTAAGGGAGAGGTGCTCAATCGCATCTCGGCATTCTGGTTCGATAAGTTTGCCGACATCGTTCCCAACCATCTCGTTTCCATCGACCCGGCGGATTTCCCCGAGGAGTTTGCTGAGTATCGTGACTACCTCGCTGGCCGCGCCATGCTGGTTAAGAAGGCCCAGACGATTCCTATCGAGTGCATCGTCCGCGGCTATCTGACCGGTTCGGGCAAGAAGACCTACGACGAGAACGGCACCGTCTGCGGCATCCAGCTGCCTGAGGGCCTGACCGAGGCTTCCAAGCTTCCCGAGCCGTTGTTCACGCCGTCCACGAAGGCCGAGATCGGTGACCACGACGAGAACATCTCGTTCGAGCGTTGCTGCGAGATCGTGGGCGAGGACATCGCCACGCAGATTCGTGACCTTTCCCTCAAGATCTACAAGGCCGCTGCCGAGTACGCCGCGACCCGTGGCATCATCATTGCCGACACCAAGTTCGAGTTTGGTGTCATCGATGGCAAGGTCACGCTGATCGACGAGTGCCTCACGCCCGACTCCAGCCGTTTCTGGCCTGCTGCCAGCTACGAGGAGGGCAAGATCCAGCCTAGCTACGACAAGCAATTCGTCCGCAATTGGCTCAAGGCCAACTGGGATATGACGGGGGAGACCCCGCACCTGCCCGCCGAGGTCATCGATGGCACGTCCGAGCGCTATCGCGAGGCCTTCCAGATCATCACGGGCTCCCAGTTCACAAGCATGAAGGAGAACGCATAAGTGAGTACCCGTAGCGCCACGAACAAGCGCACGCAATCCCACGAAGTTACCGGGGTTGCGCGCAAGTCTGCCGCATCTGCTAAGCCCGCCCGCCAAGCAGCGAGCTCCGTTCGCGTCGTGCCGGCTTCGTCTAAGGCACGCCGCAAAGAGCTCGAGAAGGGCGAGAACCTCGAGGGCCTCTCTAAAGAGGAGAAGCGCGCCCGCAAGGCTAAGCAGCGCGCCAAGGAGGACCGCATCTATACGGTGTCGAATATCCTCCTCAAGCAGGACGAGGACTACACCAAGCGCCGTCGCATCTGGTGGATTGTGCTCGCCATTGGCATGGTGCTCGTCGTGGCAATTTGGGCCTCGCTGTACTTCGCTCCCGCTGGCATGGTGTCCAGCCCTGTCCAGATGGTCGGCATCGTTTTGTCCTATGTCATCATCCTAGGTGACTTTATCTACGACTTCGCTCGTATTCGTCCCTTGCGCAACATGTACCGCGCGCAGGCCGAGGGCATGTCCGAGAACAAGCTCAACGCTCTTATCGAGCGCGCAGCTGCCGAGGAGGACAAGAAGGACTCCAAGAAGAAGTAGCGTTTGCATACATACTTATCGCTAAGATATAAGGCGCGTCGTTTTTGCGGCGCGCCTTTTTACTGTTCTATAGATAGATGGAGTGGCACATGATTCGAGCTGCCCTGACGGTCGAAGAGGCCCTGGAGGGTATGAAGTCCCTGGAGCCCAAGATTAAAAACTATGCGCGCCTGGTTGTCCGCAAGGGCGTAAACGTTAAGCCCGGCCAGGAAGTCGTCGTTCAGTCTCCGGTTGAGTGCGCGCCGTTTGCGCGCGTGGTGGTCGCGGAGGCCTATGCTGCCGGCGCCGGCCACGTGACGGTCATCTGGGCCGATGATGCCGTGACGAGGCTCACGTACGAGCATGTCGAGAAAAGCTATTTTGAGCAGACGCCCGAGTGGAAGCGCCTGCAGCTGGATTCCCTGGCCCAGGACGGTGCCTGCTTTATCTTTATCGAGGGTGCGGACCCCGCCGCCCTTAAGGGCATCGATCCCGCTAAGCCCGCTGCAGCTTCTAAGGCAAAGAACACGCAGTGCAAAGTTTTCCGCCGTGGACTGGATTACAACATCAATCCGTGGTGCATCGCCGGCGCTCCGGTCGTGGCTTGGGCGCGCGAGGTGTTCCCGGGAGACGCCGATGAGGTTGCAATCTATAAGCTGTGGAATGCGATTCTGCACACCGCTCGCGCCGATGGCCAGGACCCAGAGAGCGACTGGGAGCTCCATGACGCCGCATTCGAAAAGAACCTGCGTTTCCTGAACGGCAATCGTTTCGACTGCCTGCATTACACCGCGGCAAATGGAACCGATCTGACGATTGGCATGACGAAGGGTCACGAGTGGGCCGGCGGCAAGGGCAAGACGCCCGATGGGCACCCCTTCTTCCCCAACATTCCCACCGAGGAAGTCTTCACTTCGCCCGATCGCATGCGCGCCGACGGTATCGTGTACTCGGCCATGCCGCTCATCCACCACGGCAATAAAGTCGACGATTTTTGGATTCAGTTCGAGGGCGGCCGCGTGGTGGACTACGACGCCCGCGTGGGCAAGGCAACGCTTGCGAGCATTATTGACACCGATGAAGGTGCCGCTCATCTGGGTGAGGTCGCGCTCATTTCCAAGAACACTCCGATCCGCGAAAGCGGCGTTCTGTTCTATGACACGCTCTATGACGAGAACGCTAGCTGCCATCTCGCGCTAGGTGTCGGTTTCCCCGAATGCATCGAGGGTGGGTACGACATGTCCAAGGAAGAGCTCCTGGAGCATGGCGTTAACGTCTCGAGCGCGCACGTCGATTTTATGATCGGCACGGACGACATCGATATTAAGGGCATTACGCCTGATGGACGTGAAGTTGTGATTTTCCAGAACGGCCAATGGAGTTGGGAATAGTCCCAGACCGTGGTATAATGCCACCCGCGGGCCGTTAGCTCAGCTGGCAGAGCAGGGGACTTTTAATCCCAAGGTCCAGGGTTCGAACCCCTGACGGCCCACCATAGAAAAGAAAGCGATCGACTCCGGTTGGTCGCTTTTTTGTTGCCGCGACGCGGGTTCGAACCCGTCGGGGCGCGGAGCTGAGTAAACGCGCGAGCGTTTGCCAGCGCAGCGCGCAAGGCGCGAAGCGCCGCAGCGGCCGCCTGCGGAGCAGGCTGAACCCCTGACGGCCCACCATAGAATAGAAAGCGATCGACTCCGGTTGGTCGCTTTTTTGTTGCGAAGGCATGGGTTCGACCCGTTTCTCTTTATATATAAGAACGCTTGGCGAACAAAACCTGCCTTTTACCGACGGGAAACAAATAGCTGATGCTTTTGGAGTAAAGTGGCGCTCCAGAGATGACCGATGCCTTAACACCTATAAACCAGCTGGTCATCGCCAATATCAGAAGCTGCTGCTTCGAATATGGCCTCAGTGAAGTAACTGAGGGTTCTATTCATATGTGAACAAAATATGGAGTGCGTGATTCCCGCCCGCGGGGGCCCTCCGGTCTGGCAATATATCTCCTTGCCGCGCGGCCCGGTCGGACCGGATGAGCCGCGGGGCGTGCACCTTGAGAACCGGATACTGCGAGGATGGACACTCACTTCAGTGTCGCATCCGGGCAGACATCGAACCATTTGAAATGGTCTAACTTGGATTTGTT
>UQHW01000015.1 GCA_900540935.1 uncultured Collinsella sp. | reverse complement strand
CAACGATATGGCACCGTGGGGACACATGTATGTCAATCCTGGTCTAACAGAGCCATACTTAATGACCCACGTACCGTCATCCAAATAGAGCGGAGGCACATCGGTGTAGAAGCTCTTTTTAGAGTTATGGACCGAAAGCGCAAAGATCTTATTGGGATCTTGCTTCACCCGATCCTGGCCCGGCCAGAAGATCCCTGAATCCCGCGTTACGGGAAAGAAGTCCGAGCCAATTCTCAAACGGTACTGATACTGAGGGCTATCTTCCTTGGTGTGGTGCGGAAGGCTGGTCCAAACGCCGCCGCGCTGTTCCTCACCCAGAAACCACTCCCATGCCTCAACGTATTCGGAAGGCACGAGACTGCAGGCGCGGTCATAGCTTGGTCCATCCATCAACGGAACAGCAAGGTCAATGTCGTTCATCGCCAGCACCTACAACCATACGAACGCGAGTCATGCCCCTCAATAATATGGCCGAGAGTCAATTATTACGAGATCTCATTCCGCGATCGGCACATCGTTGATGCTCTCGGTTTGCCGCTGGCGTGCTTGTACCCCGCTACCCCACTTCCCTGTATACTGATGTAGCACGTGTTTCATCCGGGCTTGTTGGGCCGGGTCGTTCATGGGAGGTTCTTGTGGCTGTTTCGAATCCGCCCAAGGGAAGCGTTTCTTCTTCGTCCATCAAGCCGGTTACGCGCAAGGCCGTACGTTGCCAGCGCGAGGTCGCTTGGCTTGTCACGCAGGCGGCGGGCAGGCTTGTGGCGACCACTCAGGACGTCAATGCGCCTACGCCGAGCTTTGTGTTAGCGGCGGCGCTGGATTTTGTGCGCCAATTGGAGCTTGCCGCGCAGGATGCCAACGGCCACCTCGACTACCAGAACGTTATGGCGCCCGACCTGCAAACGTTCTGTCACATGGCCAAGTTGCCTGCCGCGCCCAATGCGCTTTCGGACGCAGGCTACATGTTTACGCTCTCGGGCGCGGACCTTATCCGCGACATCTATGCATACTGCAGCGAGCTCGCCGAGCGCCACGTCTTTGACGCGGCAGAAGTCAAACCGGGAAATGTCATCAAGCTGGTTCTCAGGCTGTTCCTGATAGACGGGTTCGGGGCCATGCCGGCGTAAGCCGAGTCTTTAGCATCACCGTCGACTGGGCAACAACCGCTTTACCTTAATGGACGCCAATCGAGGGTCGATTATTGGGTCGCCTCGTCCACTAACGCATCTATCCCACGCGCTCCGACAGTCGATACTTGCGGTTGCGGCTCGTCGCCGGCGCCGTGGGCTCAAGCTCGCCTTGTGAGATGAGCGCATTGACGCGTACCCTAACCTGGGAGACGGTGAGTCCCGTGCATTCTGCCAGTTCACGTGTTCCCAATTCGCCGTTGCGCTTGAGTGCCGCCACAATTAAGTCCCCGCCATGGTCGATTTGCTCAACCTTCGCTCGGTAGAGGACAACCTTAAATCGGTCGAAACCCGGGCAAAACAATGGCTCGGCCAGACCGTGCGCACGCATGGCATCGAGCATCATTGGAATGCCCGACCCGTTGCCTTCGGCAGGAGAGCCCGCGCCGTCGGGCAATGGGACAAGCGACATGAGCTTCACAAGCGTCGCATTGCGACATCGGGAGCTGCCGTCAAACAGGTTCTCGCGAGTCTTTCCTCCGTATAGGCCGCCGGGATTCGTCACTTCGATACGGTCATCAAAGACGTCAACAGCGATCGACTGCCCACAGAACCGATCTCCGTATTCTCGGTGGATTACGGCGTTGGCGATTGCCTCGCGCAGGACCTCCTCGGGAATCTCCAGCGAGTCGACACGCGAGACGCCTTGGATCGTCGAGGTTCGCCGCAAATTCTTGGCGATTGCCGCGACGGCATCCGAGATCATTTCGCCCAACGTTCCCTCGCAGATCGTACGGTCCATGAACCTCAACGACCCCGCCGCGCCCTTCTGCGTTCCGGCATAGACCGCCACATCGATAAAGAGCTTGGGATAGAACTGCTGAGGATAGGCACCCGCGGCCAGGAGCCCGGCCTTAGTAACATTGCCCTGGGAGTCGAGGAAATTCAGGCGCTCCAGCTTCGTTTTCTTGTCCGGCGCGCCGCGCATTGCACGGGGTGTCAGCGAGAAAGCACGCTCTATCGTGCGGTCGACCAGGGCCTCGTCAAGATCGCCTGCGACCGCGCCGGGTACTGCATCGCGATCACTGGGGCTCGTCCGTTCATACGATGACAAGGACAGGACCTCGGTCGACGAGAGCGGAACATCTTTGTCATCGATGCGTTTGTAGCTGCCGCCTTGAGCGCCCCGCTCTATGACATAACACGGCTTGCTCGACGGGTCGAGCTCCTCAATCGTGATGACCAGAACCACGGTGCCCTGGAGCTCCACGCGTTCAATGGTGTATTTGGGCGGATTGGCCAGTTTTCCGCGACCGCCGGCATCACCCATGCCCGCTACGAATTGGTTGAGCACCTTCTCGGTCTCAAAGTTCTCAACCGGGACAAAGCCCGCGCGCTCGCTCACGCCGAGCACGATAATTCCGCCAGCGGTATTCGCGAATGCGCTAACCGTTTCCCATACGTCGCGGGAAAGCGTCGTGGCGCTCTCCTTGACCTCGACGTTAAGATCGTCCGAGCCCATGCGCTTTAAAGACTCGAGCAGACCGGTCAGCTCGTTTTCGTTCATCTGCATGTCCTTTCGCTCGGCCCGGCGGAGAATGCCGCGAATAGATTTCCTTCGTCTCTCAGTTATCTCTCGTAATTATCTCTCATCTTACTGCTATCTCTCATATTAGAGATAAGTGAGAGATGAAAGATAAGATGTCTGCCATTTGTTTCATTTAAACATGTTTTTGCTGGTAGAACAATCAGTATTGAGACAATACCATGATTGCCTGTCTCTTTGCTGATCAGTTATCTCTCATATTTATCTCTCGTCTTTCTGTTATCTCTCGTATTAGTGAGGAATGAGAGATGAGAGATGTGTGAGTGATGCATGGGCGTGGATTTTTGGACGGTCGGAAAATCCCTCAAACAAAAAAACGGGGCCGGCCTTACGCCGAACCCCGTTTTCAAACGGACAGTTAGTTATCCAACGCGCGAGCATAGCAGTCAACTTTACGCCGCCGCGAACACTCCCAAACCTGTTCCGATGATGCAGATCGCGAAGATGCCAATAATAATCCAAATGGTCTTGACACCCTTTTTATAGAGAGCAACGCAAGCGAACGTTGCCAGCAAGGGCAGCAGACCGGGGAAGATCGAATCGAACAGATCCTGCAGGACAATCTCCGAACCACCCACATCAAAGGTCAAAGCAGTGGACAGTGAGACCTGTGCCGCAATCATGGCGCCGATAACGGTCATTCCGAGGACACCGGCAGCATGCGTCATGCGAGACATAAGGTTGTTCTCTTCGGACTGCTGCAGGAACTTGGTTCCCAGGTCGTATCCCAGATGGGCGGCGACGATACGCGTTGCAAAGTTAATCACGGAGTAGATGAGCGCGTACACGATGGGGCCGAGCGGGTTGCCCGTCGACGCGATGCCGATGCCAATGCCGGCGGCGACCACGCGGAACGTACCCCAGTAGAACGAATCGCCAATGCCGGAAAGCGGTCCCATGAGGCCGACCTTCATGGCGTTAATCGAGGACGTGTCGAAGTTCTTATCGGCAGCCGCCTGCTCTTCCATCGAAACCGTAAGGCCGGCTACAAACGGAAGCACATGAGGCGTGATGTTAAAGAACTCGGTATGGCGATCAAGCGCCGCATAGTAATCGTCGTCGTTGGGATAGATCTTCCGCAGGGGCTTCTGAATGGTGTACATGAAGCCCATTGCCATCATCTTGTCGTACGACTGCGAGCACTGGCTCGTAAACTGGCGAAGGAACATGCTCCGATACATATCGGGAGTCATAATCGCGTCCTTCTTGGCCTCTTTGAGATCGGTGTTCTGGGTAGCCATTAGAAGTCCTCCTCTTCATCCTCGGCAACCGTCTGCGGACCGGACGAGCCCTCGCGGAAGGCCAGGAGCAGTGCGACGCAAATGGCAGCTGCGGCGACGCCGATAACGTCCATCTTGAGGTAGATGACCATAATGAATCCCAGGAACAGCCAAGGAAGCAGCTTGTTATCGCCCATGGTCCTAATAAGAAGTGCGAAGCCGATGCAGACCATGACGCCGGACGCAACGTTGAGGCCGTCCATCACAAACTGCGGAATAGCGTTAAGCGCATTGTTGATGAGGTCGACACCAAAGAACAGCGAGCAAAACACCAGCAGTGCAGACGGAATGCCAATCGACAGCGGCACGATGGTCAGATGGTACAGATTCGCCTTGGCAAGATCACGATTTGCCAGAGCGGTCTCGATCTTCTTGCAGGCAAAGGCACCCGGAACGGCATAGCAGAAGTTGCGCCACACCTGAAGGAAGACGGAGACGGGAAGGGCGAGTGCGACGGCAGTTGCCGTGCTCGTACCCGTAATGACGGCAAACGCGCAGCCAAGCACGCCGGAGGCATAGACCTCGGGAGGAACCGCCGCACCGACCATGATGGCGCCCATGAACATGGACTCCAAAGCAGCGCCGACGATAACGCCCTGCTGGACATCGCCAAGGATCAAGCCAACGAACAGGCTCGTAAACAGCGGACGACCAAGCATCGTAATGCCAAATAATTGCTCGTCCATGGACGCAATAAATGCGACCAGTGCAACTAGAAGATACTGGACAACCATTTCGATCAACCCCAGAAACAGGTCTGCAGGCGAGGCATTCTGCGCAGCTCGCCTGCAGACAACCGCAGCAATTTGAGAGGATTAGTAGTTCATCTGGTGATAGTAACGACGCGTGGTGAGCGGGTGGTTACGGACGTGCTCGAGATGGCAGCTCAGACGCTCGGTGATGGTGTAGGTGACCATCGGGGAGACGATCTTGCGGAACTCGGGGTCGCTGAACGGCAGCTCGACCTCGGCGGTGTCGAACTTGTTCACGCGGACATGGACGCCCTTCTCGTCGGCGAGCATGTGAGTGAAGTTGTCCACGCGGTCCATGAGCTTACGGGTGTCGTCCTCGCCGTAGAGCATGATGAGGCTCGTGCCCTCCTCGCACAGTTCGATGGTGCCGTGGAAGAACTCGGCGGCGTGGATGGACTTGGTCTTGATCCACTGCATCTCCTCGAGAATGCACATAGCGTAGTCGTAGGCCTCACCCCAGAGCATGCCGGAACCAATCACCATGTGGTAGTCGGTGTCTTTGAAGTCCTCGGCCATGGCGGCGCAGCGCTCGTCCTGAGCGTCCTTGGCCTTGATGAGGTACGGAGCGATGTTGCCGAACTCCTCCATGAAGGTGTCGTACTTGGGGAAGGCGCCGGCGTTCTTGAGGAAGCGGGCGACCAGCGTAATCTGGTAGGTGTAGATGGCCTCGCACAGGACGTCGTCCTCGGCGAAGCTGAAGAACTTGTAATCGGCGTACTCAGTGGCCGGGGTGTTGTCGTTGGAGACATACATCAGCGTGCGGGCGCCCTGCTCCTGGCAGAACTTGGCGGCCTCGATGATCTCGGGGGTGGTGCCGGTACGGGTGGAGAAGACGCAGACCGAGTCCTTGTTGAAGGTCTTGGGCGGGCATGCGAGGAACTCAGCGGCAATCTCGCAGTGGACGTCGACGTCGGCCGTGGTGGTCTCGACCCAATACTTCATCGGGAGCGTGTGGGCCCAGGTGCCGCCGCAGCCGATGAAGAAGATGTTGGAATAACCCTGCTCGCAGACCTTGTCCACGGCAGCCTCAATCTGAGGACGGAGAGCGAGGGCATCGCTCACAACCTTCTCGTAACGAGGCTCATCGAAATTGAACATCCCTTACTCCTAACTCACTTGGATGAACCCTTCATTCATCCCATGACGTTATAATACTTTATATAACTAACTATGCAAGAGCTATTTCAGATTTTTTTTGATTTTTCTTTAATAAAAAGCCCGCCGATTAAATGATCGACGGGCTTAAGAAAGGAGGACCTGGTTAATAAATGCTAGACAATGGCATGTTTCCAGCTAGAAAACGTCCTTGGCAAGTACCTTTGAGTCATTGGGAACCTGACGGATTTCGATAACCACGCCATCGTTCACAAGCTCTTGGATATGCTCGGCATCGGTTTCGGTCGCAAAAATCGCGGGGGTCGGATGAAGCGTGGTCTCGGGAGACTTTCGAGTTCCGCCCAGATTGATCTCCTTGATGTCTTTGCAACCCTTAGCAAGGCGATAGGCATCCTCAATCGTCTCGACAATGATAAACAGCGAATACTTGTCGGTGACGCCGCTGTTGAGCGCCTCGATAGCAGCGTTTACGTCTTTTATGACGAGCTTCACGCCGTTGGGACGAGCTAGCCTCAATGCGGCTTTTCTCATGTCGTCTTTTGCCACGGCGTCGCTGGCACACAGGATGCAATCGACATCCAGCGCATGCGTCCAAGACATGGCGACCTGGCCGTGAATCAATCGGTAATCAACTCTCGTAAGCTTAATCATCGTAATCATCTCCGCACGTAATAAAGGTAATGACAGGCGTGACCCTTAGCTAGGGCTCGAACCAGAACTAACTAGAACTCTTCTTCTTCGACATCGGCAAGCATGTCCGCCGCCTCACAAAGCACGATAAACGAACGTGATCCCTCGACCGCAGCTTTGGCCTTGTCCGCATCCAGGGAGTCCAGCTGTGTAGCCATTTCCACCAGCAGCGGCAAGTTCATTCCGGTGATCAACGTAAACGATCCGGCGGTCTGCCTCTGAATGAATTCGTTGTTTACAGAGCCGCCAAAGATGTCAGTCACGACAAACCAAGAGTCGGCAGGGTCCTTCGACTCCATCCAAGCATCGATAAGCGCTGCGACATCCCTCGTGTCGTCATCGACATAGGCGCACAGACACTCGATTCGGTCGTTGGCGCCCATCAGGATCTCGAGAGAGCTCTTCATACCTTGGGCGAGATAACCATGACTCGCTAGCAATATCTTATTCATAGTTCTCCAATATCAATAAGACGTACTATATTGTCATAACAAAGTATATTAGCAATCTACCCTACGCGGTGTGTCTATTTTCCAAATCCGCGAACGGTAGCAATTGGTCGGTAAATTGACCAATCTATCTCTAATTTACAAATAGAACTTCAGTCGCTCGGTGCAGTACACCTGACGGGAGATGAAAAGCGGCTCGCCGCTTGGAGCATAACGTCTATCGACAAACAGAAGCAGTGGAGAGTCCAGCTCCACGTTAAGGTATGCCGCCTCGAGCTCGCTCGCATAGCAGACCTCGAGCGTACGCGTATTGGGGCCCATCTTGATCCCCTGGCGATCGAGTACCGCCATCAGCGAATCCTCGAGGGATTCATGCTCCAAAAAGGAAAGCGCAGCGGAATAGCTATTGGTTTCCAGCATCGTGGGCTTGTCATCCGCAAGGCGTAGACGACAACTACGCAATACCTTTTGGGTATCGTCTACGCCCAGGAACTTCGCGTCTCGCAGGCTTGGGAAGTCCCAGCCCATTGCGAGAACCCTGGTAGACGCCTGTTTTCCCGCAAGCTGGCACGAATGGGTAAAGCTCTCACGGTCGTCCGCGGCATACATCTGTGTGTCCGACGAAACGAACGTGCCCTTGCCGCGGGCCCTCTCAACAAGCCCAGCATCTTCCATTTCTTTAATTGCGGAGCGAACCGTTATTCGGCTCACGCCAAATTGCTCGATGAGCTCCGCCTCGGTCGGAAGCTTATCTCCCGGACGGTACGTGCCGTTGGCGATCGAATCAGAGAGCGCACGGACAATCTGTTTGTACAGGGGGATAACGCTATTTGCTTCAACCATATCAACCATACCTTTGCAAGGAATCAGCAGCTTATAGATAGATGACTTATATTGTATTAGAACTTTTTAGGAGTCCATATATTTCCTAAATGATTCGGTAAACGGGGTGTTATTTCACTTTAGCGGGGTGCAGCGGCTACCCGCGGCATTCGTTATTAACCTAGCTAGGCTAGTCCACCCACATCGTCTCCAGTTCGCCGCAGAACCGCGGCCCCATATGGGTATACTCTCGAGGATTCGACTCGATTCGCCCCCGCTGGGGCGTCAAAGGAGACTGCATATGCCCACCACCTCAACCGATCCGCGCGCCGCTGCTGCCGCGCTGCTGGCACCCGGTACCACCTGCCACGGCTTTGCCGTCGAGCGCTGCGAGACCGTGCCCGAGCTCGACTCGGACGCCTACGTGCTGCGCCACATCGCCTCGGGCGCTCGCCTGCTGTACCTGGCGTGCGACGACGAAAACAAGGCCTTTGCCATTGGCTTTAAGACGCCGCCGGCCGATTCCACCGGCGTGTTCCATATTCTTGAGCACTCGGTGCTGTGCGGATCGGCTAAGTTCCCCGTCAAGGAGCCGTTTGTCGACCTGATCAAGAGCTCCATGCAGACGTTCCTCAACGCCATGACCTACCCCGACAAAACCATCTACCCCGTTGCCACCACCAACGAGCAGGACCTGTACAACCTGATGGACGTGTACCTGGATGCGGTGTTCAACCCAGCCATCTACACCAAGCCCACCATTTTTGAGCAGGAGGGCTGGCACTACGAGCTGGACCTGCCGGAGGGCGCCGAGAGCGAGGGCGACGACAGCTCCGCGAGCCTGCGCAAGGGCACACTGCGCTATAACGGCGTAGTGTTCAACGAGATGAAGGGCGCGCTGTCCGACCCCATGAGCGTGCTGGACGACGCCGTCAACGCCGCGCTCTATCCCGACACCGCCTATGCGCACGAGAGCGGCGGCGACCCGCGCGCGATTCCCGCGCTCACCTACGAGCAGTTCCTGGATACGCACGCGCGCCACTACAATCCTTCCAACTCCTACATCACGCTCTACGGCGACCTGGACGTGGACCGCGCGCTGGCCTTTTTGGACGAGCGCTATCTGTCGCAGCCGAGTGCCGCGAGCCGCCGCATGGACGCAGCCGTTGCCGCCGGCGAGGACCCGTCCACGCTGGCACCCAATCCGCTGGGCGTGCAGGCGCCCGTGACCTGCGAGTATCAGCGCGTCGAGATGGCCACCACGCCCGAGAACGCCCTGGTGGGCCTGGGTCTTGTACTGGGCAGCGCGCTCGACCGCAAGCGCACAATCGCGGCGGATATCCTGTTCGAGGCGCTGCTGGGTTCCAACGAAGCGCCGGTTAAGAAGGCCATTCTTGCCGCCGGCCTGGGCGGCAACGTGGTGAGCTACACCGCGGCCGAGAGCCTGCAGCCCTACGAGCTCATCATGCTGCAAAACGCGCAACCCGGCGTGGCGCGCGAGCTGCGTCGCGTGTTCCAGGACGCCTGCCGCGACCTGTGTGAGCACGGCGTTCCGCGCGAGCGCCTGGAGGCCATCATCAGCAGCAACGAATACGACCTTCGCCAGCGCGACTACGGTATCGCCGACGGCGTGGCTATTGCGTGCGACGCGCTGAGCACGTGGCTCTACGATGACGACGCTGCGACGCTGGCGCTCAAGTACGGCCCGGTGTACGAGGAGCTGCGCGGCGAGCTGAACGGTAGCTACTTTGAGGACCTGCTGCGCGAGCTCGTGCTCCAGAACGACCATATGGCGCTGGTCGAGCTGGTGCCGGTGGACGCCGCCGAGGGCGCGGAGGGTGCCGAGGCCGCCGAGCTGGCTGCAAAGCGCGATGTCATGACCGATGTCGAGCTGGCGGACGTGGTCGAGCGCACAGCCGCGCTGCGTGCCGCGCAGGAAGCCGAGGACACGCCCGAGGCCAAGGCCACGCTGCCGCGCCTGCACGTGTCCGACATTGGCGAGGCGCGCCCCGAGCCGCCGCTGGTCGTGGACACGACCGCGCCCATCCCCTGCCTGCGCCACGGCATCCCCACCAACCGTTTGGCCTACGCCATGCAGTACTTCGACCTGAGCTGCGTCGCATTTGAGGACCTGCCCTACGTGACGCTGCTCTGCCGCCTGCTCAAGCAGCTGCCCACGCGCGAGCATTCGGCCGAGGAACTCGACAACCTCCTCGCCGGCAAGCTGGGCTTTTTGAGCTTTACGACCGAGGTCATGACGCAGCCCGACGTGGACGGCGTGCGCCCCTACCTGCTAGTGAGCGCCGGCGCCCTGTCCGAAAAGATCGACGCGCTGGCGAGCCTGCCGCGCGAGGTGTGGTCGAGCACGCTGTTGCTCGATGCTGACGCCGACCGCGTGCGCGACGTGCTCACGCAGATTCGCATTGGGCTTGAGCAGGGCTTTATCAACAATGGTCACTCGGCGGCGCTCGGTCGCGCGATGAGCTACAGCTCACCTTCGGCCGTGGTTCGCGAGCAGCTTTCGGGCGTGGACTTCTACCTGTTCCTGCGCGATCTGCTCGAGCACTTTGACGAGCGACTGGACGACCTGCGCGCCAAGCTTGCCGAGCTAGCAGACCGCATCTTTGTGGCCGATGGCTGCATGGCGAGCTTTACCGGCAGCGATGAGGACTTTGACGCGTACTGGGATGCCGCGGGCGACCTGGGGCTTGACGCGGGTGACGGCGCCGATGCCGGCCGCAACGCGCTCGTGGTGCCGGAGCCGCGCGACCGTCACGAGGCTTTCGTCATCCCCAGCGACATCTGCTTTGCTGCGCGCGCGTGCGACCCGCGCCGTCTGGGCATTGACGTGACGGGCGCCTGGGCGGTTGCCGCCAACGCGCTCTCCTACGACTACCTGTGGAACGAGATCCGCGTGAAGGGCGGTGCGTACGGATGCGGATTCCGCGCGGCCGGCGAGCGCCAGACGGCGTTCTACACCTACCGCGACCCGGCGGTCGATCCTTCGATTGAGCGCATGGAACGCGCGGGCGCATGGCTCGGCAGCTTTGAGCCCGACGAGGCCGCCTTCGAGGGCTTTATCGTGAGCTGCGTGAGCGGCATGGACGCGCCCGTGAAGCCGTACGCGCTCACCAAGCGCCGCAATACGACCTACCTGGCCGGGCTCGATCCGCACGCGCGCGAGGAGCGCCGCGCCCAGATGCTCGCGGCCACGCCCGCTGAGCTTCGCTCGCTCGGCGCCGATGTGACGCGCATCGCAGCCGTGTCGCCCACCTGCGTCTTTGGCGGCCGCGACGTCATCGCCAAGAGCAACGCCGGCTTTAACGTCATCGACCTGCTGGCCTAACGCACAGCAAGGGTAGATTTTTGGGACATGCCCGAAAATCTACCTTTTCTTTTCCGCCGCTTGGGCGGGCCAGCTCAGACCGTCCCACCAGTTTTGTCTCGATCTGTAACATCTAGGCGGCAATATCGGCTCCAGATGTTACAGATCGAGATAATTCTGAATGTCGCCGGCTCTTTGTCTCGATCTATAACAGCTAGGCCCATTTTTGCCGAGTTACTGTTACAGATCGAGATAAACCGTCGCAGACACCCGCCCTTCAGCAAAAACCACCACAAAGGGGACAGGCACCTTTGTGGTGGTACGAACGCTTGTTCTATACGTACATATGTTCTATAGTAGGGTTGCTTGCATCAGCGTCAGATTGCAACTAGAATGTAGTTGCAGAATGTGAGGCCGAGATGACCCGGGTCGATAAACTTATTGCTCAACTGCTCAGTTGCCCTTCGACGTATAGATTTGCCGACTTTCTTAAAGTTATGACGTCATATGGCTTTGAGATGGACAGCAAGGGCAAGACATCCGGATCGCGCATTCGCTTTTACAGGCCATCGGACGGCAGGATGTTCGTAATGCATGCGCCCCACCCATCTGATGAGTTGACGGCGGGCACCATTCGAAACATTGTTCGTTTTCTACAGGATGTCGGAGGCTGCCATGAGTAACGTTTTAGCTTACAAGGGCTACTTTGCCCCGGTCGAGTTCGATGCCGAGCAGCATGTATTAACGGGCATGGTCGCAGGCATTAGGGACGCAATTGTGTTCGAGGGCTCTACAGTCGAAGAGGTGGAGCAGTGCTTCCACGACGCCGTTGACGACTATCTTGAGTTTTGCGCGGAAAAGGGCAAGGAGCCCGAGCGGGCTTTCAAGGGCTCGTTTAATGTAAGGACAGGCTCTGAACTCCATAAACAGGCCGCGTTGGCAGCCGCTAAAAAGGGCGAGTCACTCAATAAGTTTGTAGCTGAAGCAATCGCCGCGGCGTTATAGCGTTTACGCGTAGAGCCAAACCACCACAAAGGGGACAGGCACCTTTGTGGTGGTTTTGGGTAAGTCCGTCGCGTTTGCCCAGATAAAACCTGCCAAAATAAACCTGTCCCTTTTTGGTAGGTTTGGAAGAAGGCAGGCTGGGATGGATAAGGCTGAGTTGCGGCGGGCGGTGATTGCTCGGCGCGATGCTATTGAACCGGATGTGCGGGCGGCTAAGTCTGCCGCTATCTGCGCCCGGCTTGTTGAGCTGCTGGGGCGCTCGGACCCCGCGGCGCCGCGCACCGTTGCCGTCTATGCCGTCATGGGCTCCGAGGTTGATCCTGCCGCTTTTGCCACCGCTGCCGCCGACCGTGGCTGGCAGGTGGCCTATCCGTGCATGCTCTCGGCAGCTGACACCGCGGCTTGCGGCCAGCGCATGTGCATGCGAGCGGTCGCCACCGGTGACGTCGGCACGGCTCCGTTCATCGCCCATCCCACGCGGGCCTTCGCGGCTACGGACATCGACAGCGACCGCTTCCCTATCGTACCTGCCGAGGCACTCGACATGATCGTTGTGCCGCTCGTAGCCTTCGACCGCACCGGCGCACGTCTGGGCTACGGCGGCGGCTGCTATGACCGCTACCTGCCCACGCTCTCGCCCGCATGCCAAATCATCGGCATCGCCTTTGACGAGCAGCGTGTCGACCACGTTCCCACCGACGCCCACGACCTGCCGCTACCCCACATCATCAGCGCCTAACGGCTGGCGCACCTCCCGACGGCCCAGTGCTCCTCGCCTGCTCGGGCCAGGTCGTAAGGCGTGGTCTGGTAGACGTAGTAGTTGAGCCAGTTGGTGTAGAGCAGCTGAGCCTGGCTGCGCCAGACGTTGCGCGGCTCGGCCGTGGGGTCGTCGTTTGGGAAGTAATGCGCCGGCACCTCCGGGTTGAGCCCGCGCTTCACGTCGCGCTCGTACTCCAGGCGCAGCGTGTCGGTGTCGTACTCGGGGTGGCCAAAGACAAAGAAGCGGCGGCTGTCGACCGACTTGACGATGTACAGGCCCACCTCGTCGGACACGGCCACGACCTCGAGCTGAGGCTCGGCCTCCACGTCCTCGCGGCGCACATCGGTGTTGCGCGAGTGAACGGCATAGAAGCGGTCGTCAAAGCCACGGACCAGCGGGCTCTGCGGCTTCACCAGATGATGCTCAAACACGCCGCTCGCCTTGGCCGGTAAATCGTACTTCTGAATACCGTAATGGTGGTACAGGCCAGCCTGCGCGCCCCAGCAAATGTGCAGCGTGGAGTGTACGTGCGTGGTGGACCAATCCATGATTTGGCAGAGCTCGGGCCAGTAGTCGACCTCTTCGAACGGCATCTGCTCCACCGGCGCGCCCGTGATGATCAGGCCGTCGTAGTGGATGTCGCGGATGTCGTCGAACGTGCGGTAGAACGTCTCCAGGTGGCCAGCGCTCACGTGCGTGGCCTCGTGCGTCTTGGTGCGCAGCAGGTCCACCTCCACCTGTAGCGGCGTGTTGGAGAGCTTGCGCATGATCTGCGTCTCGGTGGCGATCTTAGTGGGCATGAGGTTGAGAATGAGCACGCGCAGCGGGCGGATGTCCTGGTGCAGCGCGCGGTACTCGGTCATGACAAAGATGTTCTCGCTCTCGAGCTGCGCAACGGCAGGGAGGGCGTCGGGAATGCGAATGGGCATGGATGCTCCTTACGAGTCAGTTGCAGCTATGGTACAACGAGCGGCCCCATCCGCGCGAGCACATCGACCAGCGATGCCGCCAGCGGCCCAAAACGCCCCAAAAGTAGAAATTAAGGCATGTCCCAACAATCTACTGCACTTTAGCCTAGCAAAGTGGTAGCAGGACGCTACAATGGTTCGACGCGAAAAACTCGGCCGAAAGGATACATATATGTACCAGACGCGTAAGATCGGTGTGGTCGGCCAGGGCCACGTAGGAGCACATGTCGCCAACAGCCTGCTCATGCAGGGCATTGCCGATGAGCTGTACCTGTGCGATATCAACGAGGCCAAGGTGGCGTCCGAGGTCCAGGACCTGCGCGACTCCCTTTCGTTTGTCCCGTATAACACCAAGATCGTCAACTGCTACGACCACTACGAGGAGCTGGCCTGCTGCGACGTCATCGTCAACGCTGCCGGCAAGGTCGCGCTGGCCGCCGGCAACCGTGACGGCGAGCTGTTCTTTACCACCGACGCCGCCCGCACCTTTGCCAAACGCATCGTCGACGCCGGCTTCGACGGCATCTTCGTAAGCATCTCCAACCCCTGCGACGTCGTGTGCACCGAGCTGTGGCACCTGACCGGCTACGATCCCAAGAAGATCATCGGCTCGGGCTGCGGTCTGGACTCCGCCCGCCTGCGCACCGAGATCTCCAAGAAGGTCGGCGTGAGCCCCAAGTCCATCGACGCCTACATGATCGGCGAGCACGGCTTTAGCCAGCTGGCTGCCTTTAAGGCCGCGACCATCGCCGGCAAGAGCCTCAACGAGCTTCAGGCCGAGAACCCCGACAAGTACGCCTTTGACCACATGGAGGTCGAGGAGCTCGCGCGCAAGGGCGGCTATGTGACCTACCAGGGCAAGCAGTGCACCGAGTACGCCGTCGCCAACTCCGCCGCGCGCGTCTGCGCCGCCGTGCTGCACAACGAGCACGCCGTGCTTTCCGCCTCCACGCTCATGACCGGCCAGTATGGCGAGGAGGGCATCTTTACCTCCCTGCCGTGCGTGATCGGCGCCGAGGGCGTCGAGGAGGTTTATACGCTCGACCTGTCCGAGCACGAGCTCGAGGGCTTCCACAAGAGCTGCCAGCACATCCGCGACAACATCGCCCAGCTCGACTGGTGGGACGCCGAGGCCTACGACGCAAAGTAGGCCGCTGGCTGCCGCAACCTTGCGAATCGAAGCGCGATACCAAGCGGGCCGTGCCGGAAATCCCCGGCGCGGCCCGCTTTTTTGACTCACACAGTGCCCTCGCGAATCGAAGGTGAATACTTTTCCGCGAAGTGAACGAGCAAAAACGAGCCCCCGAAGCATCGACACTTTTCAGACGCCGCTTCCTGCGGTTTCGCCGAGTTTTCCCTGCAGTTTTGGCGTCAAAAAGTGTGGATGCTTCGGGGGTCCAAAATAGGTCGTTCACTTCGCGGAAAAGTATTCACCTTCGTTTTCGCGCAGACACGAATCCGGCCGCCGCAACGCAAAACGGGGCCCGCGCGCAGCGCAGACCCCGTCGTGAGAGGTTATTCCCGGTATATTAGTACTGCTCAATGCCCATGTAGCGACGAACCTCGGGGCTGTGGTCGAAGACCTTGCCGCGGGCGGCGCGCAGCTCGCAGCTCATGTTGTAGAAGAAGATCGGCTCCAGATACGAACGCACGCTGGCAGGCACTTCGCCCACACCGTACTCGAGCGCATCGAGCACCATAATCGTATCGGTGTGCGTGTTGAGGAACGCAAGAGCGCGCTCCTCCATGGGGCGGCACTCGCCCGCGCCAAGCTGCACAAAGTAGAACACACCGGGCTCGGTGGCCTCGAACGGGCCGTGGAAGTACTCGCCGGAGTGGATGTAGCAGCAGTGCTGCCACTGCATCTCCATGAGCGAGCAGATGGCCATGGCGTAGGTCTGGCTAAAGTTGGGGCCAGAGCCCAGGATATAGAAGAACTTGTGCTGCTGGCAGAGCTCGGCAAAGCGGGCGCCCAGCTCGGCGTTGACCTTCTCGCGGGCGGCGGGCAGCAGCGCATCCATCTGCTTAAGGCCGGCGTACATGTCGGCAAGCGCCTCGTAACCCTCCTGCTGGTCGAGCAGCTCGGCAGCCATCAGGGCGCCGATGCCCTGCGGGACCTCGGCCTGCGGCACGCCTTCGCCCCACGGATAGACCCAGGTAGTCCACTTGCCGTTGTCGATCTTGGAGCCCTCGCAGTCGGTCATGGCGACGACCTCGGCGCCGGAAGCCAACGCCATCTCGCAGCCGTCGACGACCTCCTGCGTGTTGCCGCTGTGGCTGCAGGCGATGACGAGCGACTTCTCGCCAAGACTCTTGGGAGCCATCAGGCAAAACTCGCGTGCCGTGTAGACCGTCGAGGTAAACGTGGTGGCCTCGCGCTTGAGCAGCTCGTTGGCCGGCATCAGGTCAATCATCGAACCGCCGCAGGCGATCCAAAAGACATTCTCAATCTTGCCCTTGCGCTCGATAATTTCCTGAATCAGATCGTGTGCATTCATGGTGATGCCCCTCCTTGTGCGGCGGTTTTGAACGACGACAGCTCGTACCTGCGGTCGTTCTATGTTGTCCTATTTATAACACGTGTAATAACGCCCGTGAAGTCATTTCACCAAAGTTGTTTTATGTTGTTCTATCTATGGACGTTAGATGTCGAACACGTAGCGCGAGCCCACGATCTTTTGGCGTCCGAGCAGCAAGGGGCGCTCGTCCTCATCGGTAAAGTACGCCTCCATATAGAAGAGCGGCTCGCCGACCGGCACCTCCAGCAGTGGGGCCGCTTGAGCATCGGCAAGCGCAATCTCCACGGTGCAGGGGTCGGACTTGAGCGGCGCACGGCCCGAATGCTCGGCAACGAGCGCAAAGATGGAATTGTCCGTGAGGCCCTTGTCGGCAAGCGTCTGCAGGTAGGGATGGTCGGCGAGCACAAAGGCGTTGTTCTCAAGCATGACGGGGATGCCGTCGGCCGTACGCACGCGCTCGACCACGATGAGCTCGCAGCCGGGCTCCACGCCAAAGAACGCCGCATCCTCGTGCGTCGCCGCGACCACCGCGCGCGACACCAGACGCGCACCCGGCACCATGTCGTTGGCGGCACAACCCTCAGTAAAGCTCTGGACGTCACCCTTCTGGCGAATCTTGCGCTTGAGCTTGGGAGCGCACACAAAGGTGCCCCTCCCCTGCTGGCGGTTGAGATACCCCGCACGCGACAGCTCCTCGATGGCGCGACGCACGGTGACGCGCCCCACGCCGTAGGACTTCGCGAGCTCCATCTCGGAAGGAATGCGCGAGCCGGCAGCGTACACGCCGCGCGCGATCTCGCCCTTTAGGTCGTCCATGACCTGCTGGTACAGCGGCACGGCGGATGCCTCGGCTCGCTCGGAACGTTCGGTCTTGCTATCGGCTACCATCGTTACGCTCCATCCCGTGCATGCTCGGACTCAAACTCTTCAATCGCCGCCATAAACTGCTCGCCAAAGGCGTCGGCCTTTTTCTCGCCAATGCCGTTGACCTGAATGAGCTCGTCGCGCGTCCGCGGACGCAGGCGGCACAGGCCGCGCAGGGCCTTGTCGGAAAAGACCATATACGGCGCCATCTCCAACTCGGTCGAGATCTCCTTGCGCAGGGCACGCAGGCACTCGAACAGCTCAGCATCGTCACCCACGCGTGGGCGCTGATCCAGCTCGGCCTCCTCGCGCAGCAGATCCACCGCACGGCGGGCGCGGGCCGAGGCCTTGCGCTTGGACGCGCGACGCTTAACGGTAAAGGCAAACGCTTCGTCCTCGACCTCACCGGCGCGCGGGCCCAGGCCCACGACCGGGTACTGCCCCTGCGAGGTGGCCAGATAGCCGCGGCCGCACAGCTGGCCGATGATATCCTTGATGCACCCGACCGATTCGCTCGACAGCTCACCGTAGCCGCGGTCCTCGTCCAGATGCATCTGGCGAATGCGCTCGGTGTTGCCGCCGTGGAGCACATCGGCGATCAGCGACTTGCCAAAGCGCATGGGACGCGTGGCCACATAGCGCACAGCGGCGCGGGCCATATCGGTGACGTCCTCGACGTCGAACTGCGTGAGACAGTTGCTGCAGTTGCCGCAGCCCTCGGCGTCGTCTGCCGTGCCGCCCGCGGCGGCTGCCGCATGCTCGGCCGCCGCCTCGTCGCCAAAGTAGCGCAGCATGTATTCGCGCAGGCAGCCGGTGGTATTGCAGTAGCCCTCCATCTGGCTGAGCAGGCGATAACGGTTCTGGAGCGCCCACGCGCGCTGCTCGTCGTCAAGCGCCTCGTCGGCCGCATCGCCGCGGTCGATCAAAAAGCGGCGCATGCGAAAATCGTTACCGTTCCACAGCAGATGGCAGCTGGCCGGATCGCCATCGCGGCCAGCGCGGCCCGCCTCCTGGTAGTATGCCTCGATGCTCTCGGGCACGTTGTTGTGAATCACGTAGCGCACGTTGGGCTTGTCGATGCCCATGCCAAAGGCGTTGGTAGCAACCATCACCTGGATGTCGTCGTCGATAAAGGCACGCTGACTCTGGCGGCGGGCGTCGTTGCCCATGCCGGCATGGTAGCGGCCCACGCGAATGCCGCTGGGGCCCAGTGCCTCGGCAAGCTCCGCGGCCAGCGCGTCGACCGTCTTGCGGGTCGAGCAATACACGATGCCGCTCTCGCTCGAATGCGCGATCACGTAGTCACGCACCCACGCGGCCTTGGCCTTGTCGCCCATCTCCTCGCAACCAAAGTAGAGGTTCTTGCGATCAAAACCCGTCACCACGGTCGCCGGGTTTTGCAGGCCGAGCATTTGCTGGATATCGGCGCGCACGCGCTCGGTCGCCGTGGCGGTAAACGCCGCCACGATCGGGCGCCGCGGCAGCGAATCGATAAACTCGCGAATCTGCAGGTAGGCGGGACGGAAATCCTGGCCCCATTGGCTTACGCAGTGGGCCTCGTCAATGGCCACGAGTGGAACGCCAATGCCACCTTCGGCCGCGGCCTCCTGCGCAAAGGCCAGAAAGCGCGGTTCGAGCAGGCGCTCGGGCGCCACATACATAAGCTGATAACGGCCCTCGCGCGCCCGCTTGAGCACGGTATTTTGCTGAGCCGGGGTAAGACTGGAGTTGAGATAACTGGGGCGCGCACCCGCCGCGAGCAGCGCGCGGGTCTGGTCCTCCATAAGCGACAGCAACGGGCTCACCACAAAGGTGATGCCGGGCAGCATAAGCGCAGGCACCTGGTAGCAAATGGACTTGCCGGCGCCTGTGGGCATAACGCCGAGCGCATCGCGGCCGGCAAGGATCGCATCCACCATGCGATCCTGTCCCGGGCGAAACGAGGTGTAGCCAAAATAGGCGCCGAGCGTGTCGAGCGCCATCTGCTGCATGCTATCGGTCATGGTTTCCTAACGTCAGAATCATCTGCCGCCGATTATACGCCGCCACGCGGACCGGTGCCGCGCGGCTGTCGGCCACGCTCATTCTGCGGGTAGTCATTGGGGACGTTCTTGAATGACTAGCCATTTAAGAACGTCCCCAATGACTATCTTGACAAGCACGGAAACGTCGCTGGTTGAGCATAAGTCAGCGAAAACACCCCTAAGCGAGCAAGGTGACGTGAAAGAGGAGGGAAGCGTACTTCGGTACGCGACCGACGATTGAACGTCAGATTGCCGCTTAGGGGCGTTTGCAGCGTCGACAGATCCGCCGTTCGTCAGAACGGCGGAACCAACCCTACATGACCATAACGTAGCGCGATCCCACGTAGTACTGCTTACCCATCAGGACCGGCTCGCCATTGGGGCCGATAAAGCCGGCACGCAGGTTGAGCAGTGGATCGTGCGGAGCGATGCCCAGCTCGGCCGCCTGCTCGGTATTGGCACGAACGGCCTCGACCGTGCGGTAGCCAACCGAGACAATCGGCGTTCCGCCAACACGCTCGACCTCGGAAAAAATCGACTTGTCCTCAAGATCGGCCGTCAACAGCTCACGGTAGGCGTCAAACGGCACAAAGATGTTCTCCTCAAAAATGGGCTCGCCGTCGGCCGTACGCACGCGCTTGATGTGCAGCAGCAGCGCGTCCTTCTGCAGGCCAAAGAACTCCATCTCGTTTTGACGTGCCGGCACAATCTGGCGATCGACCACATGCGCGCCCGCCTTCATGTCATTATCGGCACACAGCGCGGTAAACGTCTGCAGCGTCGAAGCGTGGAACTGGCGGTTGATGTGCGGCGTGGAGACAAAGGTGCCACGGCCCTGCTGCTTAACCAGGTAGCCATCGGAGCACAGCTCCTCGACGGCGCGGCGCACCGTAATGCGGCTCACGTCGTACTGCTCGGCTAGCTCAAGCTCGGACGGAATACGCTCCTTGGGTGCATAAACACCTTTCTCGATCGCGTCCTTGATTTCGTCATAAATCTGCTGGTAAAGCGGTGCATTTTTGGGCGTAGGCATATCTAATCACTCTTATCGAAATATTGAAATAACTAATACGTATATAACGTCTAGTTTCATGTTACCTCATATTGATAAAACGATACACCCTCCCTACCAAAAAGCGACAGCTTCATTTTGGCAGGTTTTATCTGGGCAAACGAAAGTCCCTCGAAAGCAACGGGGCTTTCGTGGGGCTCATACGGAAGGGTTGCGCCGGGCCGGTAAAATGCCAAAACCCTACTTGCCGTCGTCCTGCTGCAGGCTGTCCTGCTCGCTGAGGCGCGCCTGCCTGCTGGCCATGCGTGCGGGCTTGTCGGGATCGGGAACGGCCGTGGGCATGGGCTCGTCGACATGACCGCCCCACCAGCCGCCCACAAAGTTGAGCGTGTGGAACACATTGATCACGGCGCCGGGATCAATGTCGCACACCAGCTTGATAATGTCCTGGCTCTCGTAGGTCGATACAACGGCGTGCAGCAGGTACATCTTCTCGCGGCTGTATCCGCCAATGACCTCGGCGCAGCTAATGCCATGCTGAAAATGGTCAACATAGGCGGTCATGACCTCATCTGCCTTACGCGTCGTGATCTGCAGCGTCACGCGATCGTAGCGACGATAGAAACTGTCGATGGTCTTGGTCGAAATAAACTGGAACACGATGGAATACGCCGCCTTGTCCCAGCCAAACATAAAACCAAAGATCGCCAGGATAAAGCAGTTGAAACCAAAGATGACGCCCCAGATGGTCTTGCCCGTGTGGTTGGAAACCCACAGCGCGATAAAGTCGGTGCCGCCGGTGGATGCGCCGGATTTAAGCGCGATGGCAGCGCCCAGACCCGAGACCACGCCGCCAAAAATGATGAGCATGATCTTGTCACCCAAAAACGGAGCGAAGTGAAGGACGTTGAGGAACAGCGACGAGAGCACAACCTGCATCATCGAGAAGATGACGAAGCGCTTGCTAATGCCGCTCCAGCATAGGAGCGCCACGGGAATGTTGAGCGCGAGCATACCGAGCGAGATGTCGATGTGAACGCCGCCGAGCGAGGTAACGCGGTCGAGCAGGACCGCAACGCCGGTGAGGCCGCTCGGAAGCAGGTCGGCGGGTTGAATGAACGCCTGGATCAGGAATGTCTGGAGAACGGCAGAAATCGTGACCGCCACGGCAGTAATGGCGCGGCGGACGATGGTAAGGCGGCCGAGCACGAGCACGCGGTCCGTGAGCTGATCGATGGCGTTCGCCACGCGGGCTCCTTTCGAAGGCAAATCTAGTTGTGAGGCATGTCGGCGATTGTAGCATGGAGCGTGCGGGGGCGCTTCAATTCACCCTCTCTCGACAACCAAAGCGGGACCAGCAACCCCCACGACCAAAGGCCCAAATTACAAGTGAGTAGACTTTACGCGACCTGCAGAGCACACCCAAAACCGCCACCCCTGTGACCTGCGGTTTTACTAGAGCAGATGCACTTTGTGCTCGGCCTACGCCAAAAAGTCTACTCACTTAGCCCGAATCGAAGCCAAACGGATCAAAATCGAAACCAAATTGAGCCAATCCACCGCAAAAAACGTTTGAACCCGTGCTTCTCGCGGCGGATTGACACTACAAAGCGGCCAAAATGTCGGTCAGATTATCAATAACGGCATCGGCTCGCGATTGATCGAGGTTGACGCCCTCGTGCGGACGCAGCGCCAGGACGTGGGCACCGGAGCGCTTGCCGGCCTCGATGCCCATGGGCGAGTCCTCGATCACCAGGCACTCAGCGGGCTCCACGCCCAGCGCCTCCATGGCGCGCTGGTAGATCTCGGGGTCGGGCTTAAACGCGCTGCACTCGTGGCCGCTGATGGTGTAGTCCAGCACGTCGGCAATGTCGGCAATCTCCACCAACTCGTCGATAAGCTCACGGTAGGACGAGCTCGCGATGGCGCACTTCACACCACGCGCGCGCAGCGCACGCATTACCGGCGCCGTCTGCTCGTTAAGCAGTTCGGCATACGGAACGGGATGGACCGGGCTGTAGACATGCTTGTACTCTACGCGCAGGCGCTCGCGCAGCTCGACATCGTCGGGAACCAGTGCCTCCCAAATGGCCGGTTCGTTAGACCCCGAAAGATCGGGGATCTCGTCAAAGTGAAACCCCTTCTCTTCCATAAACGCCACGCGGCGGCGGTTGTAGAACCACTCGGTATCGACCAGCACGCCGTCCATATCAAACAGCACTGCCTTGATCATACGCATCTCCTCCCACCTGCCAAAAAGGGACAGGTTTATTTTGGTAGGTTTTATCTGGGGTTTTACAGCGCAACGGGCACGCCCTCCCCAAAGCAAAAAAAGGGGACAGGGCACAAACCCCATCCCCTCTCAATCAACCCGTAAGGTCTACTTACTTGCGATTAGTAGGAAAGCTTCCACATGTAGCGACGCATGGTCAGCGGGTGCTGACGGGCCTCGGCGAGCTGGTTGCCGTACTCGCGCATAACGGCGAGGTGCAGCAGCGGGTTGAAGTAGGTGAGGACGCTTGCCGGCACGGCGTCGGCCAGGCCGTAGTCCTTGGCGTCGATCAGAGCGACCTTGGCGCCCATGCGCTGCAGGAAGGTGAGGGCGCGAGCGTCCATCGGACGGGTAGCACCGTCGGACATGAAGAAGATGTAGGGCTTACCCTCGGTGGAAACCTCGAACGGGCCGTGGAAGTACTCGCCGGTGTTGTAGGCGGCGGCGTCGATCCACTGCATCTCGGTGAACAGGAAGGCGGCGTGAGAGTAAGCCATCTTCTCGGAGGCACCGGAGGCCATGAAGTAGACCATCTTGTCGTCCTTGAAGTCCTGAGCGAACTGCTTGGCCAGGCCCTTGGCGGACTCAGCAGCGTTCTGGATGAGCTCGAAGATGTTGGTGAGGCCGGTGATCATGTCCTCGTAGTGATCATAGCCCTCGGTCTGCTGAAGGATCTCGAGAGCAAGAGCGATGGCGTAGGCGGGCTTCTCGGCCTTGGCAGCATGGTTGGCGTGGAAGCCGTGAACGATGACGTGGTCGGCGTCGACGGTCAGAGCGGAGCCAGCCTTGTTGGTGAGGGAGACAACCGGGCAGTTGTGCTTCTTGGCGGTCTTGTTGGCCTCGACGGTCTCGGGCGTGGAGCCACCGAGGGAGCAGGTGATCACGAAGGTGTGCTCGTTGACCCAAGAAGGCGTGTCGTAGTTGAACTCGTTAGCGGTGAAGATCTGAACGTTCAGCTTGTCCGTGTTGTTGGCCAGGAAGTACTTGGCGGGGTACAGATCAGACATGGAGGCACCGCAGCCGACGAAAGCGACGCTGTGGATCTCGTGGTTGGACAGGACGTCAGCGACGATCTGCTTAGGAAGGTTAAGGTCGATCTCGTACATCTGACACATTCCTTTCGGATTTTTGCGGCGTCACTTTGCCGGACGCTCGCATGGTTACCGTGGTTTGGACCGAGTCGCCGGCCCGTTGAGGATGCGACAAGGGGACTGTCCCATTGTCGCATTTTGGGAATGGAAGCCTGCCTGGGGTATGGGATGCCAGGCAGGCTCCCGGGGGAAAGCGGATAAGCGCTTAAGGTCGCGACTAGGCCAGGATGCCGGCCGCGGAGAGGGCGATGCCGCCCACGATAGCGATCACGAGAAGCCAACCGGTGTTGACGTTCTTCTTGATGAGCCAGTACATAAGGCCGGTGAGGCCAAGGGAGATCATCTGGGGCATCATGCCGTCCAGGATGTCCTGGATAACGACGGTGCCCTCAGCGAACTGCAGCGGGGTGGTGGCGCCGATCAGCGTGGCGATCATGCCGCCTACGGACATAAGACCCACGATGCCGCAGACATACATGAGCTTCTCCATGAGGTCGCCGCCCTGAAGCTTGCTCAGGTACTCGTGGCCGCCCTGATAGCCCATCTTGGCTGCGAACCAAGTGATCAGCACAGAGGGGACGATGGAGATGAGCATGGCCAGGATCGGGCCCATGATGGAGCCCTGCTGAGCCAGCTGAACGCCCAGACCAAAGGCGATAACACGGATGGTGCCCTGGAAGAAGGAGTCACCGATGCCGGAAAGCGGGCCCATAAGGGAGGTCTTGACCGCGTTAATCGAATCGGGGTTGAAGTTCTCGGGATCCTTGGCGTACTCCTCCTCCATGGAGGCGGTGAGGCCCAGGATAAAGGCGCTCGTCTGCGGGGTGCAGTTGTAGAACGCCATGTGACGGTGGTAAGCCTCTTTCTTAGCAGCGAGCTGCTTGGGGTCGGACTCGTCCGGATAGAGGCGGTCGAGCGTGGGAACCATGCCGTAGAGGAAGCCCATGTTCATCTGACGCTCGTAGTTCCAAGAGGCCTGGATGGCCCAGGAGCGCCAGAAGAACTGGCTGACCTTCTTGTTCAGGGACACGTCCTTGGTTGCGGTTGCCATAGTGTGTTCCTCCTTAGTCTTCGTCGTCTTCGAGCGGATCGTAGTCGGAATCGACACCGGCGGCTGCATGGGACCCGTTGAACTTGAAGCCCATGAAGACGACAGCCAGGCACACACCGATCAGAGCGACCGCGATGACGGACAGGTTGAGGTAAGCGGCGAGCAGGAAACCGATGAACAGGAACGGAGTCATACCCTTCTTGATCATCATGGTGAGCAGCAGGGCCAAGCCGTAGGCGGTCATGATCTTGGTCGAAACGTTAAGACCAGTGGACAGCCACTCGGGAACCATGTTGACGATGGCCTGAACCAGGTCGGTGCCAACAAAGACGGCGAGGAAGATCGGCAGGAAGTACATGATGGCGTACAGACCGGAGCCGGCGCAGATGTGCATACGGTAGGCGGTCTTGAACTTTCCGTTATCGATCGCGCTATCTGCCACATGGGTGAGGGCGGCGATGATGGAACGGAACACGATGCCGAGGAGCTGACCCAGGACGGCGACCGGGATGGCGATCGTCATGGCGGTCTCGGCAGAAGCATCGGTCAGGCACGCAAAGGCAGCGGCCACGATGCCGCCCAGGACCATATCGGGCGGAACGGCGGCGCCGACCTGCACCAGGCCCATGGACACGAGCTCGACGGCGGCACCGACGGCAAGGCCGGTGGGCACATCGCCCAGCAGCAGACCGACGAGCGTAGCGCCAACGAGGGGCTGCTCGAAGTTAAGACGACCGAGCAGGCGGGAGTCCCACATGCAGAACACGCCGACGAGGCCGACGAGCACCGCACTGATGAACGTATTCATACCCTTCTCCTTTCAGTCAGGCAAAAGCCTGGTTGATTACAGCTTGGCGTCGATGTCGACGCTCTGATACGTAGGGGTCTGCTGGACATAGAGCTTGATGCCCATGTCGAGCAGCTGGTTGACGTCGGCCTTCTGGGTGGCGTCGAGGAAGACGGAGCTGTCCTTGCCGCCGACCTGATCGGCACCGTCGTGGTTGGCGGTGGCGCCCAGGTTGATGGCGTCGAGCTTGTAGCCCTGACAGAACTGCAGCATCTCGGCAGTGTTGCCAAAGACGAACATGACGCGCTCGCCGAGGGTGTTGAGCTTATCCATCTTGGCGAGGGCACGCTCGACGGTGAAGACGTTCAGGCGCACGCCCTGGGGCTTGGCCAGCTTAAGAGCGCCCTTCTTGATGTCATCGTTGGCGGCAGCGTTGTCGACGACGATGATGCGCTCGGCCTGAACCTTGGTGGTCCAAGTAAAGACGACCTGGCCGTGCAGCAGACGGTAGTCAAGACGTGCGAGGACGATCTTGGCGGGACCGGAGCTGTGACGGGACGCCTTGGCCTTCTTGGCGGGAGCCGCGGCGGCCTCGACCGGTGCGTTGGGGTTGGTCAGACCGGTGCGGGCCTCATTGATGAGGGCCGCGAGCTCGGCGCCCTTGACGGGGGCGGGGCTCATAGCAAGCGTGAGCGCCAACGGGATGTTGAAACCGCTGACAACCGTGAACTTCGTGCCGTTCTTGGAAAGCTCGACCATGTTGTTGTTGACCGAGCTGCCGAGCATATCGGTCAGCACATAGACGGTGTCGTCCGCGTTGAACGTGGCGATCATAGCCTCAACCTTATTGGTGATGGGCTCCTTGTCGTCACGAGCAAGCGACACGACGTGGACGTTCGACACGTCGCCGAGAACCATCTCGAGCGTGTCTTTGGCGCCTGCGGCCAGGCCGCCATGAGATGCGAGAATGATCTGATTCATCTTGCCTCCTCCTTTTCGTTATGGTCATTATAACGTCTTATACGTTGCTTATATTGCTAATTAGTATAAAGACCGTTCGCGGGTGAAAATCGACCGTTGACGGGTTTAACGTACTCGAAACGTTGGACTGGGTAGGCCGGCGCTAGCTGGATAACCCCAGGTCAGACCCTGCGCGCAATCCCCTATCGCACGAAGTACCAGGGGCTTTCCTGTACGGTGGGTTCCAGCGCAATGCCGGTGCGTTCCTTAAACAGATCCATGTCCTGAGATTTTTCGGTCCACCACGCGTTGGGCTTAAAGGTCATGCTCTCAATGACATGACCGACAAACACACTGTTGCGCAGCTTGGAGAAGTCGGTGTTCATAATCAGGATGGACGCGAGCACCAACACGATGCCCAGGACTTTAATCGCGCCGGCGGGCTCGGCGTAGACACCAATGCCCACCAGTACGGTGACGACCGTCTCGAAAGACATTACGACGGGAACTTTCGATGTCTCGAGCCCCATGGACAGACCCTGCATATATAAGATGTAAGCAACGGCTGTGGGGATGAGTCCAAAGCCAAGGAACAGCAGCAGCAGCTGTGGCGACATTGCCGCGGCGACATCCGGCCACGGAGCCGCGATAGCTGCCATAACCGCACCGCCAAAAACAAAGCCCCAAAACGTGACAGCCAGCGGGTGGACCGTCTTGGTTGCTATTCGGCTAAACACCGCGAGCGACGCACCACAAAGGCCTGCAATCACGCCCGACGTGACGCCCCAAACCGAAAAATGAAAACCGGAAAGGTCGCCATTGGTCACTGCAAGCACGCAGCCTACGATGTTAAAGACAATGGCAACGAGCTTGTTGGGGGTCACGTCCTCGCGATAAAGCACGCGGCCGAGCATGACGCCAAACACCGGCGAGGTGTAGAGCAGCACCGAGGCCGTGGACATGCCCACCTCGCCCATGCACTCGTAATAACAGGTGTTGGCGGCGGCCAAACCGACGATGCCGACAAGCGCACAGGGAACAAGCTCTTTAGGGCTTGCCTTGAACAGGGCCAGCGGACCCTGAGCCACGGTAGACCCCTCACCCGGACGGCAGCCCATAAACATCAGGACCGGCGCCAAGATAAGCGCTCCGACCAACAAGCGAAAGGCAGCCATGCTCTGGGACGAAACGCCCATGGCCGAGATGCCGTTTACAAAGATTCCGATGCTGCCCCACATAAGCGCGGCGATCAGCACCAGCACATAGCCCAGATTGCTTTTCTTCAACGCAGCCTCCTCGGTATTGTTTCCAATATGTTTCGTACTACGTTATAGTCGTTATATACATTTTTCAAGACACAAATCGGCGAGCGGATAAGTGATCCGTTTTCCTCCGCCCCCAGCGGATTACTGGGCGGTTGCGGTGAAATAGTTCCTAAATAGAGGCTTCAAGCCCCCAAGCAGGAACTATTCCACCGCAACTTATGAGGACATCGAGCTGTTAGGCCGCTCTATCCCCTAGTAGTCCAGCTTCCACATGTAGCGGCGCGTCATGTAGTCCTTGTGGGTGACGGCAGAGAGCGCACGCATGTACACGTTGTTGAGGATCGGGGCAAAGATCAGGTGATTGAAGTACTCGCTCACGCTGTCCTTGATGTCGTTGAGGCCGAGCTCCTTGGCGTCGAGCTGATAGACGCGCTCGCCACCGTACTGGTTGACGAAGCGGATGCCGCGCTCGTCGTTGCAGCGGCTGCGGCCGACGCTGATGAGCTGGAACAGCGAGGTGCGCTTGTCCAGGATCTCGAAGGGGCCGTGGAAGAAGTCGCAGGTGTTGATGGTGCAGGAGTCGATCTGCAGCATCTCCTGCACGTTGCAGATGCTAAAGACGTAGGCGGCACCAAAGAGCGGACCCTGAGCCATCACGTTGATGCAGGGCTTGTCGGCGTTTTGCTCGGCCCACTTGGCGGCGAGCGGACGGGTGTACTCGACGGCCTTGCGATAGATGGGGTCAACCAGGTCGAAGGCGGCCATAGCGGTCTCATACTCGGCATAGCCCTCGGTCTGCTGCGTAAGCTCCATGGCGATCATGGTCACGACGGCGGAGTTGGTACGGCCCATGCAAGACTCGTCGACGGCCAGGCTGTCATACTGAATCTTGTAGTCGCAGACCTCGGTGAGGCCGGACTCATCGACATAGATGGCGATGGTGCTGGCGCCGTGGTCCTTGGCGACCTGGGCGGCGACGATGGTCTCCTTGGTGCCGCGCATGGACACGACGACGGCCAGGGTGTTCTCGTTGACATAGGCGGGCGTGGCGTGCACGAACTCATTGCTGGTGTAGCTGGAGCTCACGACCTGCGTGGCCTCGTGCTCCATAAAGTACTGGGCAGGATAGTTGCCGCCGTTGGATCCGCCGGCGCCAATCCACACGACGCGCTTGATGCCGCCCTTGTCTGCCTTGTCGGCCAAAACCTGGGAGACGACGTCCTTAACCTGTTCCTGAGTAGTCATCGTGCATCAGCCTTTCTTCTCGTTTGATGCTCTCGATGGCATACAAGTTACATACATGTTTTGGTTATGTCGACTAGTTGTATGCTATATTTGTCTTAAAAAATTTGCTGATACGGTTTTCGATAACTTGATACCAGCGGTTTTGTTGTTGTATTGAATACATGCTTGATTAGATACGCATACAGGTTAGATACAGGTTGATCGCATGAACGCTTCATCTAAAAAGAGACTGACCCAATACGAGCGCTTGGCGGGCATGCTGCGCGACCGCATCGCCTCCGGCACCTACGCGCGCGGAGACAAGCTGCCGTCCGAGATGGAACTCATGGACGAATCGGGGCTGTCGCGCAGCACCGTACGCCACGCCCTTAAGGTGCTCGTTGACGAGGGCCTGGTGCGCACCGAGCGCGGGCGTGGCGCCTTTGTGGCCGACACGCCGGCACTCCACGAGAACAACCTGGTGTTTTCGAGCTACACGACACAGGTCCAGGGTCAGGGTATGAAGCCCACCACGCGCACGGTGGACTCGGGCTTTGCCAAGGCCGCGGGCAATGCGGCCAAGTTCTTCGATGTCGCCGTGGGCAGCAAGCTCGTCAAACTTGTCCGCCTGCGTTATCTGGACGATGCGCCGCTGTGCCTGGAGACCACCTATCTACCACCGAGCTTTGAAGCACTCATCGATCGCGATATCAACGGTTCGCTCTACGCCACGCTGCGCCAGGAATTCCATCGCGCGCCGGCACAGGGACATAAGACCTTTGAGGTGTGCTATGCCTCGCAAAACGAGGCGTTTTTGCTCAACGTTGGGCGCGGGCAGGCGCTGATCCTGATCACCGACTACGTGTACGACACCGACGGCCGACCGCTCCATGTCTCCAAGCGCATCCAGCGCACCGACCGTGCCAAATACACCGAGCCCATCGGCTAACCTGCCAAAATAAACCTGTCCCTAAATGGTAGGTTTGAGGAGGTCGGGGAACCAGGTTGGTTTGGGTTGGTTGGGGACGCGCTCGGCTAGGACCAACTCCATCCAGCACATGTCGTACCAGCGGCCGAACTTTTGGGCGCAGCGATCGAAGGCGCCCACCAGGCGATACCCCATATGGGCATGGAAGTCCTGGCTGTTGTGCGTCAGGTACTCATCGTCCTTGTCGTGCGGCACGGCGATGAGGGCGCACATGTTGGTGATACCCATCGCGATCAGGCATTGCTTAAGCGCGTCATGCAGCTTGCGGCCCAGCCCGCCGTGGCGCACATCACGCGCCAGGTAGATCGATGTCTCGACCGACCAGTCGTATGCCTCGCGGCTGTTGAGCGGACTCACATAGGCATAGCCTACCGGACGCCCGTCCAGTTCCATCACCAGATACGGATAGCGCTTGAGCGTGCGCTCGATGCGCCCGGCGAACTCCTCAACGCTCGGCACCTCGTATTCGCAGGTAATCGCCGTCTGGCGCACATACGGCTCATAGATGGCAAGCAACGCCGACGCGTCATCGGGCGTCGCCAGGCGAATCGTCGGCTCGGACATCTCGGTCATACAACCCTTCTCCCCCAAAAGCAAAGGCCGCCCTGCGCCAAGCTCAGGCGCAGGGCGGCCCCTTGTCATTACATCAGGCTACAGGACAGCCGCCAGCGCGTCGATGTCCTCCTGCGTCGTGGCCCAGCTAGTGCAAAAGCGCACCACGGTGTGGGTCTCGTCGTACTTTTCCCAGTACTCAATCGAGGCATGCTCGCGAATGCGGGCCATGTCCTCGTTGGGCAGAATCACAAACTGCTGGTTTGTGGGCGTCTCCAAGAAGAACTGGTAACCGCGCTCGTGCAGCACGCGACGAAGCGCCTGCGCGGTTTCGATCGCCTGGCGACCAATCTCAAAATACAGGCCGTCGGTAAAGAGCGCCTCAAACTGCACGCCCGTCAGGCGGCCCTTGGCCAGCAACGCACCGTGCTGCTTAATGCGCGGAATGGGATGCGCCGGAGCGTGCATGCCGCAGAACACCACAGCCTCGCCGCAGAGCGCGCCGCACTTGGTGCCGCCGATGTAGAACACATCACACAGCTGTGCCAGCTCGGGCAGGGTAATATCGCACTCATCGGACGCCAGCGCATAGGCCAGGCGGGCGCCGTCCACAAACAGCGGAATCTCACGCTTCTGGCATACCGCATGAATCGCCGCGAGCTCGGCCTTGGAGTACAGCGTGCCGTACTCGGTCGACAGACTCACGTACACGGCGCCCGGGAACACCGTGTGCTCGTAGCTCTCGTTTTCGTAGAACACCTGGATATAGTTCTCGAGGTCCTCGGCGTGCATCTTGCCCTCGTAGCCGGGGATGGTAAGCACCTTGTGGCCGCCAAACTCGATGGCGCCCGCCTCGTGGCAGGCGACGTGGCCAGTCTCGGCAGCAACGACGCCCTCGTAGGGCGCAAGCAGCATGTCGATCACCGTCGCGTTGGCCTGCGTGCCGCCCACCAGAAAAAACACGTCGGCATCGGGGGCCTGACAGGCCTCACGGATAAGCTGCTTGGCACGCTCGGTGTGCGCATCGGTACCGTAGCCGGGCTGCGGCTCCATATTGGTGTCGACGAGCGCCTGCAGCACTGCCGGATGTGCGCCGTGGGAATAATCGTTGTTAAACGCGAGCATGGCAATCCTCTCTTACCGGGTATCGGCCAGATGATTCAAACGGAGCTATTGTACGCCGTTGGGATAGGCAATGCGCGCGGCAAGGCACTCAAGTGCCAGTACCAGGGCAAAACCGCAGCTCACGTCACTCAAAAAGTGCGCACCGATCACGATGCGCCCAAAGGCGACGAGCGCCGCGATCACAGCCGCCGCCCAAAAAATCACGCGGCGACGCGACGGTTTTTCCTTAAAGGCTGCCGTGGGAAGCCCGGCGAGCATAAGGCCGATCGCCGCATGCGCCGTGTGTCCGCTCGCAAACGACTTGAACCCGTCCTTGATCACGCCGGCGGCGATATAGGTCCACTTGTCGGGATTGCCGATCACCCACCACGGCTGAAAATTGAGCCCCGGCGTGACCTCGATCACGCGCATGCGCGGGCGCGACCACAGTGGCTTGACGATCACGTTGAGGATGATGGCCTGAGCGATCCACACGGCAAGCACCATCAACGCCCAGCGCGTGAGCTCGTCGGGCTCGGTCGTGCGCGTGAGGCGATAGACGATAAGGTTGGCAGCGATGACCAGCACAAACGTCAGCACCAACTGAGCCGCAATGAGTTTACCGCCAACCCTCAGGGACGAAACGATCTCGTAGCCGGTCAGGCCAACGTTGACGAGGATGCCGAGCGCGGCAAGCCATTTGCTGCCCCTGGAGTCGGGACGCACCGCGCGCACGAGCATAACGCCCGCGATGCTCGCCGTCAGCTCAAACGGCAACTCGCCAGCGGCCTCGATAAAGCGGCCGTACATGCTGCCGATGTTGAACAGCGCGCTCGAGATCTGATAATCGAAGAAACTGCCCACGCCCAGACAAAGACACAGGACAACCGCGATAGCGGCGGCGTCTTTCTTGTAGATGTACCCGAACATGCTTTCCTTTCGATGGAACCAGATTGCCCAAATGGGGCGTTTGCAGCGTCGACCCGCTAGTCGTCGTCGCTAGCACCCAGCTGCTGCAGCAGCATGAGCGCCGCGGTCACCGGGCCGGTACCGTCGTTGGCGTCGAGGCCGCGACCCAGGCCGCTGCCCGCGCCGGCACCCGCCTTGTAGGGCACCGACAGCTTGCGGCTCTTGGGGAAGTTCACCGCGCCATAGCGGGTCTTAAGCTCAAAGGCCACCTTCTTGGGCACGTCTACGCCCAAAAACGTGATGCGGCCGCCACTGAGCGTGACGCTCTCGAGCCCCAGACGCTCGCCGCGGATACGGATGCGCGCGCGGTTGAACAGGTTGAGTCCCGCCAACGGCAGCTCACCATGCGCGGCCTCGGTCTCTTCCTGCACCTCGTCGATGCTCTCCAGGTCCTCGGCCGCCGCGAGCTTACGGTACACGAGCACGCGCTGATCCACCGCCGGCAGGTACTCCTCGGACAAGAAGTAGTCGGCCGGCAGGTTAATACCCACGCTCGCCGCCTCCACGCCGGCGTCGTCATCGCCGCGCGCCTCGGCCACGGCCTGGCCCAGCATCTGCGTAAACAGGTCAAAGCCCACGCTCGACAGGTTGCCGTGCTGCTCGGCGCCCATAAGCGAGCCGGCACCGCGAATCTCCAGGTCGCGCATGGCGATGCGCATGCCGCTGCCCAGGTCCTGGAACTCGGAAAGTGCGGTCAGGCGCGCCGTGGCCTCCTCGGTGAGTGGCAGCTCGCCCGGGAACATAAAGTACGCGTAGGCCTGCGTGGCAGAGCGGCCCACACGGCCCTTGAGCTGGTAGAGCTGCGCCAGGCCCAGGCGCTGCGAATCCTCGATGATGAGCGTGTTGGCGGTCGCGTTATCGATGCCACTCTCCACGATGGTCGTGGCGATAAGCACGTCGATCTTCTTGGTCGCGAACTCGATCATCACGTCCTCGACCTCGCGCGGGCTCATCTTGCCGTGTGCCACGCCCACGCGCGCCTCGGGCGCGGCCTCGTGCACGCGCGCCACGGCATCGTCGATGGTCTTGACGCGGTTGGACACGTAATACACCTGACCGCCGCGGCCCACCTCCAGGCGAATCGCCGCACTCACCACGTCGGGGTCGTACTCCCCCACGTGCACGATCACGGGACGGCGCCCGGTGGGCGGCGTCGTGATCAGGCTCATGTCGCGCACGCCGCTCGTGGCCATCTGCATGGTTCGCGGAATCGGCGTTGCCGAAAGCGTAAGCACGTCAATCTGCTCGCGCAGGTTCTTGAGCTGTTCCTTGTGCTGCACGCCAAAGCGCTGTTCCTCGTCGATGATCACCAGGCCCAGGTTCTTGGGGTTCACATCGGCCGAAAGCAGACGGTGGGTGCCGATGAGCACATCGATCGTGCCCTCGGCAAACGCCTTGAGCGCGCGCTTCTGCTGCGCCGGCGTGCGAAAGCGGCTGAGCACCTCGACCTCAAGGCCAAACGGGGCAAAGCGCTCAAAGAACGTCTCGTAGTGCTGCTGGGCAAGAATGGTCGTGGGGCAGAGCACCATGACCTGGCGGCCGGAGTCCACGCACTTAAACGCCGCGCGCAGAGCGACCTCGGTCTTGCCAAAGCCCACGTCGCCGCACAGCAGGCGGTCCATGGGCTTGGGCGCCTCCATATCAGCCTTAATGTCGGCGATGGCCTCCAGCTGGTCGCGCGTCTCGTCGTAGGGGAAGCTCTCCTCCATCTCGATCTGCTCGGGCGTATCGGGCGGACAGGCGATACCGGTAATCGACGAGCGACGCGTATAGAGGTCGACCAGGTCAAACGCCAGCTTTTTGGCATTCTTGCGCGCCTTGTTGGTGGCCCGCGTCCAGTCGGCGGTGTTGAGCCTGGTCAAGCGCGGCTTGTCGCCGTCGGGACCGACGTATCGCGTGATACGGTCGACCTGCTCGAGCGGCACGTAGAGTTTGTCGCCGTCGGCGTATTCCAGCAAAAAGTAGTCGCGTTCCTTGCCGCCCACTTCCTGGCGCGCGATCTCGCTAAAGAGCGCGATACCGTGGGTAGCGTGCACCACGTAGTCGCCCGGTTTAAATGGGAAGGTGATCTGCGTAATGTCAACCTTGCGGCGGCTGCGCGCGCGGTTGGCATCCATGCGGGCGTTGAGGTCGGCAATCGAGAATACGGCCAGGTTGGCATCGGGCACCACCACGCCCTGCGGCAGGGCAGCGTCCACAAAGGTCACGCGCCCGCGCGAGATGGTGGGCACGGCGGCGCCGGCGGCAGCCTGGGCGGCACCCGCCTCGAGCGAGCGGGCGTTGAGCGCATCGGCCTTACGCTCGCGAATGGAAGCATGGGCCTCCTGGCGTGCGGCACGGTCGGCGGAATCCGCCGCTGCCACGCGCACGCGGTCGCCGATAGCGCCGGCATTTTCGGGTGCCGCGGTCAGCGACTCCTCAAAGGTAATGCCCTCGTCACCAAAGGTGAGCTCCATCGACTCGCGTGCACCACGGTCGGGAATGGCAAACACGCAGGCGTAGCGCTTGCCCACGACTTCCTGAATGCGCGTCATAAAACGGTTGTCCGAGCCTGCGATAGCAGGCTGCTCAATCTTGAGCTCTGCCGTAACCGCGCCGCCGGCACGGATGAGGCTCACATAGTTCAGGCGCTGCTGAGCACCAAAATCGAGCTGCTGGGCACGCACATACAGGCCGTCCAGACGGTCGACCCCCGCCTCGCCGGCACGTGCCTCGATATCCTCGTAGGCGCGCAGGCAATCGTCGAACAGCGAGCGCGGCTCGGACAGCACTACGAGCGCCTTGCCGCTCACATGCGAAAGCGGGCTCACGGTCTGGCCGTACATCACCGGCAAAAAGCGGTCGAGCTCAGGCGTGACGATGCGCGCATCCACCATCTCGAGCAGCGCCGCCAACTTGCTGTCGTCCTGGCTGGCGCGGTAGAGCGCCACATGCATGTTGTGAACGGCCTCGTCGGTAAGCGCCAGCTCGCGACAGGGGAAGATCTCGATGCTGTCCTCGTTGCCGATGGTCTGGCCCGTTGAACTCACCATGCGGCGGATGCGGTCGATCTCGTCGCCAAAGAACTCAATGCGCACGGGCGCCTTTTCCTGCGCGGGAAACACCTCGACGGTGTCGCCGTGCACGCGGAACAGGCCGGGCGCGTCGGCAGCGCCGGCATTGGTGTAGCCCATGCCCACCAGGCGCTGCGGCACCTCGTCAAAAGGAATCTCCTCGCCCACCGCAAAAGTAGTGGACTCCCAGTAGCGGCTCTCGACCGGCGGCACGCAGCGCAGCAGCGCGCGGGCCGAGGCGACCATGATGCAGTTGTCGCCGCGCACGATGCGCCCGAGTGCCTCGCAGCGCTGGGCTACCACGGCGTCGTCGGGCGCCTGCTCGCGCCAAGGGTAGTCCTTGCGCTCGGGAAAGCGGCACACGTGCGCCAGGCCCACATAGGCGGCCAGACTGCGTGCGGCGCGATCGGCCGCATCCTCGCCGCTCACAACGTAGACCGTGGGGCGCGGACGACGCGCAAACTGGGCGGCGGCCATAAGCGTTCGGCCCGACTGAGACACGGCCAGCGTCACGTCCTCGCCAGCATCGAGCCCGGCCTCGACGGTCTGCAGTGCCTCGGCAGTGTAGAGCTGCGCGGCTATACGGTGAATGAGCATGCTGTTCCTCCGGCATTGCAACGCCAAAAGCCCGCCGAGGCAAGCTCAGCGGGTCGTTCGTCAAATTCGTTGTCTGTCATGGTAGCGCATGAAGAGGACTCCAGCTCAGGCGTACGCCCAGCCCCGCAACAAAAACGCCAGATAGAACCGGGCTCATCGGCTTCGCCAAAATCTCCCCGTCACTTCGAACGCCGCAACCACGGAAGGTGCCCCAAGAAACGGCTATTCCTCAAAAAAGCTCGCAACGTTCAAGCGGCTCGTCCACTCGCCTATGGTGTTGGCAAAGCCGACGCGTGTGTACACGCCCGCGAAACGACCGCGATACAGGTACAGGCCTTCCATATTAGAAGCGGGCGCAAAACCAAGATCATCCACAAGTCCTTTGGGTGCCTCTCCTCGATGCGGCCCATTGACAAGCGTTCCGCGCAAGCAGGGAGTCTGATACTGCTGAGCATACTCCTGTACAATCGCCCCAGCGGCCGCAGCGCGAGCAAGCACCTGGGACCATTCCCGTTCCGTGGCATCCAAGCCGGCAACAACGCCAACCGCGTTGTAGCCGCCGCACGGCTTGACAATCCATCGATCCTTTTCGGCAAATCTCGACAACTGGGCGCTTTCGTCCAAAATCTCGGTATAGGGCACATGCTCCCGTACAAACGATTGCTCCTCCGGGCTCAACAAGGACTGACCGGCCCGAGACCACAGAAATGCAAATACGGTCTTAGTCGCACACGGCCACGTTCTAAAACCACCAACGATGCACGCGAGCCCTTCTTGAGCCGCCTCGATTAAGGCCGAGCGTCCGTCGCACGGCTTATCCCACAGCTCGCCGGTCACCGCGCGCCGCCAAACGCAATCAATAGGACCGGCGGCATCGCACAGCCGCCTAGCACCGCTCTCGTCTTCGCCAATCCGCAGGTCGCGCACATCCGCAAAGCGCGCCACCACACCCCGTCGCCTCATAAGGTCGACAAAATGAGCCGCATCTTCCAAGTCGATGCTTTCCGAATAGTCGACGATTGCCACCGAAGCGGGATATATCTTTGATTGCGGTGCATAGAGCCCCTCGTCAACGCGGGCCCCGTCGTCCAATCGTGCACTATCCTCGGTGCGGCGAGGATGGGCCAGCTTCCACTCTGCATAGGTCTCAAACAATGCGTCTATCCAGCTACCGCACAAATCGTACTGCCGAAAGCCGGGGTGGTCGGATGCAAACTCCTCAAAGGAAGGCGTCATTCGCACTGCCTGACAGACCGCATCGGTCACTACCATTCCGGCACTGCCGTCGGTATTGAGCTCACAAAACGTATACGAACCGGCATCTTCGTCAAGAAAGATATCAACACGCGCAAGGGGAATTTGGCAATCATAGCCGGCATCCATAGCGCACAGGTCAGCAAAAGCCGGATCCATGCGAAACCACGCACGCACGGAGGCATCGGAACAAAACGCCCGCGTCACCTTGTCCATAATGCCGTACATGCGCTCGGCGGCCTCCTTAAGAAGCGCCGTCATATCCTTGTCGAATATCTTTGGCGTCAGAGCCCAGGGCGCAGGATCACCATGGTAGAGCGCATGGGTTTGAGACAAGTATTCGTCGCCTTTGCGACGACCAGGTAGGTCACCTTCGCGCGTGCGTACGATGCGTTCAAAATAATCTTCGAGCTCTCGCGTCTTCAATGTTGCCACGTTACCCTCCATTGCTTGATTTTTTGCTCATGCTACGCCAGCACGCACGACTTCGGCACGCTTGAATAGGCTTCTAAATTAGCAACACATTTTTGCATGGGACGGCAGGCGGCGACATATACTCCAGCTCAAGCGTACGCCCAGCCCCGCAAAAAACGCCAGACGGGCAAGCCGTCTGGCGCTATCAGAGTGAGCTATACGCCGAGTCTAATCGTAGACGCCCATTTTAAGCAGTGTGAAGGTCGGAGCGCCGTCACCCTGCGCGACGCGGACCGTGCAAGTCTCAGTACGGCCCATGGATGCGTCCGCTTGAATTGCGGCGATGAACTGGTCCTTTGGCAGGCCGTAGGTGCTCTCGGGGATGTCGGAAGGAAGTAACATGCCGCCAGCACTGTAGACCTCATAGGTGAGCTCGTAGATGTTGTCGCCAAGGTCAGTCGCGCCCGTAACGATGGCACACGATGGGTTGTAATTTCCCTGGCCGTATTCCTGCTTCAGATACAAGTACCCGTCATGCGCTTCGGCCGAATCGGCAAGCATCTGCCCACCCGACCCTTTATCAAAGGTCATGTCAGCATCCGAGAGCGTCAGACCCGTCAGGCGATTGAGTTCCCTATTGATCACATCGGTCGCCATGCGCTGATAGTGACCGTTGTCATAGTCGCCTTTCTCGATTCGATACGGCGCGTTGTCAATAAAATGGCACCAGATAAACTTAACCAGCTTGTATTTCTCGTCATCAGAAAGTCCGTCAGTCGAATCGAAGCCGCCCGTCTGATACCAGTCCCGATCGAAGTGCTCCTCCGTAAAGTTCGACAGGAACAGGTTTGCGGCGGCATAGGTTGCCTGGTCGTTAAGGTCGACTTTTACGCTGCTGCTCGTCTGCTCGGTCTCTTCCGGCTCTTCTTGCTCATCGGCAGGCTTCTCCTTGGCGCTTCCCTTGTCCTTGTGCTCGGCTGAACCCTCGTCGGACCCCAGTACCGTAATCTGCGATGAGTTGCCCTGCCCAAGCGGACCCAGCACGCCGGTCAGCGCCAGAGCGGCACCGCCGGCAACGAGCACGCCTACCACGCACATGCCGACAATCACCGCGCGCTTATGTGACTTCTTCTGCACGGGAGGCATCCCTGCCGCCGGCATCGATGCGGGCTCAGCAGGCGCGGCCGCCGGAGAAGCGGCGCCCATGCGTGCCCCGCAGTTCGTGCAAAAATCGGTTCCGTCGGGCATCTCGGATCCACACTTGGTGCAAAACATATTCGGGCATCCCCTCACAACAAACGGCATCTGTCGCCATCATATTGAGCCTTCGCAGCCCAAATGTGTTGCGCAACATTGGTCGCCGTCTTCGGGTGCCGGCAAAACGTGTCGGGCCCTACCCCGTCACGCGCACGCTGGGGCAAAGGTCTGCCAGCGGGCACTCGTCGCACTTGGGTTTGCGGGCGTCGCAGATTTCGCGGCCAAAGGTGATCCACTGGTGATTGACCGACTCCCAATACTCGTGCGGCAAGATCTTGAGCAGATCCTGCTCGGTCTTGAGCGGCTCTTTGGCGTGCGTCTTGGGACTCAGCATCAGGCGATGCGCGATACGGTTGACGTGCGTATCCACCGCGATGCCTTCCACGATGCCATACCCCACGTTGAGCACGATGTTCGCCGTCTTGCGCCCCACACCCGGCAGTTTGACGAGCTCCTTCATATCCGCCGGCACTACACCGCCGTAATCGGCAACGATCATCTGCGCCGCTTCCACGGCGTGTTTGGCCTTGCTCTTGTAGAAGCCAAGCGACTTGATCGTGTCCGCCACGTCGGCAACACTCGCCCCGGCCATGGCCTCGGGCGTGGGCCACTGGGCAAACAGCCGCGGCGTCACCTTGTTGACTTGCGCGTCGGTCGTTTGCGCCGAGAGCAGCACCGCGATGAGCAGCCTAAAGGGATTCTCGTGGTCCAAGAAGCACTCGACCGGGCCATAGCGACGGTTAAGGCGCTCGCACACCTCGATGGCGCGCTCGCGTTTGGCGGCATTGGTCTCGCGTGGCATAACGACTCCTCGGCTCGGCAGAAACATAACTTCACGGAAACGATTGTCCCACGTATGGGGGCCTTAAGCCTCCAAAAATGCGCCGGTCTGGCGGCTCCACAGGCTTGCGTATTCGCCGCCTGCCTCGACGAGCTGTGCATGCGTGCCGTCCTCGACAATCTCGCCGTCGGCCAACACCACGATGCGGTCGAGCGCTGCCACGGTGGACAGGCGATGTGCCACCACAATGGAGGTGCGGCCGCGCATCAGGTTCTCGAGCGCCTCCTGCACCAGCGCCTCGGACTCGCTGTCCAAGGCAGACGTCGCCTCGTCGAGCACCAGGATCGGCGCATCGGTCAAAATAGCGCGGGCAATGGCAACGCGCTGGCGCTGGCCACCCGAAAGCTTAACGCCGCGCTCGCCCACCATGGTGTCAAAGCCATGGGGCAGGCGGTCGATAAACTCAGTCGCGTTGGCCAGGCGCGCAGCCTCGCGAATCTGTTCGTCGGTAGCGTCGGGACGTCCGTAGGCGATATTCTCGCAAATGGAGCGGTGGAACAGCAGCGCCTCCTGCGGCACGTAGGCAACCTGGCGGCGCAGGCTCTGCTGTGTGCAGCGCGAGACATCCTGGCCGTCCACGAGCACGCGGCCGCCCTGTACGTCGTCCAGGCGCAGCAACAGCTTGGTGAGCGTCGTCTTGCCCGAGCCCGATTTGCCCACCAGGCCCACGCGCTGGCCCGCCGCCACATGGAGCGTCAGGTCGTCGAACACGCTCTCGCCCGCCGCGGCATCACGGTATGCAAAGCTCAAGTGCTCAAAATCAATCGCGCCCTCGCTCACCTTGAGCTCGGGGGCGTTCTCGTCGTCTGCCACCAGACACGGCTCGTCCAGCACGCGCGTCATCTCGGCCGCATCGCCCAGCGCGCGGTTGATGCGCTGCATCATGGAGCTCACGTAGTTCAGACGCATGGTGAGGTTGTACGTATAGGTAAAGATCATGACGAGCGCGCCGGCAGAGATGCCAAACCACGCGTTGCCGCCCGCCACGAACACACTCACCACGGCCATGGTGATGACGATAAGGCCCGAGGTCGTAAAGTTGCGTTGCATCATGGCGTGCATCGATACCGTTTCGGCATCGCGCGCGGCACGGTCGGCGGTATCGAATAGGTCGCGCTCAAAGTCCTCGCGCCCGCAGGTCTTGACGGCCAGGATGTTCGTGACCGCATCGGACAGCACGCCCGACAGCTTGTTCTGTGCGACGGACGTCGCGGCCGAAAGCGGCATGATGCGCTTGTACATAAGCCAGACAAACGCAATGTAGACGACCATGATGCACACCAGGATCACGGTAAATGTGGGCACCACCGGGGCGAGCGCCGCTACCGTGCAGACAACCGAGGTGATGGTGGGGATGAGCGAATACACCGTCACGTCCACCAGACCCGTGTAACCGCTCATAAAACGGCTCGTCTGGCTCACAAGCGATCCGCCAAATCGGCTGGTGTGGAATGTCATGGATTGGTTGGAGAGCGTGTCGAAGCATAGACGCGCCAGGTGATAGTTGCCTGCGATCTCGAGCTTGTAGACGGTGTAGTCCTGTAGCTTGGAGAGGATCTGACCCACCAGGTTAACGAGTACGAGCGCCAGGATATAGGGGCCGAAGACCTCAAACACCTGGTCACCCGCCACGGGACCGGCTTGAACGCGGTCGACAATGAGGGCCATCACATAGGTATTGGCAAACGTCAGCAAAAAGATGTAGCCCGCCGACGAGAACACCGAGAGAAAGACAATCAGCGGCTGCGTGCGCGTGACACCCCAAAACCGCTGCAGCGTGCGGCGCACGGTGGAGCGACTGAGCGGGCTGGTGCTTCTCTGGGACATGGGCTTCCTTTCGCGTCTGATAGGGCGAAACGCCATTGTTGCACATTGGAGCACGCTTCAGACAAGTGCGATGCGAAAAGCGGTGGGGCGCCCGCGTTTGCGCCGGTGCCCCACCGTCTTGTTGCAATTAGTCCTCGTCTTCTTGGTCCGCGAGAAGGCTCGCGGACGTGAGTCCCAAGATCTCATCGGCTTGGTCGGCGTCTTCCAGCGCGTCGATGTCCTTGAGCTTGCGCTCCATGACGTTGGTGCGCGTGGTGATGATGCCCTCGACCGTTTTACCCGCGGTCTCGATCTGCTGCTGGGCGCGGCGCAGCGCCTTTTGATAGCGCGGCAGCTCGGCCTTGACGGCGGAGAGCACGCGCAGCACGTCGTCGGTACGTTTTTGCAACTTAAACGTCTGATAGCTCATCTGCAGGCTGTTGAGAATGGCCGCCATGGTGCTAGGGCCGGCAACGTTGACGTGATAGTCGCGGCCCAGGGTCTCGATAAGCCCGGGGCGGCTGACGACCTCGGCGTACAGTCCTTCAAACGGCACGAACATGATGCCAAAGTTGGTCGTTGCCGGCACGCTCAGGTACTTTTCGCAGATGTCCTTGGCCTCGCGCTTGACCATGGTGTCGAGCGTCTTACGCGCAGCCGCCACGGTCTCCGCATCGCCCGACTCCTGCGCGTCGAGCAGGTGCTCGTACGCGTCGCCCGGAAACTTGGAGTCAATCGGCAGCAGCACGGGGTCGCCCTCGTCCACCGGCAGCTTGACGGCAAACTCAACGCGCTCCGAGGCGCCGGGCTTGGTGGCGACGTTTTCCAGATACTGGTCGGGCGTAAGGATGTCCGCCAGAATTGCACCCAGCTGCACCTCGCCCAAAATGCCACGCGCCTTCACGTTGCCCAGCACGCGCTTAAGGTCGCCCACGCCGGTGGCGATGGACTGCATGTCGCCCAGGCCCTTGTACACGGCCTCGAGCTGGTCGCTCACCTGCTTAAACGATGCCGACAGTCGGTCGTTGAGCGTGCGGGAGAGCTTCTCGTCCACCGTCGCACGCATTTGATCGAGCTGCACGTTGTTGTCTTTGCGGATGGCGCCCAGCTGAGCATCGACCGTTTCGCGCACCTTGTCCAGGCGATGCTCGATACCCTCGCGGTTGGCACCGAGCTGTTGGGCCGTCTCGCGGCGCAGGTCATCCATCCGGTCACCAGCTTGCGAAAACTCACGTGCGATGGTCAGGTAACGTTGCTGCTCCACGGCCGCATCTGTCGTCTGCTGCTGCGCGATGGCATTGGCCGTGCGGCGAGTTTCGGCCAGCGCGACGTTCAGGGCATCGAGCGCGTTGTTGGCCTGCTCGAGTGCTGCCAGCGTTTCCGCGCTACTGTCGCCACGCTCCCGCAACTCGGCACGCAGGCTCTTGAGCTGGAGGGCGCAAGCCACAGCAACCCCCACCGCCACCAAGGCGATCACAACAAGCACAATATCAATAGCAGACATAAACTCCGCCCAACAAACCCAATCGATTATCAATCAAAACCGCGATCAATCTTACCCCGCCACACGCACCGGGCGCCCGGCCCCTTCTTGGGTGCTTCTCTCTTCCGCATATTCCATAATGCGGCGCGCCGTCTCCCTGCTCACCTTTGAGTCATCGCCGGCTAAGTATGCGTACACGTTTCCCTTATTCAGATTCAAATCGCGGCAGAGACCGTAGCGCGTTACGCCCGATTCCCCTAGCGCTCCCAATGTTCTTTTTCGCATCAGGGCGTTGATCCTTCTGTCCGCCACTGGCTTTTCCTTCACCGCTCTATACGCACGCCAAACGTTGGCATAACGATTAGGAAGTTTGTCCTCGGCGCATAGAGATGCCAGGCTACCCGTTTGGGCGTACAAGGACAAAACGCCTCGGTAACCCTCTTCCATCCACGAACCCTCGGATAAACCCAGAACGTATTCGGCTTTACCCTGTGCCAAAGCGAGCAAAAACAGGGGCTCCGCCACGCGCGGCGCAACCGTCGTCGCTTGCTTAACCAGTTTTCTAAAACTGAGCGACTGCTGTCCGGATAGCTCTCGGCAATAGCCTTTTAAGAATCCCTCAAAGGTCAGATTCAACCGAGCACCTCCTTTTTGTATTGGCTGTATGCGCAGACCATCTCTTGATAACTCCGCTCCGAAGGCGACGACGCCAGCGCCTCGCCCTCGTCGAATATAAGCCGTTCGAGCAGTCCCCAATCAAGTCGGTCGACGAATGCCTGGCTATGAAGATCGATGATGTCGTTCGGACGACAGGCATAGAGCTTCATTACCGCCAGGTCCTCCAAGGATGGCGTAAAGTACCTGATAAAGCGCGCCCCAATATCCAAGGGAATCAAACGATCTTCGTAATTGAACGGCATCTGATTACAATATGCCACCGCCATACCATTCACCTCGGGGTATCGAGCTATGATCTCGCGGAGGCACCTATCTGCCTCAAACACATCAATGTCATGTGTAACCGAACGATTCGTCACATCGTTTAGCATGAAGGCGCTTCCTCCCACCAATACAACGTTCGGCCTGTCGTCTCTTGGACCTATTTCCAGCTCCGCCTCTTCGTCAATGCCCAAAAGAGTCTGCTCTAAATCCTGCTTATACATAGCAAATCCTATTATTATTTATCTTCAATAATACTATTCAGTCGCACGACAGGACCCACAGGATGCAAGAATTCTGCTCGTGGCGATAATTCGTACACCCTGGAAGTCCTAATGTGACAAACGCTAACTCTCCCAGCCGGCGCGGATGGTTGTTGCGACATCGCCTAGGCGCTGGCCCAGGGCCGCTAGATGCTGGAGCACCTCATTGGGCGAGGCACCGTTGAGAATGCACGTGAGGGCATATGAGGCCAAGAAGATTGCCGCAAGTCCTAGCGGAATGAGCACGATCATCGCCAATGTGCGCAGGCGCTGGCCCACGCGGCGACGACGCGCACGACGCTTGTCGAACGCGAGCTCCTGCGCATATGAATCTTGCTGTACGGAATAGGCCTCTGGTGCCGATTCGCACCCGGGCACGGCTGCAGGTACAGCAGCGGGCACGACGTTTTGCACGGGCGCCTGGTTGGCAACCCCTTGCATTTGCATCTCTATAAGCCGCCGCTGCTGCCGCAGCATGCGCTCGGCTTGTTGCTGTGGGGTCTCAAGAAACAGGTCCATGTTGGCCTCCAAAATCGGAGCGTTCGACGCTTACGACCAGCATCCCGCACCGCCATGACCGCGACAACGCAATCGCCGGCAATAGCCACAAAGTTTCTTTTGCTCAAAAGCTGTCGAAAAGCTCAACAACTCCCCTACCAGCACTTTCTCTGAGCTTTTTTCGCCAGCAATCTTTTGGCCTTCCACCCTTACGCCAACTGACCAAAATCTAACCAAAAGCTTGACGAAAATTGTGGAGACCGGGACCCCACACAAAAAGTGCCGCCCCAAAGGGGCGGCACACAAACCAATCTATTAGCCAAAACTCGTTGGCAAGCCCGCGTCGTCAGACCCGCGGCGCATGCCTTTGCCTCGCGTGACTCTGCGAAGCCGTGAGCGAGAGGGAAAGGGATGCGCCGCGGGTCTGACGTCCGGAGCGGTGAAACCAGCAGTTGCCCTGCGCTCCGTGGTCGGTGAGGACAGACTACATGCCCGCGAGACCGCGGGCGGCGGTGGCGCACATAAACGCCAAGGCTAAAATCACGAGCGAGCCCGCAATGTCTGCCAGCACGCCCATTGCACGACGCTCAAACAACCAGCTCTCAAAGTGCGGGGCGACGTTGCGCCAAACACGCCACAGCAAGATGCCCATACCGATGACGCCTGGGATATTGAGCAGTAGGATCTCGGAGCACAAAAGACCGATCAGGTTGCCGGCGGCAAAACCAGCGTCGCCCTCGCAGTATTTGCGATAAATCATGTACAACATGTACGCCACAAACGGCTGCAGGCACGCAGAGATAAACGTAACCACCATCGAGGGGTCCTGAGAAAAGACATCGGTGAGTTTATCGACACTCGTGGCATCTTTCGAAGCCAAGAACAAGCCAATGACCACCACGGGCACCACGCCCAAGATAACCTCGACCAGAGTAAACAACTTAGCAGTCAGATCCTCGCTAGCCGTATTGAGGTGAGGCGCCCACTCAGGATGAGCATGCGCGCCAACCTTCTTGTCCTTCTCGACACGATCGACCTTTTTACCCTCGGCAACCCGACGACCAGGATCCTTGCGAGTTCCCGCCGCAGCAACCCGAGCCCGAGACTTCTTACCCATACAAAAACACCCCATCAGGTAGTAGATAAACTAAAAGTCGCCACCCAGTGTACCCCACCCATGAACGGTGCCGTCCCAACCAGTCCCCATACAAAAACGTGCCGCCCCGATAGGGGCGGCACACAAACTTAGTTATCAGCTTTTCTGTAGCGAGCACGCAACGAACCAAAGCGGGCCGGGAGGGCCGGACTACCTTCCCTCAACGCGACCCTGCGAAGCCGTGAGCGAGGAGGGAAGGTAGTCCGGCCCTCCCGGCCCAGCTCACGCCAGCGCCAAGCGCTAGTAGTTCACCACCTGCTCCTCAAAGTACGCCTTCGGGTGGTTACACACCGGGCACACCTCAGGCGCCTCGGCACCAACGTGCAGGTGCCCGCAGTTCAGGCACTTCCACACCTTCACGCCCTCACGCTCAAACACCTCGCCCGACTCGATGCGCTCGACGAGTTTGTTGTAGCGCTCCTCGTGGGCCTTCTCGACGGCGGCGACGCCACGGAACTTCTCGGCGATCTCGACAAAGCCCTCCTCCTCGGCGGTCTTGGCGAACTCGTCGTACATCGTGGTCCACTCGTAGTTCTCGCCCGCAGCGGCGTCGCGCAGGTTGTCCAGAGTGCCCGGAACGGCGCCGTCGTGCAGATACTTAAACCACAGCTTGGCGTGCTCGGACTCGTTGCCCGCCGTCTCGGCAAAAATATTCGAGATCTGAACGTAGCCGTCCTTTTTGGCCTTGGATGCATAGTAGCGATACTTGGTGTGTGCCTGGGACTCACCGGCAAAAGCGGTCTCGAGGTTCTTCTTGGTTTGGGAATTCTCAAAATCCATAGGTGTACTTCCCTTCAACGCATGCCGCCCACAGACTTTGAGCGGCCTTGCTTTAAGGATGCCCTCATGCCGAGAATTTAAACCTTACAATCCCGTTCTTCAGATTCGAGTGAGCTACACACTCAGCCAACGATCGCCCTCGGAGCCGCAAAAGCCCTCGCGCTCCAGATCGGCAAGAATGCTTGCGACCAGCTCGCGCTCGACCGGCTCTCGGCCGGCTGCCGTCTCCATCTCGTTAACGCCTGCAACGGCTTCATCGAGCGTAATACCTGCCGGTTGTCCATCGCGCGCCGCCAGCAGCATGCGCACAATGTGGGCGCGCTTTTGGCGACGCGAGCCCTCAAACTTGGACTGACGACTATAGCCCGCCGACCGCCTGGACGGATTGGGCAGCGTCTTTTTAAGATACGCGCCGTAATCCAGCAACGCGTAATACCATGCGCGCGGCGTGTCGGAATCGTCTTGAGGCACGGCAAAGGGCGCAATCTCATCCGCCGCCGCACCAGGGGCCGCCGGACAGGCGGCTTGAATCAGCGGCACCAGCTCGCGATCGGGAACGGCCGGCACATCGGGAAAGAAATGATGCAAAAAGACCGTGCGCACATTGGTCTCTAGATACACGCCTGGAAGATCAAACGCAAACGAACGGATGCCCTGCGCCGTTGCCGGGCCAATGCCGGGCAGAGCGACCAAGTCACGCGTCTCACGCGGAAACTCCCCGTCCCAGTCCTCTACAACGCGCTGAGCGGCCCCATGAAGCGCCAGAGCGCGTCGGTTGTAGCCCATGCCCTGCCAAGCGTCCAAAACATCGGAAGGCGCGGCCTGGGCAAGCGCCTGCACAGTCGGAAAACGATCGAGCCACACCGGCATGCGCGCCTCCACACGCGGCACCTGCGTTTGCTGCAGCATGACCTCAGAAAGCCAAATGATGTACGGATCGCGTGTGCGGCGCCACGGAAGGTCGCGATAACGCAGGACCCCTTCCGAACGAATCATCGAACGAAAGGGGTCCTGAATCATGGCTATGCTCCTTATGCGGCGCTATTCCTCCCGGTAAGCGCACGCGCAGGTGGCGTACTCGGGAAACGCTTCGCGGTCGGCGAACTTGGGATCGACGGCCGGGAACTGGCGGTGAGCGACGATGTCGCCGAGCGAAACGGAATCGAGGTAGTCGCGCATCAACGCCTGGGCTCCGGCCCACAGGGGATGATAGCAGCACGCGCCCATGCGCGCACAGTCACCATCGGGCGCGGTGCAATCGTTCATAACCATAGGACCCTGAACGGCCTCGACGACCTGGCGGATAGTGACGTCGTCCGGACTGACCTTGAGACGCATGCCACCGTGGACGCCACGCAGGCTCTCCACAATACCGGCCTGGACCAAACCGTGCTGAATCGAGCGGGCAAACGAATACGGGACATTGACCTCTTCGGCAGCGGTGCGAACAGAAAGCAAACGCTCCGGATCCTCGGCAAGCATCGCCAGCATGCGAAGGGCGTAATCAGTCTTCCTCGATATGTCCATTTTTCCCCTTTCAAGGAATACGAACAGCTCGAACGAGCTCCGGGGCCGAGCTTGTGTCGAAACGCTAAATGACCGTATGGACGCCCATATAGCAAAACGGGTGCCCACTGAATGCCGTGTTTGAAGCCTCTTGCATCAAAAACGGCCCATAGTGCAATTTAGTATAACCTAACCCCCTGCTTCGTTGAACAGGTGTTGTGCAACAAACGCCTTGTTTGAACACAGGTCTCAAACGGAGCTTGTCCGGGAATTGGAAGGATTTGGTTTGGCTCTGTTAGACCAGGATTGACATACATGTGTCCCCACGGTGCCATATCGTTG
>UQHW01000014.1 GCA_900540935.1 uncultured Collinsella sp. | reverse complement strand
ACCGCAGGAAGCTTGGATACGCCTAGGCGCGGTCCAAGAAATCGTCCGCACCCCCGCGAGACAGAATAAAAATCTGGAAAATAGCTCATTGATGTTCTTGGTCAATGGGGCAAAGCATAACAAGCCAACAACGAAGAGCCCATCCAAAACAGTCCACATAGATATATGGAACGATTCGTCAACCAACGTAAACTCGCGATCGAGTGGTTTTGGATCTTTTTGAGAGCTCATTTGCAAGCGCAATTGAAAGAGAAGTACCGCAACACCACACATAAGGCCAGAAATTATAGAGATGCAGCTAATGAGATTAGATATTAAATCTTCAAGGTTAATGCAGCCGTCAGGCCAATTAAAAAACAGAGCCACCGACAGCAAAGCAGGAACAATTAGCTGAACAAATATATCGCCGTGCGATATTTTATTAGTTTGATAATTGCGGAGTGTATCAATATATTTGATTAGAAGTTGCCAGAAGTCAATTTTGCCCATGCTACCGACCTTCCGGAGTAACGTAATAGACTATTTATCTCTATTGAAAACATCCTCTGCTCTAGCGAAACTATCAAGACAAACGGCGATAAACTGATCATCAGAAAGTGGCGGCTGTCCTGATTCATTTAATACTTCAGTTATGGGAACTGCGAATTCCTTATCAAGCATAAACGTTTTAGGTTTTCCGTCACGTTGCTTTAGCGTGGCAAAAACTTCTTCTCGACCAGAATAGTTGCTCGTAACGCCAAAATACTCCGCAACCGCTTTCTTGTCTTTAATCATATCAATTGTCGCTAGAGGGATGCGAAGGCCTCTTTTATGTTTTGCAATGAATGACATAGTTCCCACGTTTGCCACGGTACCGTCTTCAATGTTTTTGGAGGGGCGATAACGGCGAAGTTCGAATTGCTCCACTCCCGTAAATGCGTCAAGTGCAGACCTTTCTTGCACTCGTTCTGATTTTAAGGATATTCCTGTTGAATGACTGGCAATATAATTCTTTAGTGCTGTAACTGGCACTGAGGCGCCTCCGCCATTCGGAACTGATTCAATCCCAATCAGCGCATAGCCTAATCCAGGAGTACATTTAATGAGTTGCCTAGAAGGGACCATACCGGCCATTTCCTCTGTGTAGGAAATTCCACTATCGGTCATTGTTCTTGTGTCAACGACATCAACATGAAGTCCCGCGCGACCAGATTTTAGATTGATTAAAACACTGTCATTTATTTGCCTATAAGAATCGAACTGAATGAACCGTTCACCTTCATTTACTTGAAACGGCGCGTTATTGTCATTAACAAAGCTAAAAATGTAGTCTAGTAAAGGTTTGTTGCCGTAATTCGAGACATCAAGTCTTTCCTCCTTGTGCCTATAGGTATTTGCCCAAAGCCTATAGACAACAAGTGAGTGCATCGCGAACAATCCGGGCATTAAAGCATCTCCTTAAGCAACCATATTCATGATGATGCAATTCTATTCCTGTTGGTGGACTTATGAGATAACAGTTTAGATAACAGCTGATGATTCGGTGGCCGCAAGGTCCCCGAATGCCATGCCCTTCCCAGCCACCTTGATTATCAACTTCCCAGCCAAACAGAGAATTTGCCCGAGCGCCCACCCGGATCTTTGTTTGGCGACAATCCCTCCAGGTGGGCGTTCGGGCGGATGGGACAGATCCATATGGGAAGAGCGAACCCCTTCAGGGCGCTCGTGGCGGGCCTTGCCGCCGACGAGTTCATGCTGCTCAGAGAAGCCGTCGACGAGAGGCGCTGCCGCGATGAGGTCGGCGTCGGCACGCTTGCCGAGGCCGCCGCGGCCTATCGGCCGGACCCGAAGTGCCCGGGTTGCGGCGCGCGCGGCGCCTGGAGGGACGGGTCCACCGCGGCCGGGGTCCCGAGATGGCGATGCCGCTCCTGCGGCAGGAGGTTCACCTCCCTCACCGGCACCGTCCTCGAGCACTGCCGAAAGCCCCTCGCCACCTGGGTCTTCTTCATCAGGCTCATGCGACACAACGTCCCCGTCGAGTGCGCGGCCGAGCTGTGCGGCGTCACCCACAAGACCGCCCTCGAGTGGCGGCACCGCGTGCTCGTCACGGTGTCCGGCTACCAGGACCGGATCGTGCCGCGCGACACCGTCTGGGCGGACGAGACCTGCATCAACAACACGGATCCCTCCAAGGGCTAAGGGCAGGCTTGCAAGCGCGGCCCATCCCGCCAGATGCTCTGCATCTGCGTCGACATCGACTTGCGCAAGAACCTCGTCGCGGTCGTCTGCGGCCACGGCAAGCCCAGCTCGGCGCGCATGAGGGAGGCCATGGGCGGCAGGATAGAGCCCGGGGCACTGCTGATTCACGACCCGGAGAGGGCGCATAACGCGCTGGTCAGGGACGGCGGGCTCGAGAGCGAGGCGCACAGGGCCGAGTCAACGACTCGGTCTACCTAAATCGGATGGAGATGGTGAACGGCCTGTGCTCCTGGCCCAAGCGCTACCTGTGACGGTTCACGGGGATGTCGCACAGGAACCTGCAGGCCTACCTCGACTGGTACGTCTACCTCTTCCGGATCAACCAGGAGCGCGACAGACGGGAGCCGACCACAAGGGTGGCAGGCAATATCCTGATGGCTGACGCGACCTACCGAAGCTTGGGGTAGGTGAGACGTCACCCGTTATCTAAACCATTAGAATTCGGGTAAAAACCTAGAAAGCCATTCACACAGTTCAATACGAGGAAAGGATTGAAATAATGCACCAACTAATTATTCTTGGAAATGGATTCGACTTGGCCTGCGGACTGAAGTCCAAGTTCTCAGATTTTACAGCAGTAGGATGAATAAAACATCCTCAATTGAATCGATCCCTGAGGACAAAAGAAATGTCTGGGACGTCATTCTTTCTGAGACCGAACAAAACGACCCTTTATGGTGTGATATTGAGGGTCTTATCTCTGAAATCGTTTTCCAGAAAGACGGATCGGGCTCAAGGCTAGACAGCGTGTATAGCCTTACAGGATTGGCTATTGACCCTTCAAACTCTAATCAATCCTTCCGACCAAAAGATGATTTATACGAATTCGTATCGAAACGGTTTGGAAAAGAAGATGTTTCCCAAGAGGAACTAACTGGCTTTCTTCTTTCCTCGCTAAAAGACTATGAACACATCTTTGCGAGCTATCTCAAAGAACAAGTTAAGAAAGATGATGAATATAGGGAAAAGGCTCACGCGCATTTCGCGGCCATTCGTGATGACTGCATTGAGAAATCCCAGCAAAAGAACTACGGCTCTTCCATACTGAACTTTAACTACACGACCCCTTTTATGCTGGAAGATCCGGGGTTGGGAATTGTTGGTGCTCGGAATGTCCATGGCATACTGGGCAGAACAGAAACCATTTTTGGGATTGACGGAAAAGACGTCCCTGAAGATAACCCGGCGTTGTCGTTTACAAAAACATATAGGCTTATGTCGTTAGTGCCATACGAAAACGAAACTGTAAAGCTCTGTGACAGCGATACCAGCTACATTAAGATATTCGGTCATTCTCTTTCTCGAGCAGATTATTCTTACTTCCAATCTATCTTTGATACTGTCAATCTCTACGGTTGTGATACAAAGCTTGTATTTATGTATAAGAGCTATCCAAATAAATCAAATGAATTAATTGATGAGCAAGCGATTCTTGAAGAATTGTATTCGCGTATATCTCACCTATTGAATGAGTATGGAAGTACTCTCGACAATAAAGATCACGGTAAAAACCTCATGCATAAGCTTCTTCTGGAGCAGAAATTACTAATAAAACGCATCGATGTTAAGTCGCATTTGCCTACAAACGTATATTCACATTAGTCATCAAATTCAGAATTGGACAACCTCCTGTTGAGGAATCTAAACAAATAATGCCGGGACGCATCATTTTGAGAAACGAAGCGTTCCGGCATTTAAAAGCTATATAAGTAATCCGCTATTCCTGAAATAATACTTCAGGTCTAGTCGCTACTCTTGTTGGCCCTTCTTCATTGATTCCGTAAGCGAATTTACGAGGAAATCCCGCATCTGTGGCGCTGACATCACATTACCGACCATTGAACCAATCTAACTGCGTGGTCATTTCGTTCTGTGCATTGGAGCTGGCCAGCGGAGGGAATATCTATGCTCAGCTTCGAGCTTCTCCATCTCAAGCTTATGAGTCTCTTTTAAGTTATCTAAATCAACTTCATGCTGTTTCATAAGCTTTTCAATTTCATGCTCATTTGATTCTTTGAGCGTTTGAATATCTGAAGCAGATTTATTTCGAGCAACTAAATAAGAGCTGATGCCCGAAACAATTGAGGCGATTATCGAAACGATATACGGCGCAATAGTTGATAGCTCCATGATGCTATTCCTTACTGCCCCTGCGCCCTGTACCTTGCCTCGGTGGCCTCCTTGGCCGGGCGCCACCAGGCCTCGTTGGCGACGTACCAGTCGATGGTCCGCTTGAGCCCCTCGGCGAAGTCGGTGTGGGCCGGCCTCCAGCCCAGCTCGCGCTGGAGCTTGGTGGAGTCGATGGCGTAGCGGCGGTCGTGGCCGGGGCGATCGGCGACCCAGTCGAAGTCCTCGGGGTCCTTTCCCATCGCCTCGAGGATCATGCGCAGGACGGTGATGTTGTTCTTCTCGCCATTTGCGCCGATGAGGTAGGTCTCCCCCATCCGGCCCTTGGTGAGGATGTCCCAGACGGCAGAGGAGTGGTCCTCGGTGTGGATCCAGTCGCGGACGTTCTCGCCGCGGCCGTAGAGCTTGGGGCGCACGCCGTCGACGATGTTGGTGATCTGCCTGGGGATGAACTTCTCCACGTGCTGGTAGGGGCCGTAGTTGTTGGAGCAGTTGGAGATCGTGGTGCGCAGGCCGTAGGTGCGGGTCCAGGCGCGGACCAGCATGTCGGAGGACGCCTTGGTGCTCGAGTACGGGCTGCTCGGGTGATACGGCGTCTCCTCGGTGAACTTGGCGGGGTCGTCGAGCGCCAGGTCGCCGTAGACCTCGTCGGTGGAGACGTGGTGGTAGCGGACGCCGTGCTTGCGGACGGCCTCCAGCAGGCGGAAGGTGCCCTCGACGTTGGTGCGCAGGAACGGCTCCGGGTCGGCGATGGAGTTGTCGTTGTGGCTCTCTGCGGCGTAGTGCACGATCGCGTCGTGGCCGGGGACCAGCCTGTCCAGCAGCTCCGCGTCGCAGATGTCACCGACGACGAGCTCGACCCTGTCCTCGGGCAGCCCCGCGATGTTCTCGGGGTTGCCGGCGTAGGTCAGCTTGTCCAGGACGGTGACGTGGACGCCCGGGTGGTTGTTCACGACGTAGTGCACGAAGTTGCTGCCGATGAAGCCGCAGCCGCCAGTGACGATGATATTCTTGGGTTCGAAAATCTCAGACATGAAAATCCAATCTGAAGCATGTACAGCTTCTTTAGTATGCCGCAGGAAGTGACGCCGCGACGCTATTCAACAAAACTATCGGACATTTCGGCATGCGATAAGAGCCATAACCTTCGCAGAATTACCTCCTGTACAAAACGCCTCCGAAATGCAGTCTTTGTCGTAGTGAAAAACCGAATCCCCAGTTATTTCACGTAAGTACTTATAGAAGAAATCCTCCCAGCTTTTAAACTTCTCACTGTTTACAAAGGCTTCTGGGGTTTCCAAAACCGTCTTAACATCTAGCCCTGAAATTACGCCGGAGCTCAGCAGAAGCCATTCGAACGACTCGGGAAGACAAACCGTAACAGCATCGCGGTGAATGTCTTGCAGCTTAAGGACGCGGTCCGCATAGCACCCAAATGCCGCCCCGTCCGCGACAACAAACACGCGATCGTCGAGATGCTGATCCAACCAGCCCAAAATCGCGCTGTTCGTCATGGCCGAAGTACAGGTAAGCTCACTGTCAGCAAAATGCCGTTTAAAGAACTGGAAACCAGACTTACTGTCCTCGCATAGAAGGATAGAAAAGTCCTGTTTTGGCGCCGACCGGGAAATAGCATAACGATGATTCCCGCGATCTTGATAAACAGGGACGAAAGAATGGTATTTTCCGCTCGTCTTAATCTTGTAAATCTCATCCACGCTATACGGAAGATTGGGGAAATCAGCCCTTGAGATCAGCACGAAATAATTCGAGGAATACAGCACATGATGGGCAAACTCATCAGAATGGATCTCTTTTAAGCCCTCATCGACAAATACAATCGAGTCATGAACGGACGAAAGCTGGTTTCGCCAATCATAATCGGTCAGGGCGACACAGGGACAATCGCATTGCAAGGAAACACCCGACTGCTCGCCCGTTCGCATGTAGTCTGCGACCATGTCAAACAGTGTCGTCTTACCCGTGCCACTATCCCCACGCACAATAGTAATGTTCCGTTTAATGGTAAATGTGTACTTGGTTCCCCTGCGGCGGGAAATCTTAACGAGATGCGAACCGTTCATAAGCAGCACCTACAGATACGGAATCGACTCGTGAATCAAATCGGCCATGTTGTGAACGATTCGGCCGCTATTCACGACTTTAATTTTAAAATCCTCGCGACCAAAGTCCATCACATGATAGAGATTCACAACGAGCTTGCGGTCTTTCGCCATGTCGAGAATCCACTTGGCACAGTTGTCACCACAGGTAGAAGCGTTAAAAATATGCTTACGATCAAATCTCATAAGCAGCAGCGTTTTCACGCCACCAGAAAGCTGGAGTGGGGAGATGGATCCAAGCACAGGGCTTTCGATGACGTTTTCGGAGACAACAACCGATCGATCGACATCTTTAATTATCGAGACTGCATAGGGATCCGTAATCCAAGAAGACCGGTAAGAGTTTTTGAAATATGTCGCTGTGTTGTAAATCGCTTCTGGCATATCGCCAAAGTAGACGCTTAACACATCCACTCCCAATCATATTGTCTTTATGGTCAACGTAATCATAACGAAAGGGGCCACCAGATAAACGGTGACCCCTAAAAGAAAACAAGCTTGCGCTAGTACTCGCGTGGGCTATTGACGATCTCGCCGGCGGCGACCTTCTTCAGGTGCTGGCCGTAGACCGACTTGCCGTAGGCCTCGGCGGCCTGCCTGAGCCCCTCGGTGGTGATCCAGCCGTTCTCCCAGGCGATCTCCTCGGGCACCGAGACCGGTAGGTCCTGGGAGTGCTCGACGGCGCGGACGAACTCCGCCGCCTCGTGGAGCGACTCCATGGTGCCGGTGTCCAGCCACGCGTAGCCGCGGCCGAGGGTCACCACGGACAGCGTCCCCTCCTCCAGGTACATCTGGTTGAGCGTGGTGATCTCCAGCTCGCCGCGTGCGGAGGGCTTCACCTCGGCGGCGCGGGAGGACACGTCGCCCGGGTAGAAGTACAGGCCGGTGACGGCGTAGGAGCTCTTGGGCTCGGCGGGCTTCTCCTCGATGGAGACGGCCCTCCCCTCGCGGTCGAACTCCACGACGCCGAAGCGCTCGGGGTCGTCCACGTGGTAGCCGAAGACCGTGGCGCGGCCCGACTCGGCGTTCTGGACGGCGCGCGTCAGGTGGCGCGACAGGCCGTTGCCGTAGAAGATGTTGTCGCCGAGCACCAGGGCGCACGGCTCACCGTCGATGAAGTCCTCGCCGATGGTGAAGGCCTGCGCCAGGCCGTCGGGGCTCGGCTGCTCGGCGTAGGAGAGGTTCACGCCGTAGCGCGAGCCGTCCCCGAGCAGGCGCTCGAAGTTGGGCAGGTCGGTCGGCGTGGAGATGACCAGGATGTCCCGGATGCCCGCCAGCATGAGGGTGGACAGCGGGTAGTAGATCATGGGCTTGTCGTAGACCGGCAGCAGCTGCTTGGAGGTCACGAGCGTGAGCGGGTACAGTCGCGTGCCGGACCCGCCCGCGAGGATGATGCCTTTCATTTAATCTGTCCTCTACAATCGAAATGCGCTTTAGATCGAGTGATAAATAAGACTTGGGTATCCTATTTTGCTAAACCCCCTCATTCTTAACGAAATAGGCAAGGTAATGACTGCGGAATATGGCTACCTGAATTGCCCCTTCCATTTTTCAATGCTCGACCAAGGGAGATTGATTCCGGTTATTTCAGGTTGGTTAATCCAATCAGCCATTTTGAGTAAAAAGTCATCTTCTCGTTCGAAAACAGGAAGTCCGGTATCTTCACCGATGATCGCGTGCCAAATGTTGGTAATGGACTCACTTTGCTTCAACGCTATGAAAAGCGCCAGTATCGAAAATCAATTTATAATCCCACAATGATGTGAATTCGTTCGGGCAAATAACGACCGCAAAGTGATACAAGCGAATAAGATCCGGCAAGAGTTAGCGCCCAAACAGCAAATGTCGAAACACCAAGTGGAATGACGAATAATCCAAGCAGTTTCCAAACGGCCTTGAGAACAAGTATATGGCAGAGGTAGATTCCAAAAGAGGCGTTCCCAAGGTCAACAAGCAAAGTAGAAGATAATCGCGACTTGAATGATCCCGGAACCGCCATAAGAAGCGCGATCACAGCTAAAGAGGTCGCGGCAGAACCGAGCTTAAGCTGAGTTGTGGCCATATTGAAATCGCCAGTCAAATACCACCAGAAGCCTGCGACCTCCTGAATTATTAAAAATATAAAGAGCACTGCAACAAGCTGAGTGGTTCGTCCTTCAATGAGCGCAGCCCAACGCCTCCAGTCGAGACCGAAAACATAAAAGATGAGCCACATGGGGCAGAAAACCTGTATTAGAGGCAATGCGATACCGGCAACGGCAGCGAGCTCCCTTAGAAGCAAGCAAGCCGGTGTCACACAATAGACAAAGAACCTATACCGTGAAAGGAGCCTGAACAGTACCGGAGTAAGCAGCACAAGCTGTGAATGGACCAATAGATAGTACATCTGAGCCGATACGGAGCCCACGGCGAACGCCAGAAACCCAGACGCCCATGAAGGGCGGGAAACGCCGCAAGATAGATAACGCTCCAGAACGCATAAGGTCCGGCAACCTTGCTAATGCGGCGTCGAAGACCCCCCCCCGCATTAAATTTGCGCTCGTCGGTAAGAACACCGGATAAAAACAAGAACAACGCAACAGAAAAGTTGAGGAATGGGCGAATGGCGACCGACGCGGCACATTGAGGAAGACAGTGGATAAGCACCACTGCGGAAATCGCAAGCCCACGAAGAGCTTGAAGGTAGCGATCCTTGGCCATCTAGGCTCTCCTTCCAACGAGTCTCTTTAGTCGTCGTTTAATACCACCAAGCTTGCCGCGGACACGCTGCCAGAGAGTGGGACGGAAATCCCACTTGTCCATGAGATCTGGGATGGAAAGCCCGGCAGACACGTCGTTCAAGAACTCGTCGCGCTTTGGATAAGGCGTGACAGAATGGACGAGGCTAGGGTTGCCCGCGATTACCCCATCAAGCGTCGCCGGACCGTTTGCAGTAAGCCCAGAAATAGCCTCGAATGCCCGCACGCCCTTCTCGGTATTGCATAGGACGGCAGATACGCCCTTGGAGTTGTCGACCTCGGGATGGGTATTCTGGAACCCCCAGAAATCACCGAGCGTGATATCGGCGCCGCTGGAGCGCTTTGCTGGACATGCCAGACAGGACGAACGAAGGCTCGCATTGGCCAGAAACGCTTTCATGTACCAGTCTTTGCCGAATATCTGGGACTCGGTGTCCCCGGTGTTGTCTTTCTCCGCTATGTGCTTGTACATAGCGGAGTAAGACAACCATCCGGTTGTCTTACTCCGCATATTGACGTCGCAGACGTCCGACCCGAAGGCCTCACCACGGTAGTCGACCCAGCGCGACCAGAGCTCTGGAGACGGAACACCGTGGCAGATGACGTCGACGCCGAGGAAGAGGTCAGAGTCGGCGAGTTTCCCCAGGTATGAGCGCATGCCAGCCACCTGGCATGCAGTACCGGCAAAGAGCGCCGGCCTGCCTTCACGCAGGGCAGCGCGGACGCCCTCGAAGACGCCGCGGCCAACCGCGCTCTGAACGTATTTCGAGCGCATAACGGCGCCGAGCGCCGGCCTGTCCTCCACGAGCACGTGACGAAGCTCGCGGCAACCGTCCGTCCACGCGGCGCCCGCCACAACACCGCCGCGCGAGAGAGCGTCACCGGCGAGTAGACCGAACACGCCGCCCGACGACGATCTATCGAGCAAGCCGACGTCATGAGCCTTCGCCCAGAGGGCGAACTCGCACCCGTCCTCCCCAGGGACGTTGAGCGCCGGGCATACGGCGTCGCACGCCCCGCAGCCTACGCACCCGGAGGCGTCGACGGTGGGGTGTAGGAAGCCACAATCATCGGGTTCCATGGAGATGCATGACTTGGGGCAGCGGGCAGCGCACGCGCCGCAGCCGCAGCAACGGTCGCCAAGCGAGACGACCCTCGGGGATTTCTCGGAATCATTCATGATGGACCCTATCTAAGGAACGGGAGACGAGAGACGACCGCGATACGTTCGTCCTTCGTTAGGACGGCGAGCCAAAGGGCTATGGCGAAAAGCGCGCTGTAAACGGCGCCCCACTCGAGGAACGCGGGCCATCCGTTGACGGGCAGGACCGCCGTGCCAGCGAGGCAGGCGACGGTGACGGCAGCCCAGGCGAGCAGCACCGGCAGGTTCCGCTTCCAGAAAAAGAGCATGTCGAGACCGACCCGCTTCTGGTAGTACCAGTTCATCCACAGTCCGTTGCCGAGCACGATGCTGACGACATAGGCGATCGCGGGGGCCCACGGCCCCAGCGCCGGGGCGGCCGCGGCGGTGAAGGCAACGTTCCCGACCGCCATCGCAAGGTAGACGAGACTCCTGGCGTGGTGCATGTTCTTGGCCCTCTGGATCTCGATGCCGACGTTCTGACAGAGGGGCACCATGACGGGTAGCGTCATGGCGAGCACGAGCCAGTAGGCCTCGGCGAAGCCCGGGCCCGCCCACCTCGTCACGAAAAACTTCCCGAGAATAGCGAAACCTCCGTACACCCAGCAAAACAGTACCATCTGGTAGCGGCCCACGCGCGTCATAAGGCGAGTGAGCTCGGCGTTGTCGTCCGAGGTGGCGACGATGCGGTTGACCTTCGGAATGAAGACGTTCGACATCGTGGTGGAGAGCGAGTAGAAGACCTGGCGGATGTTCACGGCCACCGCGAACAGAGATACCGCAGTCGCGCCCGAGATGGCCCCCAGCATGATGTTGGGCACGCTCTGATTGACCATCTCGCAGACCTGGTTACCGAAGATCCAGGCACTGAAGGCGGCGATGCCGCGCATGACGCCCCAGTCGGCACCCCTGAGCTCGAAGCGCATGCCCAGCACGACGATGGCGTAGCGCGCGTTGAGGGCGAGCAGGACGAGGTTCACCGCGAGCTGTGCTAGGGCAACGCCCACGGGCCCCATACCGGCGGCCAGCAGGGCCCAGGCGCACAGCGGCGTCGCAAGCGTGGTGACGAGCTGCCTGGTCTGCTGGTAGACGAAGCGCTCGTGCGCCGTGATGTAGGAATTGAACACGACGGTGAACAACGTCGAGGCGACGTTGAGCGTCATGATGGCGAGCAGCTCCCGGGCGAGCGAGACCTGCGCCTCGGTGAACCCGGCCGAGAACACCGCGCCGGCGTTTGCGGAGAAGCCCATGCCGAGGGCGACCGCCGCGGCTGTGACGGCGACGTAAAGCGTGAGGTACATGCCGTTCAGGTGCCGGATGTCGCGCTCGCCGCCGTGCGCCACCGTCTGCGTGTAGAAGCGCACGTAGGCCTCGGAGAAGCCGAAGGACAGGAGCGTCAGCGAGAAGACAAAGGAGTTCGAGCTCTGGAAGACGCCGTAGTCCGCCTGCCCCACGTAGGACAGTAGCATCGGCGTGTAGACGAGGTTGACGAGGTTCTTTGCGAGGATGTTGGCGTAGCCGAGGAGGGCGCCCGCCTTACGCTGGCTAGCCACGGGCGGCCTCCGAGGGAATGCTCAATCCACATCTATCGAGGAATTCAACAACGATCTTCCTCTGAGCTGCCAACCTGTCATACGCCTTTGAATAGTCACTCTCGAGCAGTTCCGAATTACATACGGAAAGAATTGACCGCTCAACGAAAGAAACACCCAGCTCGCTGGCTAGCGTGTCGAATCGGCTGCTCATGTCTGGACCAGTGGACTCACGAGGGCAATAAATCAGCGGCTTCCCGAACAAGATCGAGAAAATTGATCCGTGATATGAATCTGTCGCTACAAGCTTTGCGTGACGGACGGCATAGAGGAACTCTGAAGGCCCGAGGGCGTAGTAGCGCGCATCCCCTAGTAAATCGACCCTCTTGCAGCTAAGTGAATCACAGATTTCGGCAACCCTCTCTTCGTAAGCTGCACTCCCGAGGAAGTACGTCAATACATAATCATTTGGAAGCCCGCAGTGCGGCTCTTTTTCATACCTTTCCCACCAGGAGCCGTCAAACATCAGTGTTGGGTCAATCAACACCTCGGCCTTTAAGCCGTACAGACTGTTTATAAGCTCGGCGCTCTTCTGCTCACGAACGGACAGCCTATCAAACCCGTCGAAATAGCCGTGGAACAGCTCACGCTTCTCCTCGGGAATCGTCGGAGCTGCCAAGCTTGGCGAAAAAGCAATGCGCTTTTCTCTTGGCGAAAACGTGAGAAACATAGTGGAGTTAGCGTCAGGGGAATACGGAGACCAAACTTGGTCGCTCCCAGCAACGAAAAAGTCATAGGATTTAATGTCACGTGGAGGGTTGGAATCAGATATAACCTCCCGGCTAAAGGAAATGTTACGGGAATTGAAATCCTCAAACGAACGATGCCTCTGGATGTGGGCAACGGCAAGCCCCTTTGGAATGAGCGAAGCCAAAGACTTGAGCTTGTATTTGGCAGATCTCGAGTCCTTCTGTCTGAACGTAAGGACATCTGCACCCGAGAGTTTGAGAGTTTCTTGGACAGCAAGGTTCTGGAGCCTCTGCCCATAGTTGTCCCCATGCGTAAATGTGGAAATGCCTATTTTCATGTTCAAACCTGTTCTTCGTCTCTATCAATAATCAAATAGTCTGCAGCCGAGGAATTCCACGACCAAGCCAGCGCTCCACAGAGCAGCAGTAGGCACAAGCAGCAGTTCACCCTTGTAAAGCACTGCGTATACAGAAAGGTAATAAGAATTGTTAGCAAAAGGAGCAAACGAACAATCCGGCCATTAGATCCTTTTTCCTGCTCCATAAACTCACTAACCACGGAGTGGAAAAACGCTACATACGCTGCCGTCTCCCAAACCCCCATGAGAATCAAGAAAGACCCCATATCCGCTTGACCAAAGTGGTTAAACGACATGAACCCGGACGCGTAGAAGCTTGAGGCTCCAAGACCCTCTCCGAGACTCCATGTAGCCGGTCTCAAGAGAGCGAAGCCGATGATAGCAATCCTCTCGTTACTGCCGTCGGCAGCAGTACCGACGGAAGCTGAACTGCCAACCATATCGAACAGACCAAACACTTGCGTATCCACGAGGATCTGGAACGCAGGCACCAAGGCGTATGCAATTGTCAGGATAAAATACAAGGCGACAAGCCAAAAGAAGGGACCCGAAACATCCGCTTCTCCTCTCATGACTGAAATAAGCCAGAACATCACTAAAACGAGAGGAAGGATTATGAAGAGCGCCTTATTATCGTTGAGTGTCGCAAGATAGAAGGACAGGACGATAAGGCAGACGTTGTAAGCGATGGCAAGGGATGGCCAGAGAGGACCCCGAAGCCTCCTAATCCAGACGAAGTTGTAGAGCACGACGAATGAAGTGTAAAGGGCCACCGCATGGACGGACGCATAAGAGAACAGGCCGGAGATATTGTCCTCGAAGTAACTGATGTCGTTCGTTGTCGCAGCGATCATCCCATGGGTAGAGTACTGGATAAACATGATCGCCATATTGAGAAGCAATATGGCGTTGAAGACCGGAAAACCTGCATCAAAGAGTCCAAGAAGAAAATCCCTCTTGTTAGTGACCAAAAGAAAGAAGTAAAGCGTATAGACAAACGGGTAGAGGAGCAGCAAAATATTCGCCCTAAACGTTTCCATATTGCCACCCAAGAGGGCACCAGACAGCCACCCTGCAACGGTAATCAGCCCAAGTAGTAGCGCTCTACCGCTATATTTCCATCCGGAGAAGAGCGCCCTCACGCAAATCATGCCGGTAATTACCCAGTTGAGGTATCGCCCCAGACCATAGTACTCAAGGAAGAAAACCTGCGCCAAGATACCTATAACGATCGTCGCATCCGCCAGGTCACCCATGCAAACGGTTAGAACGCCTTGCTTATTAGGGAGATACCAACGACCTCTTCGACCAGCCTGCTCCTCCGCTTTATTTATAACGAGCCTCGCATGCCTATGATCTTGCATTGAGTACCTCCAGCAGCACACGTTCAATCAGCCTCGTGTGCATGTGAACTCCCGTGTTGAGACCTACCGAGGAGCATGGAAGCAGGTCTACGATCTCATCTGAATCGACAAGATCGAGCGGACCAGGCTTTCCGCTCCTGAAACGATTGACCTCCCTGATAAGCCGGCTCTTATCCCTAAACAGCCCGATTAGCTCCTCCTCGTTATTCAGCACCAAACCGGACCCATGCTCAACGACAAAGTCGGCGACATTGCCTGCACATGCACTCGAAATCGTATAAGCGTTTGCGGAGTAAGATTCCATACAGGTGTAGCTATAGGTCTCTGGACAAGATGGCCACATGACAACGACGGCAATCTCGCACTCCCTGAGAGAGTCGGTCATGGCATTTGGGTGCTTCTCATCAAATTCGACAAACCGCTTGTTCATCCCTGGATACATATCGTTCGAGCTGTTGAAGACGAAGAACTCGTACTCTTGTTCATCGACCGCAGATACGAGGCGAAGCCAGGTCTCCCAGCCCTTTGTCTTCCTCGGCATCCCCAGAAAGGCAACCCTGATGCGCTCCCCTGCGTTCAGAGGACGTCTGTTGCCCAGATACTCTCCAAGCAGCTTTTGGTGCGGTATTACATCAACAAGGCCCTCGTATTGGGGCCTGAATGAGAGAAACCGATTCTTCGTATAGGTCGAAGGTGCAACAAAACGGAGATTTTTGATGGAGTCAAACAGCCCTTGGATCTTCGACTCCACACGAAGGCTGTTACTGAAGTGGGGGCATTTCTCGCAGGGAGCGTCGCCGAGCCTTGAGCTGTCACAAAAGCCGCTCCTATTTTGGAGGTTATAGCTTGTACAACACAGGTAATAGTCGTGGAGAAAGGCCCTGACCGGTGTTTTGCCTGTAACTTTTAGCAGTTCGGAGACTTTCTCAAGGCTCACGTACAGAAGGTGGTGGATATGAAGCTCAAGAAGGCTGAAGCCGCTTTTTTGCCAGCTGCAAAGGGCCTCGCACACCTGGGCAATACTGAAAACACCAGCCTCCACCCCGTCGACCGTAACCCCGAATTCGCAAAATAGCATCTGGTCGTCCCTGAACAGGGTCTTCTTAACCGAGTGGAGATAGACGTAACTTATGCCGTGCGACGCCATGGCCTGCTGACTCGCCATAATAGCCTTTGGGGTGCCGGTCTTGTCCTTGAGATAGTCGCAAAAGGCAAGCGCTAGGACGTACCCACTATTGTGCGGTTTGGGGATGCTTTTACTCATATCATCGCTTCCCAAACAAGAGGAGAGATCTATTGAAAAGGCCCTCTTGTAGACTGCCGAAATTCAGCCTCGAAGAGAAAGAAACCCTGCACCTAGCCATGAAAGAAGCGTCCATTTTCGATACCAACTCTCCAAGAGCACGCTCTGGAGGAAGAATGCAGTCGGAATAAGTTGAAAGAAGTCCAGTAACTTGCTTTGCAAGAGTAATCTCTCGCGGATGACAAAAACTATTGATTTTCTCAATCACTTTAGATGGTAAATCAGTACTCACACCGACCACATTACGACCATGCTGGCGATATCCCATATGAGGAGAAGCATCGAAAACAATCCGATAACCCAGCAGCACGCATAGATTAGCTATCAGCTTATCATGCATGATGACGGGATGGGGCAGCTCATGCAAGCAAACAACTTCCCAAATACGCCTATCAAATACTTGCGTACATCCCATAGGTGACCCAATGCAAAGCTGGTTGAGAGGGTCGTTATCTCGATAAGATATGCACCTTTGTTGCCCATAGGTTAACCGGCCCATCTCATTACCAGCTGAATCTACAAGTCTTGAATTGCAATGATAAAGAGCCAAATTCTCCTGCTTCTTAAGCTGTTTAATCGCAGTTATCAGTTTATCGCTATCCCAAATATCATCTTGGTCGGAAAACGCATAGTAATCAGCTTCGGGAGCATTCCGCAACAACGTCAAAAACCCTAAAGCAGGTCCTAGGTTTTCTCCTGTTAACAAAGTCAGACTGCCCTCATCTGCATAGCGCTGCAGAAGATCACGAGTACCATCAGATGACCCGTCATCACGGACAAAAAGACGTACGTCAACTTCAGCCTGCGAGAGAATGCTGTCAATTTGTTCTGAAATAAATGGGATGCCGTTGTATGACGCCATTAATACGACGCACTTTGGCACCTTGGAATTACTCAACATATGGATTACCTTATCATTAATGCCTAAAGCAAACGCTCTCGATGTGTTAACCCCTGAGCAAACCCAGTGCAAGCAGTATATCCTTGACCAAGTACTTGGCGCAGTCTTTTGGCCTCGCCCTGAGAACGAGTCGGTTAACCCGTACCCCGTTACGAAAGCCGTCCATAAAGGTATTTCTTTCTATAGGCTTCGTCGAAGGACGTTGAAGCTGTTCATTGTTGGCCACAGCTAGACCAGGATCAACCGGCAAAAGCTCAAGGTCCGTCATTTCTAACAGTTCTCGACCCTTGTCTGTCTGCACAAGTGCGAGGGATATCCCGTTCGCGACCTCATCAGAAAGCTCGCTACCCCATGAATCGCCAAGCGTAATATCGGAGACACGATCACCCTTGGCGTAGCGGCAGGAGTAGCAGCCTTCCGTATACGGTAAACCCGAGAGGAAAGCAATCGAGTAGCGATCGCGGACACCCGTCCTACCCACAGTTTCAGCTCCGCGATAGCGGAGCTGAAACTGGACTTTCTTTCGAAAGTCCAGTTTCAGCTCATTAGACAGGTTGTTACCTGTCTCTTCCAAGAATCGGCTCAGGACCTTGGGGGACGGTGAACCATGACAGATAAGGTCGATGGTGTAAAGGGAATCGGCTAAACGGCTTCCAACGAAGTTACGCATCGCAGCAACCTGACAAGGAAGACCGATAAAGAGAACCCTTTGACCACCTTGCAGGGCCTCCCTAACCTCGCGGTACGCACCAAGCGGATTGCTTTTGACGTATTTGGAGCCTTGGGCCCTCCTCAAGTAATCCGCATCAGAAGTGAGGTGGAACCGGAACTCACCGCCCTCCTGTGCACATGAACACACTAATCCATTTGACGCCACAAACGCCTCCGAGATGGCCGTAGCCAGACCCCCGGACGAAGATGACATTCTGAGCGATGTATCTTTCGCCCACCCCTGTAGCCACTCGAGAGGACGCAACGAAGATGGGGATACCATCTGGGGACACGTTTTCTCGCACAGTCCACATCCCACGCACCTTGTAGGATCAATACGGGCGTTATACGCCTCAATCGTATCCTCAATGGCAATCGCTCCATGTCGGCATGAATCGACGCAGGCCATACAGCCAGCGCACATATCCTTCTTGCATACCGTCCTAGTGCCAACGTTTGACAATGCCCTACTCCTCAATCATGCTCTTGAGCTGCGCTAGGGACTTCTCCCTCTCCGCACCCATCACATCGTTGACCCGACCAAAGTCAATCTGCTTGGATGCTAACTCGACATCATCTAGATTCTGAAGCACTCTGTCCGTGAGGTCCGTGAGTCGCAGAATACTCACGTTCCTGCTCGAGGTTCCGTTCTTGGGCAGCACTTCTACCAGCGGCGTATTGAGATTTATGGCAAAAGCCGTACCGTGGAACGAGTCCGTGACTAGGCATGCTGCGTTGTCGACATACGAGAGAAACTCAGCAAGCGTCGGCAGCCACTTGAACTTGCCCTCGCGTGAGGCCTGGTGCAGGCTTGCGGAGATCCGTATCAGGGGCAAGCCAAGCTTTTTGGCAACCTTCACGGCGTACTGCCCCACCGTCGGGTCGCTGTGAATCTGGTAGACGAGGATGTATTCGCCCTTCGGGGCAGGTGCCGCCATCCTTCTCCACGCCTCGCCATCAAGCAGCAGCGTGGGATCGACAACCTGTCCGGCCTCTATGCCCCACGAGGCAAGCTGCTCGCGCGCGGCATCCTCGCGTACGAACACGGCCTCATATGCTCGAAGGTCCTCGAGAAACCTGGGGCGCACGCTATCCGGGATATTCTTCTTACCAAAGCTTGCCGCATATGAGATGCGCCTTGCGCCCTCGGGAGCAAACTCAAGCGCGTATGACAGGTCGTATGCGCCCGAGCTGATGGGACCCCACACCTGATCGCTTCCAGTCATATAGACATCGGCCTTGGGCGGATTAGCCTTCAGCTCCTCCAGGGATGCATAGTGAGGGCTCATCTTAAGCAGCTGGGAACGCTCACGCGCAAACCGCTTGCCCGCCACCCTTGTCTCAGGCTCCATCAGAAGTCTGTAGACAGACTTCTTCAACGGGTTCTCGTTCCAGGACGGCTTTGTCGAAAGAAGCGTCCTCACCTGCTGGGATACGTCCTCACAAGCAGGTACATAGTCCATAATCTCGAACTCATGCCCCAAGCTCTCTACCGCTCGTTGTGTCGCATATGCCTGGAGCAGGGAGCCATAATTAGAGATTGCGTGCCTGGTTATGCAGGATACTTTCACGTGTTTCCTCCGATTGATATCGAGCAACCGCTATTTCTGAATTTTTACATTCGATTTTTCCACCCGGCTGCACTACAGCGCCTCCTCAGTCTCGTACACGTGCGCGTCGGCTCGGCTTGCGTCGGAAAGGCCGTCGTTGATCGCGGCGTGCATGTCGCAGGTGGAAAGAGCGTCCAGCTCCTCCTTCGTCACCTTGCCCGACTCGTAGTCGCGCACGATGGGGAGCTCGTGCATGTCGAACTTCTTGCCGGGCTTGAGCTTGTGCGCCAGCACCCACGACGCGGGTTTCCAGATGTACTTGTGCATGGCAGGAGACACGGAGCCGATCATCCAGCAGTTGCGGTCGCAGTGGCGCACGCAGCCGCGCACTTTCTCGGCCTGGGCGCTCTCCCACAGCTCATCCCAAGACTCGTCGTTAAGGTTGCCCATAACGAGCTTCTCCTTGGTGCCGTTGCAGGGCATGACGTCGCCGTAGGGGTCGATGAAGAACGTGTCGAACGCCATATCGCACGGGAGCAGGCGCTTCTGCCCATAGATGTAGTTGATGAGGCCCATGTTGAAGTACGCGCGGAACCACTTCTTGGGCTCGTTGGACTTGAGGAGCTCGTTTACCAGGTCCTCGAAGTTCTGGGCCACCATGGGACGGTCCTTGATGATGTTCTTCGCCTCGACAAAGTAGAAGCTGTTGTGCAGGCTGGCGGTGGCGAACTCCATGCCGAGCTCGTCGGAAAGCTTGTACAGCGGCACCAAGTCCGCAGCGTTGCGATCCTGCACCGTCATGCCAAAGCCCACGTCCGGGTGCTTCATTTCCACGAGCTTCTTGAGCGTCTCGTAGCCGCGGTTGAAGCCGTTCTGGAGACCGCGGATCTCATCGTTGGTCTGCTGCAGACCCTCGATGGAGATGCGGATTCCCACCTGGGGGAATTCCTCGGCAAGGGCGATGATGCGGTCGGTGAAGAAGCCGTTGGTGGAGATGACGATGCGGTCGGACTTCTTGTACAGCTCGCGCACGATATCCGCAAGGTCGGTCCTGATGAAGGGCTCGCCACCGGTGATGTTGGTGAAGTACATGCGCGGGAGCTTCTTGATCACGTCGAGGGAGAGCTCCTCCTCCGGACGGCTGGGAGCCTTGTAGCGGTTGCACATGGTGCAGCGCGCGTTGCAGCGGTACGTTACGATTACGGTTCCGTTGAGTTTCTTCTCGGCCATGGGTTAGGCCACCACCTTCCGGTCAATTAGTTCTTGATACAGGGAGACGAGATTCCGGATGTATTTCTCTTGATTACAGTTCTCTGCCACGAATGAACGGCAATGCGCGCTCATCGCGGCGTAAGCCGCAGGATCGGCGGCCACCGCCGCACCCCTACGGATTGCATCTGCGAGTCCTGCCTCATCGTGGGCTTCAGCCAGGAAGCCCGTTTCACCCTCACGTACCAGCTCGGGTATTCCGCCCATGTTCGTACCGATAACGGGCTTGCCCGCGGCGAGTGCCTCGAGAACCGCATATGGCGCGTTCTCGAGCCACTCTGACGGCGCAGCCGCCAGAGTGGCTCGATTCACAAGTCCGCGCAGGGCGTCACCGGTTTTATATCCAACCAGCTCAATCCTCGAGCTTATTTCGTTTGGCATTGCGGAAACTTTGACCTTCACAGCATCACATTCAGGGCCATCGCCTGCAATAACAAGACGCCAATCAGGGATCACCGGTGCCGCCTTCTCAAAAGCATGCACGAGCGTTAACACGCCTTTCTCGCGAGAAAGGCGTCCCAGATACAGCATGTAGGGATCTTCATTATTTTGGTTGGCAACTTCCCGTGACATCGAATCGGGATTCAGGAAATTCCGCATGAGGACAAGCTGACGCTCGGGAAGCCCCGCTTCAATAAACTTGTTCCGCATGAACTCACTCGGGCAGATGATGCGATCGAGACGTGAATAGGTTTTGTGCCGTTTAAGCCACTCCGCCTCAGCCACCGCTAACGCGCTTTTTGCGATCGAACCCTTTACGCACTTCTTCTTAAGGCAATTGCCAAAATGACCCCCGAGACACGAATCGCAAACGTTGCCCTCGGAATCAAGCATAAGATAGCTCGGGCAAGCAAGAATCAAGTCGTGCGAGGTATACACAACCGGCGTTGGATGCTGCTTTAGCCAAGGAGCGTCCAAGATGGAAAACGTAATCTGCCTATGAGTGAGATTGAGATGGATTACATCGGGCTGGAATTCACGGCACAGCGCATCGAACTTCTCGCGCGCCTCTTTGGAATACACAAGTGCCTGCGCGGCCTTCGCCTTATCGACAATAGAGCTCGGTCCGTTATAGTCGCGATTCGTTACAAAGTAACGCGACCACTCAGTCGGCTCATTACGCTCATCCTCCATGCTGAAGAAGGCAACTTCATGCCCAAGAGCGCGAAGACCATCGGCAAGAGCAAAGTAGTACGTCTCGCTTCCACCCTTGCGCCAATGAAACTTATTTACAAGAAGGATCTTCATTACGCAACACCCTCATACAAAGCAAGCGTCCTTTGGACGACGCTGTTCCAGTCATAGCCATTAATCGCGCGGTCACGTGCCATGGCGCCCAGCCTCTCCGCTTGGGCAGAATCCGCTATCAGGCCTTCAAGCACGTCGCGCAGCGCCCCCGCGTCTCCGTGTGGGAACGTGAGCCCGCAACCCTGCAGAACATCCGCGCACTCGGGAATATCCGAGGTAACGCATGCCGCACCGTGAGACATGGCCTCCAGCAAGCTCATGGGCAGGCCCTCAACGTCGGAGGGGAGCGCGTAGCAATACGCGTTGGAGTACAGCTCGGAGAGCAGGTTGCCCTCAACGTGGCCGGTAAAGAGCGCGCGGGGGTCGGACGCGGCAGCCTCTTTGAGCGCCACGGCGTAGTCGTCCGTATCGGAGGAGTCGCCCGCGATAACCAGGCGCTTATCCGTCTTTACCTGCTTGTACGCCTCCACCAACAGTTCCGGTCGCTTCTCGGGCACAATGCGACCGAGGTAGAGGACATAGGAGCCCTGGGTGAGCCCCAAGCGCTCGGAGATCTCCTTCGCGGGAAGATCCGCCTCGGGAGTGATGCCGTTGGGAATGAGCGTAGCCTCGCGGCCGTAAGCCTCCTTGAAGTACTCCTGATTGCCCCGGGAAAGCACGATGAGCGCATCCGCGCACTTGGCCGCCGTCGCCTCGCCGAACTTGATGTACTTGGAAGCCAAGCCGCCCCATTTTGCACGCTGCCAGTCCAGGCCGTGGATCGTTGCCACGGTCCTGATGTCCGCGGAACGCGCAAAACGAAGGGGGACACACGGCCCCTCTGCGTGATAGTGAATTACGTCTGCCCCGTCTTTGATGGCGGCCCTTGTTGCGGCAAAGCTGCTCGTGAGCGCAGAGAGCCCCTTGATGTCCAGAGCCTTTACGGGAACGATGCGGTAGCCATCCTTCTCGTAGGGCTCGGAAGGAGCTCCTTCGCCCATACGGTCGTAGCAGGTTACTTGGTGACCAAGGTCTGCCATACGGCGAGCAAGCTCGCCTACCACCACTTCTACGCCGCCCTCGCGCGAACCCGTTCTCTTTTGGCCTATCATGGCGATGCGCATGCTACACGGCACCTTCCCCAGAGAACATCGTCTTCAGCGTGCGGAATATCAACCGCAGGTCCTGGCGCAGGCTGCGATTCTCTATATAGCGAAGATCCAGCTCAACCATTTCGTTGAAGCCCAGGTAGCTGCGGCCCATTACCTGCCAAGGACCGCTGCAGCCGGGTTTTACCGCCAGGCGCTTCATGTTGTGCTCGCTGTACAGGGCAACCTCGCGCGGCAGGCCGGGGCGCGGGCCAATGAGGTTCATTTGGCCCAAGAACACGTTGATGAGCTGGGGCAGCTCGTCGATGCTGTGCTTGCGAATGAAGTTACCCACACCGGGAATAATGCGCGGGTCGTGCTTCATTTTAAACATGGGGCCAGTGGCCTCGTTTTGGGCCTGCAAGTCCTTGAGCATTTGGTCTGCGTTGGGAACCATGCTGCGGAACTTGTAGATCTTAAACAGGTAGAACGTGCCGTCTTTGCGCACGCGGCCCACGCGCCACTGTGAATATAGGGGGCTGGCGCCCGGGCTCTTTATGCAAATGACCACGCTCAGAATTACCCCGGGAATAAAGAGCAACACCAGGGCTCCGCCGGCGGCGACAATGTCCACCGTACGTTTAACAACGCGGTAGAGCCTGTGCCCAAGCTCGGGCTTCACGCCGGAGTTGGCACCGCGCAGCATCTTGTACGCTTCTTCGTTTGTAAGGTAATCCCCCGCAGCACCGGCTGCGGCAGTGACGGAATTCGCCGTGGCGGCCGTGCGCGTCTCCCGCGCGCCCTGTGTCATGGTCATCATCGTATGCTCCAAGAGCCCCCTCCCCGATACTTTTTGCCTTCGGTCTTCCGCTTGCGAGCTTGCAGCTAGGCGATCGCTCTTCTGTGATTGCGCATAACGCGCTGCTCTTTTGAAAGCACCGCAAGGCCAACGCGGGTGGTTACGCGTCGGCCGCACAGGTTGAGCTCCAAATAAGCCGTGCTCTTGCGTCTGTTAATGGTTTTGATAAGGCCCTCGTGGCCCAGCAGCGGACCTGCCGTAACTATGACCTGGTCACCGTCTTTTGAGGCCTCGCTCATGGGCACTACGCGGTCTCCCCTGTGCGTAAAGCCGCCAATAAGCTGGACCTCTTCTTTTGCCAGCGGCACAAACTGACCGTCCTGGGAAAGCACTCGGGCAAAGTCGTCCATGCGCAGCAGATACTGTTGCACGGTACGGGGATCTGCCGTGTCGCAGATAAGATAACCGGGAAAGAGTGATTTGGTCGTATTGACCCATTCGCCGTGAACTTTAATCTCGGTTTGAAAATGGGGATAAAAAAGCTCTTGCATGGCACAAGCCGGCACCATGTGCTCGATGCGCTCTCGCATTATGTCTTCGCGACCGTTAATGACCTGGATCACATACCACACGAGCACCACCCCCTTCTGTCTTACGTGTGGCTCACGGGGTTTGGGTATGGCTTCGCCAGGGCGCTTGTGCGCGAAGGCGCTCCATATTCAAACCCTGAGCCCAGTTGGACAAGCACGTGGCTCTGCCCCACCGTGAACGGTATGTATAAGTGCAGTTGCTCGAGACGCGGACGTGTATCGCAAAATGACCGCGTCCCCAGCTTACTGCGTGCGGGCCAGTCAAGCGGGTACAAAACTGGACCGCACGCAGTCAGCTGCAGGACTGCTACGTTTTGGCATACGAACTACCAGAATTTGCATCTCATAAATAAATCAACGCAAATTAAAAGAGCCGCATGACTTCTTTATTGGAGCTCGTGGTGTTTCTGGCACCGCCGTTACGGCCGGATGCTGATCGACCCTGCGCTTTGTGACTTGCTTGAGCCGTGAGCACAGTTGAACCCATGTAACGTTAGTTATCTTAGCACAAGCTGTTAGTGAAACTGATTTAGGCTGCGTTGGACAACATATCGTTCATTTGACGTGCTTAAGGGGGTTGTTTTGGGATGTTGTTCACATTGATGCAGGTTATTGAGGTATTGGCGGTGATTGGAGACGTTCCTGAAGCCTAAATGGAGCAGCGAGCTGCACTGGTAATTGCGCTTGACTAACAAAGTATGTACAGAGATGGGAAATAAATTGTGCAACTTTTTGTTGGCGTAGGTGGGGTTTGTAGCGCGTGGTGTTTTGGCATGAAAAAAGGCCTTCGAAATCCCGAAGGCCTTTGCATTCACGATGGTGGAGACGAGGGGGATCGAACCCCTGACCTCTTGACTGCCAGTCAAGCGCTCTCCCAGCTGAGCTACGCCCCCGTGACGAGGAGATACTATAGGGGAAGTTGGCGCGACGTGCAAGGACTTTTTTGGGTCAGACTCTAAATGCCTATTGATATAGGTAAGCGATGGCGGTTCCGGTGTGGACTTGGATCGTGGCTGTTGACCTGACGACGTTGCTGATGCCCGTGTCGGCTAACAAGCCCAGGGGGCTGTGATCTAGCTCCCATTCTAGGCCGTATTCGCTTGCCACCGTCCCAGGGGCTATGGCGATGATGGAGAACGTCTTGCCTTCGGCACCTTCGATGGTCCACGATTCGCCTGCGCGAAGGAAGCGGGCGACCACCTTATCCTCGGCGATCCAGATAGGGGCATCCTCGTAGCCTGCAAGCAGCCCCAGTACGGAAAGCGCCATGTCCGGACGGCCGCCAGTGGCGCAGGTCGCAACTACTTCGGCACCTGGCCAGCGGCGACGGACGGAATCGAGCGCCAGTGCCAGATCGGTATAGTCCTTGTACGGGTCGTGGCGCTCAACTTCAAAGTCCTCAGCGGCATCAACAAGAGCGCGACCGGCTTCGCTTACCGTATCGGCGTCCCCTACATATACGTCGCAGCCCAATCCCGCGCCCAGCAGCGCGTCGAGTCCGCGGTCCACGGCGACAACGTGGTCGCACTCCCCTGCTAGCCTACGCAACAGATCCGCGCTTGCCACCACGGGCGAGCCGCAGACCACTAATACTTTGCAAGCCACAGCCCTCGCCTATCCCTCAAACGAAAGCACACGGTCAAGGTCCAGCTCTTCATAGCTGTCGATAAAGATATCGCAGTTGGAACGCACCTCGTCGCGCTTCATGCGGCCGTGCGGGTCATAGATGCCCACGCGCTTAAAGCCGGCGACCCCAGAGCTCTTAAGGCCAAAAACGGCGTCCTCAAACACCCATGCGCGCTCAAACTTGTGCCCATGGCGCTCTTCCAGGCGGCGCAGCGCCAGCTCGTATACGTCGGGGAACTGTTTGGAGCGTCCTGCCTCGCCCGTCGTGGTAACAAATTCCATGTAAGCGTCGAGCCCGGCACCAGCGAGCGCGGACTGCACCAGCTCGGCCGGCGTGGACGTAGCCACGCACATGGCAATGCCCGCCGCCTTCGCCTGCTCCAAAAATGCCAGGAGACCCTCGCGCGGCGGCACCTTGGAGTACCCATCAATCAAAATCTCGCCCAGCTCGCGATACAGCTCCTCGCCATTCGCGCCAATGCCCCACGTGTCGTGGTAGGCCTGGCACTCGTCCTCCAGCGACAGGTGCTCAAATTGGGCAAAGTCATCCACGGTCACGTCGACACCGTGGCGGTGCAATAACTCGGGCTGTGCATAGGCCCAAACGGGGGTGCTATTAACCAGCGTGCCGTCGCAATCGAAAATAAAAGCAACCTTGGGAGCGGCGGTATGGGACATAAACGAACCTTTCGATATCAAATGGTAAACATCCTGCTAAAAACGTTTTACCAAACGTCAGCCAAACAATTTTGAAACCCAAATTGGTAAAACTGTCAAGAGTTTTACCACGTCAATTCTGCCAGTGGTATAAACATGTCGCTTACCGATTAAACGCCCCCGCAAATCCGCTTTCGTCCATAAAACTAACGCACAGGTGTTATCGTAGTTTCTGCCGAAAGTTCCACCGAGCACGCGAGGTGGAACGAATCATAGAACTATCGCCGTCCCTTCGATTCGTGCAGCCTTGGACCTTTCGCATCTAGTCACCAAGGCAACACGCTGCCGCGTCATGATGGGATCAAACGTGAGCGATACAAAGCTAAAGCCAGCAACCAAAAAGCCTGCTATCCGTAAAGCCGCCCCGCACGCGCCGGAGCTCACCAAGGACGATGTCTATCTGTTTGGCATCGGTACGTGGGAGCGCAGCTGGGAAAAGATGGGCGCGCACCCCGACACGCAGAACCGTACGCGCGGCTGGCGTTTTTGCGTTTGGGCTCCCGACGTAAAGAGCGTCCATGTCATTGGTGAATTTAACGACTGGGACGAGGAAGCCAACCCACTGGCGCCCATGCATACGAGTGCTATTTGGGAAGGTTTTATTCCTGGCGCCGAGCAGGGCCAGCTCTATAAGTATCTCATCGAGACCAACGAGGGCGAAAAGTTCTACAAGGCCGATCCGTACGCCTTTAAGGCCGAGTGCCCTCCGGGTACCGCGAGCGTGCTGTGGACCCTCGATGGCTACAATTGGAACGACGCCGCATGGCTCAAGCGCCGCGCCAGCCATAACCACATGTCGCAGCCCCTTAACATCTACGAGGTGCATATTGGCTCGTGGAAGCGCCACGGCGACGCGCCGCAGGGCGAGCCCGACGAGTACGGCAACTACCCCGGACCCATGGATCCCTTCCCCGCGCAGCGCGGCGAGTTCTATACCTACGACGACCTGTCGGTGGAGCTCGTGGACTACGTGCGCGACATGGGCTATACGCATATCGAGGTCATGCCGCTTATGGAGCATCCCTTCGATGGCTCCTGGGGCTACCAGACGTCCGGCTATTACGCCGCAACGTCGCGCTACGGCAACCCGCAGCAGCTCATGCACTTTATCGATGCATGCCACGAGGCAGGCATCGGCGTGATCATGGACTGGGTACCCGGCGGTTTTTGCGCCGACTCCCACGGCCTTGCCACCTTTAACGGCCACATGCTGTTTGAGCACGAGATTCACCCCAACTGGGGCACGCACAAGTTTGACTTCGCCCGCGGCGAGGTCCGCTCCTTCCTGGTCTCCAACGTGCTGTACTGGCTTGAGAACTTCCACGTGGACGGCATTCGCATGGACGGCGTGTCCAGTATGCTGTACCTCAACTTTGGCATTGACGATCCCAGCCAAAAGAAGTTCAACAAGTACGGTACCGAGGAGGACCTGGACGCCAGCGCGTTTATCCGTCAGGTCAACTGTGCCGTAGAGGCGCACTACCCCGACGTGATGATGATGGCCGAGGAATCCACCGCATGGCCGCTCGTGACCTATCCGCCGCAGGACGGCGGCCTGGGCTTCCACTACAAGTGGGACATGGGCTGGATGAACGACACCCTGCACTACATGCAGACCGATTTTCCGTGGCGCCCCGGCAACCACGGCCTGCTCACGTTCTCCATCATGTACGCCTTTACCGAGAACTTCATCTGCCCGCTGAGCCACGACGAAGTCGTGCATGGCAAGTGCTCGCTCATCGGCCGCATGCCGGGCGACTGGTGGCGCCAGTTTGCCGGCCTGCGCACGCTGGCCTTCTACCAGATGACGCACCCCGGTGCCAAGCTCAACTTTATGGGCAACGAGATCGGCCAGTTTATTGAATGGCGCTACTACGAGTCCATTCAGTGGTTCTTGACCGAGGAGTACGAGACCCACCGTCATCATCAGGCGTTTATCAAGGCGCTTAACCACCTGTATACCGCCGAGCCCGCCCTGTACGAGCGCGGCTACACCGACGATGGCTTTACCTGGATCGACGCGGACAACTCCAAGCAGTCCATCGTGAGCTTTGTCCGTCAGGGCGAGGACGTCGATGACGACCTGGTGATCCTGCTCAACTTTGACCCGGCGAGCTATGAGAGCTTCCGCGTGGGCGTGCCGCGCGAGGGCGATTGGGAGGTCATCTTCGATTCCGACCGTCCCGAGTTTGGCGGCAGCGGCTACGCCGGCGAGGAGCCCTACACCTGCTCGAGCGAGCCCTATCCCTGGAACGGGCAGATGGACTCCATCGAAATTAAGGTGCCCGGCCTGGCAGGCGTGGTGCTTAAGCGCCGCGGTCCCAGCAGCTATAAGCCGCCCGTGGTTAAAGAGCCCAAGAAGGCGACGCGCAAGCGGACGTCCTCGGTAAAGCCCAAGACCGCGGCTGCTAAGAAGGCTCCGGCTAAGACGAAGGCTGCCAAGTCTGCTGCCAAGGCTTCGGCCAAGTCCAGCACGGCCAAAAAGGCATCCACTAAAAAGGCTGCTCCCAAGGCCAAGGCAGCTGCTGTTAAGCCATCTGCCAAGGATGCGTAACAAAAGCGTTACAGCTGTAATTACCCGCCCCGCGGGGGCGTAGGATACAAGTCATAACCGTTCCGGGAGAAACATCCCCGGGGGAAAGGAACGTATGAATAAGATCTTCGACAACAAGCAGGAGTTTACCGAGCTCTATCGCGATGCCGTCATGAGCATCAGCGGCAAGAGCGTCGAGGCTGCCAGCGATCTGGACCGCTTTAACGCCCTGGCCAAGCTCGTGGCCGAGAAGGCACGCACCGTTGCCACCAAGAGCGACGCCCGCGCCACCGCCGAGGGCAAGAAGCGCGTGTACTACTTCTCGATCGAGTTTTTGATCGGCCGCCTGCTCGACAACTACCTGCTCAACTTTGGCGTGCGCGACATGGTCGCCGAGGCGCTCAACGACATGGGCTTCGATCTGTCCGTCATCGAGAACCAGGAGCCCGATCCGGCTCTGGGCAACGGTGGCCTGGGCCGTCTGGCCGCATGCTTCCTGGATTCCATGGCCGCCGAGGGCATCGCCGGCTACGGCAACGGCATGCGCTACCGCTACGGCCTGTTTAAGCAGGAGATCGTCAACGGCAGCCAGGTCGAGGCTACCGACGAGTGGCTCACGCACGGCTATCCCTGGGAGGTGCGTCGTCAGGACAAGGCCGTGACCATCAAGTTTGGTGGTCGTGTTGAGGGCTTTGAGGAGGAGGGCCGCACGTTCTACCGCACGGTGGACACGCAGGATATCCTGGCTGTTCCCTACGACATCCCTGTCGTGGGCTATGCCGGCGAGACCGTCAACAAGCTGCGCGTCTGGGCTGCCGAGCCGGTCGAGGAGCACTTCGACCTTGAGGCCTTCAACCGCGGCGACTATGCCCTGGCCGACGCCGAGCGCGCCGAGGCCGAGGCCATCAGCGCCATCCTCTACCCCAACGACGCCGGCGAGCACGGCCGTCTGCTGCGCCTGAAGCAGGAGTACCTGTTTGTTTCGGCCGGCATCTACAGCCTGCTCGACACCTTTGAGAAGGAGCACGGCGAGAACTGGGAGCTGCTGCCGCAGTTTGTGGCCATCCACACCAACGACACGCACCCCGCCATGTGCGGCCCCGAGCTCATGCGTATCCTCATCGACGAGAAGAAGCTCGAGTGGGACGACGCCTGGAACATCGTGACGCAGGTCGTGAGCTACACCAACCACACCATCCTGCCCGAGGCTCTGGAGAAGTGGCCCATTGGCACGTTCTCCAAGCTCCTCCCCCGCGTGTACCAGATCATCGATGAGATCAGCCGTCGTTGGCACGAGTCGTTCGACACCACGCAGGAGGGCTGGCAGGAGCGTCTGCGCCAGACCGCCATTCTGTGGGACGGCGAGATTCGCATGGCCAACCTGTCCGTGATCTGCAGCCACAGCGTCAACGGCGTTGCCAAGATTCACTCCGACATCATCAAGAACATCGTGCTCAAGGACTTCTATGCCTTAACGCCCGAGAAGTTCAATAACAAGACCAACGGCATCTCGCACCGTCGCTTCTTTGCCGAGGCCAACCCCACCTATGCCAAGCTCGTGACCGAGGCCATTGGCGATGGCTGGCTGAAGGACGCCTTTGAGCTGGAAAAGCTCAAGGAGTTCCAGAACGACACCGAGTTCCTGAAGGCCGTGGGCGCCTCCAAGCGCGCCAACAAGGAGCGTCTGGCTGCCTACGTCAAGGCCGAGACCGGTCTGGTCATCGACCCCAACACCGTCTTCGATGTCCAGGTAAAGCGCTTCCATGCCTACAAGCGCCAGCTCATGAACATCATGAAGGTGATGGACATCTACAACCGTCGCATCGCCGATCCCAACTTCCACGTGACGCCGACGACCTTCATCTTTAGCGGCAAGGCGGCCTCGAGCTACACCTTTGCCAAGGAGACCATCCGCCTCATTAACTCCGTGGCCGACGTTATCAACAACGACCCGCGCGTCAACGAGGTCATGAAGGTCTGCTTTATCCCTAACTTCCGCGTGAGCAACGCCCAGCTCATCTACCCCGCCGCCGAGATCTCGGAGCAGATCTCCACGGCCGGCAAAGAGGCCTCGGGCACGTCCAACATGAAGCTCATGATGAACGGCGCCATTACGCTGGGCACCCTCGACGGCGCCAACATCGAGATCGCCGACCTGGCCGGCCGCGAGAACGAGGCCATCTTTGGCCTGACCGCTCCCGAGGTCGAGCAGCTCTGGGCATCCAACAGCTACTTTGCGTGGGATACGCTCAACGGCGACCGCGAGCGCCTGGGTCGCGTGATGGACGAGCTCAAGGACAACACCTTCGCCGGACTTTCGGGCAACTTCGAGAGCATCTACAACGAGCTCATGAACAACAACGACCCCGACCTGGTCATGGCCGATTTCCGCAGCTACGTGGATGCTTGGGAGAAGCTCACCGGCAGCTACGGCGACCAGGAGACCTGGAACCGCAAGGCCCTGCTCAACACCGCTTCGAGCGGCTGGTTCTCGAGCGACCGCACCATTCGCGAGTACCGCGACGAGATCTGGCACGCCTAAAGGCCGCAATCTCCCCTTTGCCAGCACGGCATTACTTGACGGGCGCGACCGAGCGCCGCGCCCGTCGCTAATGGGTTTAGGAACATCGATGACAGAAGGAGAAATCGATGAGTAAGAAAGAATGCATCGCGATGCTCCTCGCAGGAGGACAGGGCAGCCGATTGGGGGCACTCACCCAAAAGATCGCTAAGCCGGCGGTTAGCTTTGGTGGCAAGTTCCGCATTATCGACTTTTCGCTCTCCAACTGCTCCAACTCGGGCATCGACACGGTGGGCGTTCTGACGCAGTATCGCCCCTACCTGCTGCATGCCTACGTGGGCTCCGGCGAGGCGTGGGATCTGGACAGCCGCGACGGCGGCGTGTCGATCCTGCCTCCGTACGAGACGCAGACCGGTGGTGCCTGGTATGCGGGCACGGCCGATGCCATTACGCAGAACCTCGACTACATCAAGGCCAACGACCCCAAGTACGTCCTGATTCTTTCGGGCGATCACCTGTATCGCATGGACTACCGCAAGATGCTCAAGACGCACATTGAGAACAACGCCGACCTCACGGTGAGCGTTATGCCCGTGCCGTGGGAGGAGGCCAGCCGCTTTGGCATCCTGACCACCGACCCCGAGGACGGCCGCATCACCAAGTTCACCGAGAAGCCCGATAAGCCCGATTCGAACCTCGCTTCCATGGGCATCTACATCTTCTCGGCCGACGTGCTGATCGAGGCGCTCGAGGAGGACGCTCTGGACCAGCGCTCGAGCCACGACTTTGGCAAGGACATCATCCCCAAGCTGCTCGGCGAGGAAAAGCGCCTGTACAGCTACGAGTTCCACGGCTTCTGGAAGGACGTCGGCACCATCGCCAGCTTCCACGAGACCTCGATGGACCTGCTGGGCAACAACCCCGAGTTCGACCTCTTTGACAAGAACTTCCCCATCATGTCCAACATCACCACGCGTCCGCCGCACTACATTGGTCCGGATGGTCGTCTGGACGACTGTCTGGTCTCCAACGGCTGCAAGATCTACGGCACCGCTCGCCACTCGATCCTTTCGACCGATGTCATCATCGAGGAGCGCGCCGTGGTCGAGGACTCCGTGCTGCTGCCGGGTGCGCACGTTAAGAGCGGTGCGCACATCTGCCGCGCTATTTTGGGCGAGAACTCCACGGTCGAAGAGGGCGTGAAGCTCGGCTCTGTCGATACCACCAAGGATACGGCCGTCGTTGGAAATGACGTCGTTATCGGGAAGGGGGAATGATCCGATGATCAATCGCAAGGCCATCGGTTACATCACCGCTAACTACTCTTCGACCTACGGCAGCGTGCTGCTCAAGGACCGTCCCATCGCGTCCGTCCCGTTTTTGGGCCGCTACCGCCTGATCGACTTTCCGCTGTCCAACATGATGAATGCCGGCATTAAGACCGTCGGCGTCGTCATGCCGGGTAACTACCGCTCGCTGATCGACCACGTGGGCTCGGGCAAGGACTGGGGTCTGGACCGCAAGAAGGGTGGCCTGTTCATGGTCCCCGGCAACGCGTATGGCACCACCAAGGGCGGCATGCGCTTCCTGCTGCGCGACATCATCTCCAACAAGACGCTGTTCCAGCGCTCGGACAAGCCCTACGTTGTGATGATGGGCACCAACATCATCTTTAACATGGACCTCAACACCATCATCGAGGCGCACGAGAACTCTGGCGCACAGATGACCGTCGTGTACTGCAAGGCCACGCGCAACGTCGATGACGAGACCAAGCTGCAGATCAACGAGAACGGCCGCCTGACGGGCGTGAGCGCCGGCGTCGTGTACGGCGACAACGCCTCTATGGACTGCTGCATCGTCAACCGCGAGACGCTGCTCGAGATCATCGACCACTACCAGGCCGCCGACTATCTGGACCTGCTCGAGGCACTCCAGGGCGACTTTGGCAACATCGACGTGTGCAGCTACGAGTACAAGGGCGAGGTTGTGGGCGTATTTAGCGAGAAGTCGCTGTATCGCCGCAGCATGGACCTGCTCGACCAGACCGTGGCCGACCAGCTCTTCGACCCCGAGCGCCCGATCCTGACCAAGGCTCACGACGTGCCGCCTTCGCGCTATGCGACCGGCAGCCACGCCTGCAACTCGATCATCTCGGCCGGCTGCATCATCAAGGGCACCGTGCGCAACTCGATCCTGTCGCGCGGCGTTGTGGTTGAGGAAGGCGCCTCGGTGACCAACTCGATCATCAACCAGAGCTGCATCATCAAGAGCGGCGCCCGCGTCGAGAACGCCATTCTGGACAAGAACAACGTGGTTCCCACCAACACCGAGCTTCGCGGCACGCCCGAGAACATCCTGGTGCTGGGCAAGGCTCCGTTAACTTCCGATACCACCATCGCTCGTTAACATTGGCGTCGCATAATCGCACGTAAACTAAAGAATAGCCGCCCGGTTAGCGCCTGGCGGCTATTCTCGAATTGCAACATGGGAGACAATATGGCAGAAACCAGCAAAAAGATGCAGATCGTGTTTGCCTCGGCCGAGTGCGCACCGTTTGTGAAGACCGGTGGCCTGGGTGACGTGGCGGGCTCGCTGCCTGCGGCGCTCGTGCGCGCCGGCGCCGAAGTCATCGTTATGGTGCCCAAGTACGCCACCATCAAGGACGAGTACAAGACGCAGATGGAGCACTTTGCCGACTTTTACGTGAGCCTGGGCTGGCGCAATGAATATTGCGGACTCGAGAAGCTCGAGCACGACGGCGTCACCTATATGTTCATCGACAACGAGCGCTACTTTGCGCGCGACTATCCGTACGGCTTCTTTGACGACGGCGAGCGCTTTGCGTTCTTCTCCAAGGCCATCACCGAGAGCCTGCAGCACCTGCCGGCCGGCTTTGAGTGCGACATCCTGCACTGCAACGACTGGCAGACGGCGCTGGCGCCCGTGTTTTTGCGCGAGTTCTACCAGGGCCTGCCGCTGTATGACCGCGTCAAGACCGTGTTCTCAATCCACAACGTGGCGTTCCAGGGCCAGTTTAGCGACACCGTGATGGAGGACATCCTTGGTGTGGCGCACATTCCGGCGGCCGCCTCGCAGCTGCGTTGCGACGCCTGCAGCATCAACTACATGCTGGGCGCCCTGCGCTATGCCGACGCCATCACCACGGTGAGCCCCACCTATGCCAACGAGATCCAGACGCCCGAGTTTGGCGAGGGCCTGGACGGCGTGCTGCGCGAGCGTTCGTACGCGCTGCAGGGCATTTTGAATGGCATTGATGTGGCAGGCTTTGACCCGGCGACCGACAAGCGCATTGCCGCCAACTACACGGTTGACGACCGTGCGGGCAAGGCCGTGTGCAAGGCCAAGCTGCAGGAAGAACTGGGGCTCGAGGTTCGCGACGACCGCCCGCTCATGGTGATGGTCACGCGCCTGACGCGCCAGAAGGGCTTGGACCTGGTTATGTACGCGCTCGACCGCATCCTGGCCGGCGGCGTTCAGGTGGCCGTGCTGGGCACCGGCGACCGCGACTACGAGGACGGCCTGCGCTACTTCCAGGACAAGTACCCCGGCACCATGGCCGCACGCATCGAGTTCGATCCTGCGCTGTCGCAGCGCATGTACGCCGCCGCCGACATGTTCCTGATGCCTTCGAAGTTTGAGCCTTGCGGCCTGTCGCAGATCATAGCCATGCGTTACGGCACGCTGCCCATCGTGCGCGAGACCGGTGGCCTGAAGGACACTGTGATTCCGTATAACGAGTTTACCTGCGAGGGCACGGGCTTCTCGTTTAGTAACTTTAACGGCGACGAGATGGGCGACGCCGTGTTCCGCGCGGCGCGTCTGTTCTGGGACAACCGCGATGCCTGGAACCAGCTGGTCACGCAGGCTATGAGCCAGGACTTTAGCTGGACGCGCTCGGCCGATAAGTATCTGGACCTGTACTTCTTTATGCATCCGGAGATCGAGAGGCCGGCGGCGGTTGAGGCTGCTGCGCCTGAGACCGAGGTTGCGGCCGAGCCGGAGCCCAAGGCTGAGCCGGTTGTTGAGGCGCCTGCTGCCGTTGAGGAGCCCAAGGCTGAGGCCAAGCCTGCCGCCAAGAAGACCACGACGCGTAAGACGACGGCTAAGAAGGCTACGACGACCAAGGCTGCTGCTACCAAGACCGCTTCGGCGACCAAGACTGCTGGCACCAAGACGACCGCTGCCAAGGCTACGACAACGCGCAAGCGCACGACCGCTGCCGCCAAGAAGGCCACCGAAGTTGAGGTCGCTCACGAGGTAAAGGCCGAGGCCACGGCTGAGGCTCCTGCCACCGAGGCTAAGCTGGCCGCCAAGGCTCCGGCTAAGACCGCAGCCAAGAAGACGACCGCCGCTAAGACCACCGCTGCCAAGAAGACCACGGCTTCGAAGACAACGACCACCAAGGCCGCTGCAACGAAGGCTGCCCCCAAGGCCGCTGCAAAGCCGACTGCCAAGGTTGAGGAGACAGGCGCCGAGCCCAAGCCCGCTGCCAAGACCACCACGCGCAAGCGCGCCACGACGACGGCCAAGAAGACCACGACCAAGGCCGCTGCCCTCAAGGCAGAAGCCAAGCCCGAGGTCAAGGCCGCCCCGAAGGCCGAGGCCAAGGTTGAGGCAAAGCCCGAGCCCGCCAAGGTGACTCCGGTCTCCCCCGCCGCTCCGGCCGAGGAAAAGGCCCCGTCCAAGAAGACGTCCGTCCGCAAGGCAACCGCCACCCGCAAGCGTCGCTAATCCGGACGATCCAAAACCCAAACATCACCATACAAGGGGGTGTCGTTAACCGCGACGCCCCCTTGTTCTATAGATTTGGTAAAACGATTTTCTAGGACAACCGTTCGCCGATAGTGAACGGCTGTGGTTTAGACAACTAAAGTACAACGATATACTTAAGAACTGTGCGTTAAGTCCATGACCCGTTGGCCATGAATGTATAGAACTGGACCGTACTATGAGATTGATTCACAACAGCCGCCTGCCGCAGTTTCGCACTCCGTTTGGCGCTGTGACCACAGGAACTTCCGTTTCGCTGTCGGTGATTTTGGAGGACGCCGATCCCAACCAGGCAACGCTCACCCTGCGCACCTGGGTCGATGGCGTCGGCGAGACTCTGATTCCGATGGAGCACGAGGGCGATGGCATTTTTACCGGCGAGCTCAAATGCACCGAACCGTGTCTTGTGTGGTACAGCTTTATATGCAATATCGAGGGCCAGCCCGAGGTTCGCTTGGGCGCGCCGCAGGGCCGCACTGGCGGCGAGGGCGTAACCTACGACTACGCCGAGGTACCGTCCTTCCAGATTACCGTCTACAAGCACCGCGAGAACCGTCCCACCTGGTACGAGCGCGGCATGGTGTACCAGATCTTCCCCGATCGCTACGCGCGCGATGAGCATTGGCGCGAACGTACAATGGCCCAACTCGAAAAACCGCGCAAGGGCATTCAGCGCCGCATGGTCGAGGACTGGAACGAGCCGCCCGTGTACGAGCGCGCCGAGGACGGCTCTATCAAGACCTGGGACTTCTACGGCGGCTCGCTTAAGGGTATCCAGGAAGACCTGCCCCGCATCGCCGAGCTGGGCTTTACGGCCATCTACCTCAACCCCATCTTTGAGGCCGCAAGCAACCATCGCTACGACACCGCCGATTACACCAAGATCGACCCGATTCTGGGCACAGAACAAGACTTTACCGAGCTGTGCCAGGCAGCCGAGAAGCTGGGCATTTCCATTATTCTGGACGGCGTCTTCAACCACACGGGCGACGACTCCATCTATTTCAACCGCTACGGCAACTACCCCGGCGTGGGCGCCTGGCAGAGCGAGGATTCCCCATGGCGCGATGCGTTTACCTTCCACGAGGACGGCTCGTACGATTGCTGGTGGGGCGTGGGCAACATGCCCGCCATCAACGAGAAATCCGAGCTGGTGCGCGAGAAGCTCCTGGGCAAGGACGGCGTCATCCGCAAATGGCTGCGCGCCGGTGCCCATGGCTGGCGCCTGGACGTGGCCGACGAGCTCTCCGACGACTTCTTGGCCGAGATCAAGAAGGCCGTGCTCGCCGAAAAGCCCGATGCACTGTTGCTCGGCGAGGTCTGGGAAGACGCCTCCAACAAGATCAGCTACGGCCATCTGCGCCGCTACCTGCAGGGCTCCGAGCTGGACTCCGCAATGGACTACCCCTTCCGCGACATGGTCATCGGCTTTTTGATGGGCTACAAAAACGCCTACGAGGCTGCCGAGGACATCGAGACCCTGCGCGAGAACTATCCGCGCGAGGCCCTGTCTTGCGCGCTCAACCTGCTTTCGAGCCACGACCGTCCGCGCATCATCTCGGTGCTCGGCGGCGGCCCCGACGAGTCGCAGCTGCCCGAGTGCGAGCGCAGCAAATGGCGCTTGGACGAAGGCGCGATGGGCCTGGCCAAGAGCCGTTTTTGGCTCGCCACGCTTATGCAGATGACCTTCCCCGGCGTGCCTTCGATTTACTACGGCGATGAGTACGGCTTGGAGGGCCTTACCGACCCGGGCAACCGTCGCACCCTGCCGACCAAGGAAGACCTGCACGACTTCGACACGCTCGCGATCGTCAAGAACGCATCTGCCGTGCGCCGTGCGCTGCCTTTTATGATCGACGGCGAGATCAAGGCGTTCGCGCTCAACGACGAGGTGCTGGCTTACAACCGTACGGGCAAGGACGGCGAGTCCGCGACCGTCATCATCAACCGCAGCCTGCGCAATTCGCATCGCGTGACAATCCCGGCGCTCGGCGAATGTGCGAGCGATGTCATTAGCGGTCACGAGTGCGAGATCCACAACGGTACGGTCACGCTTGACCTGTATCCGCTGGGTTCGTCGATCATCTACCACCACGCCGAGCAGCGCCTGCAGGAGCCGCTCGATCACGGCGCGGGCGTCGTATGCCACATCACCTCGGTGCCGACCGACGACGGTAAGCCCGGCACGATTGGCGCGCCCACGCGTCGCTTTATCGACCATCTGGCCGCCATGGGCATGCGCTACTGGCAGGTCCTGCCCGTCAACCCGACGGACTTCTTCCGCTCCCCCTACGCTGGCCCTTCGGCCTTTGCGGGCAATATCGACCTGCTGCCCGAAAGCTACGAGGAACTGGCCGCCGACTTTGAGACCTGGAAGGCTCGCGGTGGCGAGGATGCCGATCCGCTCTACACCGCGTTTAAACATCGCAATGCCGATTGGCTCGAGAAGTACTGCGTCTATATGGCCGTCAAGAAGTACTTTGAGGGCGAGTCGCGCCACGATTGGCCGACCGATGTCGCACGCTACAACGAGCATCTGATCGATGACAAGCGCTTCTGTGACGAGGCCGAGCTACAGGCGTACATGCAGTACCGCTTTGACCTGGCCTGGTGCGAGCTCATGAACTACGCGCACAAGAAGGGCATCGAGGTTATCGGCGATATTCCGATGTATGTCTCGGACGATTCGGCCGACGCGTGGAGCGAGCCAGAGAACTTCTGGCTTTCCGATACCGGCAAGGCGATTGAGATTTCCGGCGCGCCGCCCGACAACTTTGCGCCCGAGGGTCAGGTGTGGGGCAACCCCACCTTCCGCTGGGGCCATATGAAGAAGACCGGCTACCGCTGGTGGATGGACCGTCTGCGCCGTGCGTTCTCGCTGTACGACCGCGTGCGTCTGGACCACTTCCTGGGCTTCCACAGCTACTTTAGCATTCCCGCAGGCAAGGCCTGCGCCGACGGCCGTTGGTTGGCTGGTCCGGGTAAGGATTTGTTCCAGACTGCCTACGAGGAGCTGGGCCCGCTTAACTTTATCGCCGAGGATTTGGGCTACCTGACGCCCGGTGTTCGCGCGATGGCTTCGACCTGCGGCTTCCCCGGCATGGACGTGCTGGAGTTTAGCGATTACGACGTCCGCAACGGGATTAACCCCACGCCCGGCAAGATCCTGTATACCTCGACGCACGACACGTCGACGCTTGCCGGTTGGTGCACGCGCTCCTTTGCGGGCGGCGACGAGCCGAGCGGCAAGGAATTTGCCGGTAAGCTGATGGGCGACGCGCTGGCAAGCGACGCACCGCTTGTGATGATGCCGTTGCAAGACGTGCTGGGTCTGGGCGACGATGCGCGCATGAACGTGCCGGGTGTCGCTACGGGTAACTGGACTTGGCAGGCCGATGAGGCTGATATTGAAGCCGCCGAGGATAAAACTGCACAGCTCCTGCGCAACACCCATAGATTCTGGGGCGAAGCGTGATAAAACCCCCGATATAGGGTACAGTTACAGACGTTTGAATTTTTGCGGGCAGAGCGATCTGCCCGCTTTGTGCTGAAAAGGAAGTATTATGGCGCGCTACGATTACAAGTGCTCGAGCTGCGGCAACGTGTTTGAGGTTGAGCATCCCATGTCCGAGACCCCCGAGGTCGTGTGCCCGAGCTGCGGCGCTCCAGCCGCCAAGACGTTCTCGGCCAGCGGCATCAAGTTTGAGGGCAGCGGCTTCTACAACACCGACCAGCGCAGCGGTGGTTCCAGCACCAGCGCCACCAGCGGCTGCTGCGCCAACTGCCCGCACAACCACTAGAAACCAATCAACCCCGCGACCGGCACCGATCGCGGGGTTGATTCGTTAGCTGCCCAGGTTTCCTTATGAGTTGCGGTGAAATAAGGACTGTTTGGCGGGCAGAAGCCGCTATTCAATCCCTATTTCACCGCAACTTAGTAGTTAGTTGCGGACCAGCCTAGCGCAGAAGTGGCCGTCGTAGGAGTCGGCGTTAACCGGCACGCTTTGGAAGAGGCCTCGATCGTTCTGGCGTACGGATACGAGCTTCTTGGCCTGATCGAACTCGGGGAGTTGCAGAATCTGTGCCTCGGAGAGCGGCGCCACGCTAAAGCCGGCACCCTCGGGAGAAGCAAGGAACGCGTCCACCACCTGCGTGTTCTCCTCGTCGAAGACCGAGCACGTCGCATAGATGAGCTCGCCACCAGCAGCCACGCGCGCAGCGGCTTCCTTGAGCATCGTCAGCTGCAGCTTGGGCAGCTCAACCGTCACATCCTTTTCGGTCAGGCGCCACGGAATCTCTGGATGACGACGCATGGTGCCGGTGCCAGAGCACGGCGCATCGATAAAGACTGTGTCGAACTTAACCGGCTCGCCAAGCATGGCATCAAACGATGTGAGCACTTCATCAAGCTCGCAAGCATCGCCCGAAACCGTACGAACGCCCTGAATACCGGCCTTATGCAGGCGAGCGAGATTAAGATCGCACTTGCGATCATGCAAATCGAGCGCCGTATGATGACGCTCATAGCCCGCACGCTTGGCCTGACACATCATCACATAGGTCTTAGTGCCACGACCGGCACCAATCTCAAGGCAGCTTCCAGGACGCGTGGCAGCCGTGGCGATAAGCTGCGCGTTGAGGTCAGATGCCACCGCGGCAGCACGCTCAAACACACCCGAAGCAACAGTAACCTGGGCATCAACCGGGCCATGGCAGCCCGGGAAGACAGGCGCGACGAGCTGCGAGATATACGGATCGGGCTTAGTCGCAAAGGCGTTCTCATGCAGGGCCAGCGGTGCGGGGGCCAGATTGCCGGCAAAGTTAAGCGAACCCTCTGGCGTGTCAAACGACGCCATAATGCGAGCGCACAGCCAGCGAGGAAGACCCATCAGACGCGACAGACGAACCAAGCGTCGCTCAGACTCATCCACATCGGACGCAGTAGCAAAGTCCTCAACATTGTCTGAAACCTTATGGAGTACAGCATTGGCCAAGCCAGCGGCGGACTTAGCACCGCAGCGAACCAGCTCAACTCCCTGACTTACGGCAACGCGGCCAGGCGTATGCAGGTAGAGCATCTCGAAGGCCGAGATACGAAGCGCCATGCGCACACGCGGCGCAACCTTTTTGGGCTTATCGAGAAACTGGTCGAGCAGCTCGTCCAAAAAACCCTGCGTGGCGGCAACACCCAGCGCCAAGCGGGCGGCAAAAGCAGAATCGCGCTGGTCAATGGCCTTGGCGGAAGCACGGGACGAGAGCACGTCGCGCGCGTACATGCCGCGGCGATCGGCCTCCATCAGCACATCGAGCGCAAGCTTGCGCGCGGGAGACAGCTTGCTCATGACAAAACACCCCACGAAAGATCGGCACCCTGCAGGCCAGCAGCCCAAGCAGAAGCGGCCATAGCACGCTTGCCATCAGGCTTAACCTCGAGCAACTCAACCGAGCCATCGGAAAGGCCAAGGTAAACACGCTTAGCCTGAACGGCGACGAGCCCCTCACCAAGCGACACATCAGCCGGCGCAGCGTCGAGCACGCGCACGGTCTTGCCGGCAATCACGCAACGAGCAGGCGCGGTATCGGACGAGGCCAGCACATGATGCACGCAATCAAGCGCCGCCATGTGCGGATCCAAGCGCATCTCCTGCTTAGAAATCTTGGCAGCATGGGTAACAAGCGACTCATCCTGTTCAGTCCACACGGCGGTGCCATCGGCAAGCGAAGGAAGCGTATCGGCAAGCAGTTTGCCGCCGAGCTCAGCGAGCTCCATAGTCAGCGCCTCAGCATGCTTACCGGCAACCGAGGTCGAGGCCTGCGCACAATAGGCGCCGGTATCCACGCCATGTCCAATGCGCATAATGGAAACGCCGGCAACCTCATCACCAGAGAGAATCGCACGCTGAATGGGAGCAGCGCCACGCCAACGAGGCAGTAGCGAAGCATGAACATTCACAATACCAAGCGGCGCTATATGCAGCACCTCATCAGGCAAAATACAGCCATAAGCAGCCACACAGAAAATATCAGCCTGGGCAGCCTGGAGCACCTCAACAACCTCAGGCGTCATACGATTAGCCTCAACAACAGGCAGACCAAGCTCGAGCGCCTTAGCCTTAACAGGAGACGGCTCCAGCTTCTTACCACGCCCACGAACAGCATCGGGACGAGTAATTACGAGCGCAATCTCATTCCCAGCCTCAACAAGCGAAGTCAGCGAAGGCACAGCAAAATCAGGCGTACCCATAAACACAATACGCATAAAACAGACCCCTCAAAACCAAAGCCAAGAAGGCTACAAATAAAAGCGCCAAGCCAAGTCCCAACCAAGACGCCAGATCAATTCAACATGTTCAAATATACCCAAAAACAAAGAAAGGACCGCATCAAAAGCAGCCCTCTCAACAAAGCAAATATCAGCGAAGACGCCCCTCCCTGGCCCGCCGGCACCCGGGCGAGAATAAGAGCGTCAACGTAGTCCCTGGGGCGCCCGCCTATATCGTCCCGCGCGCAGTTTCGCAGCGCAGCGAGAATGTTTGAGCACGGGATGATATAGGCGGGCGCCCCAGGGACGGCAAAACCTATTCGGTCTCGCCCGGTCGAGCGCCGCGGGCGAGGGCGTCCTGGTACTCCTTGACGGCCTTGAGCCTCTGCATGGGCTTCAGCCGCTCGAACATGGTATTGCCATGCAGGTGATCGATCTCATGCTGCAGGCACACGCAGAACAGGTCGCCCGTGGCCTCATAGCGAATCAGGTTAGCATCCAGGTCGTACGCTTCAACGACAACGTGATCGGGACGCTCGATCTCGCAGCTAATGCCGGGAATGGACAGACAGCCCTCGCTAAACGGCACCAGATGGTCGCTCTGCTCAACAATGACAGGATTAATGAGCACGTACGGGTCGTAGTCGTTCTTGTCGCTGTATTCGCAGTCGATGGTAACGAGCTGGATAAGCTCGCCGATCTGCGGGGCGGCAAGACCGCAACCGCCGTTCTCGAACATCATCTTCTTCATCTTCTCGGCAAGTGCCTCGATCGCCGGGGTGATCTCTTCGATGACGGCGCACTCCTGGCGCAGACGAGGGTCGGGCGACAGTACGATTCCGTTGGCTTCCATGGCCATCCTTTCGGGTTGTTACATCAAATCATAGGCGTCGACGTCAACGCTCGCGCTCACGCCGCGCACGGAGCCCACCTCTTTGAGGCAGGCGTCGATATCATCAGAGACATGGTACCCTACCGGCGACTTCACAAGCAGATGGAAGCGGTAACGGTCCTTGGCTCTCTCGATTACACACGAAGCCGGGCCCAGCACCTGCGGCACAGCGCTCCCCGCCCGCAAAAAGTCGGGCGCGGCGGCATGCCAGCGGCGTTTGAGAAGCTTCGCGATGCGCCCGATGTAGTCCTGCGCGTCGTCTCGTGTCGCCGACCACACAAGGATGTTAACCAGGCGCACAAACGGCGGATAGAGCGCGTCGCGGCGCTGGTCCAGGTCGTAGTCGGTAAAGATTGAGCGGTCGTGCTCGGCGACGGCTCGGATAACCGGATCCTCGGGCAGATAGGTCTGAATGATGACCTCGCCGGGGCGGTCGCCGCGACCGGCGCGGCCCGCCACCTGCTCCAGCAGATCGTAGGCGCGTTCCCCTGCCCTAAAATCGGGCAGCTTGAGGGCAAAGTCGGCATTGACCACGCCCACGAGCGTGACCTCGGGAAAGTCGAGACCCTTTGCGATCATCTGGGTGCCCAGCAGCACGGCGCAATCGGCGGCATCGAACTGCTCAAGCAGCTTTTTGTGTGCGTCCTTGCCACGCGTGGAATCGGCATCCATGCGGATGATGGCGACGTCCTTGGGCAGCATCTGCTGCAGCGCGTCCTCGATCTGCTGCGTGCCCAGGCCCATCTTGGCTAGATAGCGGCTGCCGCACTTGGGGCAGCGACTCGTGGGCGCTGGGTACGGCTGCACACGCCATGACGATCCGCAGGTGTGGCACTGCAGCGTATGCGTGCGTTCATGGTACGTGAGCGCGGTGGAGCAATGGTTGCAGGTGGGGACGCAGCCGCACTCGCGGCACATCAAGAAGGGCGCAAAGCCGCGACGATTATGGAGCAGCACGGCCTTCTCGCGGCGTTCGACAACGCGCTCCAAGCCTTCCATCAGCGGTTTTGAGAACATGGAGCGGCTTCCGTGCGCGAACTCACGACGCAGGTCGGCAATGCGGACCATAGGCAACACGGCGTGCCCCGGGCGCTCAGGCATCTCCACGCGCGTCCAAGTGGCGCCGTTGTACGTGCCGCGGCGGCAGCGGTCGAGGGCCTCAGCAGAGGGCGTGGCCGAACCCAGCACGAGCGGGCAGCGATAGCGGCGCGCCATCTCGGCCGCCACCTCACGCGCATGGTAGCGCGGGCTGGAACCCTGTTTGTAGCTGGTCTCGTGCTCCTCGTCGATGATGATGAGACCGAGGTCGCTGAGCGGGCAAAAGAGCGCCGAACGTGCGCCGACGACCACGCGGGCCGCACCGCTGGCGACCATATCCCACTGGTCGAGGCGCTCACCGGCCGAAAGACGCGAATGGAAGACCGCAACCGTCTCGCCAAAGCGCGAACGGAAGCGGCCGACGGTTTGGGCCGTCAGCGAGATCTCGGGCACGAGTACGCAAGCCGAACGGCCGGCCGCCAGCACGCGCTCAATCGCCGAAAGGTAGACCTCAGTTTTGCCGGAGCCGGTGACGCCATCGACCAGCACCACGTCACCGTGGGCGTCCAGGCGGGCACGTTCAATCTGTGCGAGCGCCTGCTGCTGACCATTGGTGAGCGCCACTGGCGCTTTGCCGCTCGCCGAGGACAGCGTGGTCTGTTCGCTGCAGCCACGCCACGCGCGGCGCTCCTCCACCACGACAACGCCGCGTTTTTCGAGCGCCTTGATCGTGGCGGACATACTGTTATAGAGCAGGTTGAGGTCGCGCGTCGTGACTGGGCCGCACTGGAGCGCCTCGATAAGCTGGCGCTGGCGGACCGCCGTTTTGGGCGGCGTATAGTCGAAGCCCTCGGGCGTGAGCATGACCCAACGATTTTGGATGGGTTTGACGGCGGGGCGCTCAACCGTCCACACGCCGTCGTCGCCCTTAACCACGCGCGGGCTTCCACCCGGCGGCAGGAACAGGCGCAGGCACTCGGAAAGCGTCGCGACGTATTCGCGGCTCATCCAACGTGCGATGCGGGCAGCTTCGGCAGTAAAGAGCGGCTTGCTAAGGATGGCCTCGATAGGCTTGATGCGCGCGGGGTCGAGGGCGTTGTTGCCCTGCAGGTCGGCAAGCTCAGGCGCGATATCGACGATGTAGCCTGCGGCCGCGCGGTTGCCAAAATGGACCAGGACCGTAGAGCCGATCCGGGCATCGTTAGCAAGGGACTGAGAAATGCCGTAGGCAAACGGCTCGGACAGCGCACGGGTCGGAATGTCGAGGATCACACTCGCGTAGGCGGCAACGGGCTCGGGCGCAGGCCCGAGCTTGAGCTGCTCGACCGTGCGAGCCGGCTCCGCTGGAGTCTCCTCCGGTTCCGGCGAACCAAACAGCGAAAGTTGCTCAGCCATGGTCCTTGACCTCCCATCCCATACGTCCCTAGAAACAAGAGCCCCGCTCTGAGTGAACGGGGCTCGGATACATACGTTTGCGCAGCGATTACATCGCCATCGTGCGGGCGCGGTCAATGCGCGCCAGGCAGTCGTCACGACCGACGAGCGCCATGGTCTCGCCCAGCGGAGGGCTCACCATGTTGCCGCAGACGGCGACGCGCACGGCCTGGAACACCACGCGCTTCTTGAGGTCCATCTGCTCGGGCAGTGGCTCAAGAGCGGCGTCGATGTTGGCAGCCGTCCACTCGTTCACACCCTCGAGCGCGGCCTTGGCGGCATCCAGAATGGCACCCATGCCCTCCTTGGCCAGGCCCTTGTTGACGGACTTCTCGTCATACTCGAGCGTCTCGGCCGTAGCGAAGATGGGAGCGGCGACGGTCACGGCGTCGGCCGGCATCTTGGTGCGCGGCTTGACGATGGCGGCAAGCGCGTCAATCCAGTCCTCGCCGTACTCGACATTGCCCTCGATAAGGCCCGCCTCGTGCAGCTCGGGAACCATGATCTCGTCGGCAAACTGAGCATCGGACATCCCATTGATGTACTCGGCATTGACCCAGTCGAGCTTCTTGGGGTCGAAGGTCGCCGGATTCTTGGAGATGCGGTCGAGCGAGAACTTGCTGGCCAGGACGTCGCGCGGGATGATCGTGGTCTCGCCGTCGAGCGACCAGCCGAGCAGCGCCAGGTAGTTGACGAAGGCGTCGGACAGGTAGCCGGCGTCGCGGTACTCCTCCACCGAGGTGGCGCCGTGGCGCTTGGAGAGCTTCTTGCCATCGGCGCCCAGGATCATGGAGATGTGGGCGAACGTGGGCACGGGCGCGCCGAGGGCCTCGTAGACCATGACCTGTCGCGGGGTGTTGGACAGGTGGTCGTCGCCTCGGATGACGTGGGTGATCTTCATCATGGCGTCGTCGACGACGGTCGCGAAGTTGTACGTGGGCGTGCCGTCGGAGCGGAAGATGACAAAGTCGTCGAGCTCCTTGGCATCGAAGGTCACCTCGCCGTGGACGGCGTCGTGGATGACGACGTCGCCGCGGTCCTCGGGCACCTTGATGCGTAGGACGTAGGACTCGCCAGCCTCGATGCGGCGGCGGGCCTCCTCGGAATCAAGATCGCGGCAGCGGCGCTGATAGCCCTGGAAGGGGTCCTTGCGCTCCTGAGCGGCTTTGCGGTCGGCGTCGAGCTGCTCCTTGGTGCAGAAGCACGGATAGGCCTTGCCCTCGTCCCAGAGCTTCTGGGCGGCCTGCTTGTACAGGTCCAGGCGCTCGGTCTGCGCGTAGGGGCCAAAGTCGCCGCCCACCTCGGGGCCCTCGTCCCAGTCCAGGCCCAGCCAACGCATGGCGCGCAGAATGATCTGCGTGTTCTCGTCGGTGGAGCGGGTGGGGTCGGTGTCGTCGATACGCAGGATGAACGTGCCGCCGTTTGCGCGGGCGAAAGCCCAGTTATAGATAGCGGTGCGGGCGCCGCCGATGTGCAGCTTGCCCGTCGGTGAGGGTGCAAAGCGGACGCGAACGTCTGATGCCATGGAAATCTCCTCGATTGCAGGATGGATGTCTAACTGCATCAGTATAAAGCAACAAAGCAACCTCCGCACAAAGGGCACCGACCTACTCACTGGGGACAGACTTAAATGACCAGTCTTTGGGCAACCTGTCGGCACTTAGGCGAGGCTGGTCATTTAAGTCTGTCCCCAATGAGTAGGTGCGGAAAGGGTGTGAATATTCGATTAACGCGCTATGATGTGCCCTTGCATAGAGAGCCCGGCGGAATGGTAACGGTCGCCGGGACACGTTATTTGAAAGGACAATCATGTCAGAAGAACTTCGTTCCATCCCACCCCAACACGGGTCCTTTGTTTTTACGTCGGAGTCGGTGACCGAAGGCCATCCCGATAAGATCGCTGACCAGATCAGCGACGCCGTCCTCGACGCAATACTCGCCAAAGAAATAGAGCTGCAGGAGCAGGGCTACATCGCGCCCAACGGCGTGCCCGCTAACGTCGAGAACGTCCGCTGCGCCTGCGAGACCCTCGTGACCACCGGCACCGTCATCGTCGCCGGCGAGATCCGCACCCAGGCCTACGTCGACGTGCAGGAAATCGCCCGTGGCGTTATCCGTCGCATTGGCTACAACCGCGCCAAGTTCGGTTTTGACTGCGATACCTGCGGCGTTATGAGCCTCATCCACGAGCAGTCGCCCGATATCGCCCAGGGTGTCGACGAGTCCTTCGAGACCCAAACCGGCGCAACCACCGACCCGATCGACCTGATCGGAGCCGGCGACCAGGGCATGATGTTCGGCTACGCATCCAACGAGACCAAGACCCTCATGCCCATGCCGCACTACCTGGCAAGCCGCCTGGCCGAGCGTCTGGCTGCCGTGCGCCACGACGGCACCTTGCCCTACCTGCGCCCCGACGGCAAGACCCAGGTCACCGTACGCTACGAGGACGGCAAGCCCGTCGAGGTCACGACCATCGTCATCTCCACGCAGCACGCCGCCGAGATCGAGGACATGGGCAAGATCAAGGCCGACCTCATCGAGCACGTCATCACCCCGGTCATGGCTGCCGAGAACATGCCGTGGGACAACGCCGACATCTATGTGAACCCCACCGGTCGCTTTGTTGTGGGCGGCCCCATTGGCGACACGGGCCTCACCGGCCGCAAGATCATCGTCGACACCTACGGCGGCTACGGCCGTCACGGCGGCGGTGCCTTTAGCGGCAAGGACTGCACCAAGGTCGACCGCTCCGCCGCATACGCCGCGCGCTGGGTCGCCAAGAACGTCGTCGCCGCCGGCCTGGCCGACCGCTGCGAGGTCGAGCTTGCCTACGCCATCGGCGTTTCCAAGCCGCTGTCGATCATGGTCGACACCTTCGGCACCGCCAAGGTCGCCGAGGACAAGATCGTCGAGGCCGTCGAGAAGACCTTCGACCTGCGCCCGGGCGCCATCATCCGCGACCTGGACCTGCGTCGCCCCATCTACGAGAAAACAGCAGCCTACGGTCACTTCGGCCGAGAAGACGCCGACTTCACCTGGGAAAAAACCGACCGAGTCGAAGAACTCAAAGCAGCCTGCGGCCTGTAAGCTAACGAGAAAAGCCGCAGCCAAATAGCAACGCACCAAAAGAAGTACCGCCCCCAAGCGGTACTTCTGTTTTATTAATCCGGTGGTGAAGATATTTCGATATGAGCCCACGCTGCGTCACCAGCTAATGAATTTTGCAGCACGCGCCCTTCTACCATGTATCCTTAGTCCCGAGGGGCGGGGCATAAGGTCGATCGCGAGTTCCGCACGAGCCGGAGAGCACTTAATGTGCTCT
>UQHW01000013.1 GCA_900540935.1 uncultured Collinsella sp. | reverse complement strand
GACCCATCGAAACACATCTCCACCGTTCCTTCGACTGGGAAAACGGCGCCCCCGGGGCCCGGATGGGGCCTCGGGGGCGTTCGGCTAGCTGCGGGAACGGCCTGTCCGCCTAATGTGTTCGGCTGAGATCGGAAATCAACCGCCGATAGTCCCTCTTTTTTCAAAATGTCGCGCACCTCGTTCTTAGTAATCGGCTTTTCAAACAACGAAAGCAAAGCGAACGAAAAATCATTAACCGCACACATTCTATGGGTGGCACAACTCAGCAGTACTCTTAACCCCTCTTTTGAGCGTCCGACTTCTTTCACAAACGAACTTTTAACCAATTGAAAACCATTATCGTGCATTACATAATCGGCATCGATATTTGTATTCAGCAATCCATAATGCAACAGTTCTTCTATCGCCCTTGTCAGCTCGAGGTCGCCCTGATCAAGGATAAGAGAAATGCTACAATCGGCCTCCAATAAACGGGCCAACTTAAGGTATACCAACTGGGAAACAGCATAGACATGATGGTATTCAGAATTATAGAAGTAGGCAAATGGCTCAACGAGCACGACAGAGGTCTTGGAATCCAGCCAGATTCGATCAGCTGGATTTAGACTAGTTAGCCGTCGCTTTACTTTGGTCAAATGTCCCTTATACCTGACAGCGTGAATAGAATCTAGGATCCAGGTCACCTCTGAAATATGAAGCCGCTGGGGCAAGTCAATTGTGTCGCTACCGTTTATGACCTCTTGCATATAAAAATCAATATGATGCTCATCAGATAAGGATTTTGCTTCATTTAAAGTTAAACCAGTGCCTGAAACATAATCCACTTCGAGGCGCAAATCCTCATATTGGGACTTCGGCATTACAGAGACACCATACTTATCGGGATGATTCCAAACATCCGACCCCATAACGAGACCAAAAATCGTAAATCCTCTCGTGGAATATGGAACACCACATACCTGTTTTGAATAATTCAAAACATTCTCTGTATAAGCTAAGGTGTTCAGAGCCTCTTCTTTAGTTTCGGTCGGAAAGCCAATCATAAAGAATAGATGAACAGGAATACCCGCATTGAGACAATCATGGATATTGCGATCAATCCAATCAACTCTCGTGTTCTTCTTCATTAGATCAAGAACTCTTTGGTTGTATGACTCGAGGCCAAACTGAATCTGCCTACATCCACTTTGGTATATCTTGTTGAAAACGTCTGTACTTAGGGTTGGAGAGAACCTCGTTTCTCCATGCCAGAAAAACGTTTTTCCCGATGCGTTTATTTCATCCGCGAGTTGCTCCATTCTTTTGCCTTCGAATGTTTCATCCACAAAAGAGAAAACTCTCGTGCCGTATTTTTCATTTAACCGACACATTATTTCAAATACTCTCGATATAGGCATCTTTCGGTAACAACCACCGGTAGCACCGGGAATGGTGCAGAAGGCGCAATGATTAAAACACTGCCTAGAGGAATAAACCGGCAATATTAACTCAGGCATGAAGTATTTAGAAAGGGCGAAGCCATCGAAATCGGGAACTGTATCGTTGATAAATGTTTGCTCAATCCGATGGTTTTTATATATCTTTCCACCTTTAGCATGGCAAAGGTTTGGAACACAGTCGAGATTGTCATCACCAGAGTCAAGAGCCTCAAGAAGACGTGCAAGCGGCTCTTCGCCGTCATACATCATTATCGAATCAATGTATTCAAAAAAGGGATGCCATTCTTTCATGCAGTCATCTGCTAAACGAGTAATGTAATTGCCGCCCAATGAGACGTGTTTAACAGATGGACATTCTTCTTTAATCAGTTTCGCTAACGTAACTGCAGAAATCAATTGGAAACAGCCGCTCACCGAAATCCCAATAAACTCGATTTTTTCCCTCTGAATACGCTTAAGAAAGGCAGTTTCATAGAAGGAAATAAACGGATTATGCAAGGTATCCGCAAGCGATTTCATTATTTCTGGTGTCGAATAATAATCATAGGGCAGATCTATGGAGTTGAACGTGTATTTAACTCCATATGAGACGTGATTTATGATATAGAGTGCATTTCTAAAAATGTTTTCAGCATATTGTCTTTCTTTTAGATTAAAGTATCTCTTCGATCTGAAAATATCTTTTGCCTCGTCAACATTAAGTGCTGACTTTTGTATCAACTCGATTGTTAATTGAACATTCGAACTAAACGAATCCTTTGATTCCCGATACCTTTTACAGCACTCTTCGACATGTCTAAAAGATAGGAGGTCATCGTAAAATTCCACGTTTAAGTCAACGATGTCAACTTTATATTGTTCAACCTCTTGAAGATATGACTTCAAAACAGGCAAGGCAAGATACGGCCCCACTGGACTCCATCCTGGGGGAAATACTAAAAGCGTTTTAGGCATATCAACGTCACATCTTTCGCAAATAATTCAATTGAAACACAACTACCATCATAATTGAAAATACACCAAGTCCTGTAACGAGAATTGAGAACATCGCGATGCTCGTGAACAGCGAAACAAGGAGTGTTGAAATAACAACAGCAACCGATTGCAAAGACTCCCTAATTGAAAACAGGCTTATCGATTCAGATTCGTCTCTCGCCAAATCCTGCAGCGATGTTATGAGAAGCACATCTTGAATGGCGTTTCCGGCACCGACGATAAAAAGGAAAATAAACGATATTCCAGACGCATAGCGATAGCCAAACGCCAGATACGCACCGAGCGCAAGATACGTCACAAAACAATATGATTTAATGCAATCGGAACCATTAATTAAACGACCATATATTGTATTTCCGAACAACAGTCCGATTGTAAGACTACTCTGAAGGAATCCGTATTGTATCGATGACGAGTCAAATTGCAATTGCGCAATAGCTGGCAAAAGAGAATTCAGAGAGCCGAATGCCACGCCACTAGAAATATCGATTAATAGGAAACCAATTGCCAAGTGCTTCGCGCTAAGATCACTAAATGCAGTCCTGTTTTTTTCATTTTTGCTTATCCCCTCTTTATCATTAACCTCGATAACCGACGGAACATCTCGCAGCAACCAGAACGACGCGGCAAAAGAAAGCGCGTCTAATGCAAGAACAGCCTCCGCCCCAAATTGAGCGACAACAAAACCGCCGGCAACTGGCCCCAGAACCATCATCAAATTCTGCAGAAACCCAAACGAATTATTAATTACGTCGCGATTGATACTATTCGTATTGGCTCTTAACAACGAGTAAAAGCAGGGCATTTCAACCGTTCGGCAAAGCGATACCGCGCACGTAATAGCAAACATACTCCATTTACTATCAACAAAAATATAGCAAACGAATAATCCCGCGCGAATTAAGTCTGCCAATCTCATGGCCTGCAGCGTCCCGATACCCATCTTCTGAGGCAGCTGCGCGAGCGCAACTGAAAACAGAGAGGGGGCAAATCTACAGCAGACCATCAAAGCAGTTGCAGAAACATCGTGAGTTACCTCGTAAATCAGCATTGGCAAAGCAATATTCGCACACCAATTGCCTATTTCGCTTATCCCTCTAGCAATATATAGGACCCGAACCGGACGGCTAGCTCTCAATACCGTGAACATCACGATTAACCTCGTATTTCAGGCCTCGCTCATCCCTTAATAGGAATCCATAATCAACCAAGTACCGCCTCAACACGGCATAATCAGGATAGAGCTGTGACAGCACACGATTAACCTGAAGCTCCGTATAACTTGTATTTAATTCAAAGAAAGAGACGGCCCATAGCAGCATGATTCTTTTATAGCTTTCCTTTTTTGGAATTGAAACCAGCTCGCCATTCTTGAGAAATCGTTTTTTAAAGTCTATTAGCTCATCCATTCACATCCTCCATTTCATACGCATCTAATACTAAAAATGCATACGCTTTAGGTCATCGCATTCGGCTTCTATATTCGAACTAAACTCGAACTAATCTAAATGATTTGCTCAAACACTCTTCGAAAGCTCGTTTTTCACTTTGAGTAAAATGCCCTTCCCAGTCAGTCCACGAACAGGAAGGCAACTCACAACGAGCGGAGTCGAAGCCCTCTGCCGTCGGTCGTTCAAAATGCACGATAACCTTTTCGATATCCCCATCTGCTATCAGGTCAGAATGAACGACCTCGGTACCGTCTTCGAATGTCATATACGGGTACATCACGTAAACCACCTCACAATCGTAAATCCAGTTTAGCATCAAGCTATTGCACCAAAGACAGCAAGCCCCCCTTGATGAGTTGATGGTATCTGTTAAATGTCACGTACGATTCACATCTGGTGGGTACCCTGATGGCTACATGAAACGAAGCAGATTTACACCGGGAGGACCCCGTATGACAACCAAGTACACCGACGCGCCGCGCACGCGCGTCATGACACCGGCCGCGCTCAACAACGGCGTGCACGAGAACCATTCCATCGGACAGACCATGGCCATCGCGCCCAAAAAGGGCCTGTTTGACGACATTTCCATTCCCCAGATCATCGCCGGCGCCGCAGCTGCCGCCACGAGCGTCGCACTTGCCTCCAAGATTGGTATCGCTGGTTCAGTAATTGGCGCCGCCGTGAGCTCGGTCATCACCGTTGTGTCATCGCAGGTCTACCGCCACTTTATCTCTGCCAGCGCCGAAGCCATCAAAGGTACGCACGCCGCCGTCGACTACCCCGCCGGCGCCTACGAGCCCGTTGAGTTTAATGCCGAGGAGCACCTGGGCGGCGCCGCGACTACGCAGGAGATGCGCCAGATTGCGGGGCGCGCGACCACGGCGCGCGTTGCTCCCGACAGCCTGCGCGCCAAGGCGGCGGCAGAGCGCAGTCAGACGCAAAAGAAGGTCATCGTCTTCTCGATCGCCATCGCCATCGTCGCGGTCATCGCCTGCGCCGGCGCCATCCTTATCACCACCGCCGGTGAGGGTCTGGGCGAGCGCCCCGAGCCAATCCTTTCGTCGCGCACGACGGAAAGCGATGCAAATGGCAACACCCAGTCGCAAGACCAGCAGGCACAGACGGACGGCACGCAAGACAGTTCCACCTCTACCGATTCGTCCTCGAATACCCAAAACCAATCGCAGGGCGCCGATTCTTCTGTGAACAACAGCGGCGCGCAATCCGGCACGACCGACTCAAGCCAAACGACTGACGGTTCGCAGCCGAACACGGGAGGCCAGACGAGCGACACCACGTCGGGAACGGGTACAGCAGACAGCAACAACACCAACGGCTCGAACAGCTCGAGTGGAACCGCGTCCGGCACGGCATCTGACAACTCGAGCCAAGGCACGGCATCGGGCAACTAAGTACATTTGCCTCTCATAGATAACCGACCTGTACAACGGGCGCGAATCGAAAGCGGTTCGCGCCCGTTTGCCTTGGGCGCCGCCATGGCGAACGCTATGCGATGGTAAGATGCTTTACATGTGTAAAGAGGAGATTTGCCATGAGCAAGACAATAGTTAGGCCCACGCTTTCGCTGGGCAACCACATCTATCTGTATCGCCTGCTGCGCGACGCGATTGGGTGCGGCAAGCAAACGTTTATGACACAGGTCGAGGAGGCGCTCGCCGCCGGCGACATGACCGCTTATGACCTGGGCTTTGAGTCCACGCGTGAGCTGCTCGAGGAGCTCGACGACTGCATTAAGCTGACCGTCTTTAAGGGCGGTCGCCTGTATGCCACCGTCATCGCCAACGAGGCCTGGGATGCCGCCCTTGCCAAGGGCGAGGACAAGCCCAAGGCTGCCAAGGGCGCCAAGCAGTCCTACAAAAAGAAAAAGCGCGGTGAGAAGGACCTCAAGGCCGTGCGTCCCAAGCACGTTAAGCGTCCCGAGCCCGAAGTCATGGTTGAAGCCGTGCCGGAACCCGAGCCCGAGACAGAGATCGAAGCCGCTATTGAGGTAACAGCGGAAGCCGAAACCACCGCCACGACCGATCCCGAAGTCATATCTGAGCAGGAAACCACTGCGGAGCTCAACGAAGCTCCCAAGTCGACAACCGAAGAAGCCGCTGACCGGCCCGAGACGTCTGCATTCCAAAACAGCGATGTCTTTGGTGACAAGACCGAGGACGATCAGTCCGACGAGCCCGCCGATCAAGGCGCTACCGAGTCGGCGCCGGAGCCCGAGGCACCGCAGCCCGCCATCTCGCTCACGGTCGTCTATGACCCCGAGAACGCAAACGCCGGCATCACCACCATGGCATCCACGCCCATCGAGGCAAAGTCGAGCGTCGAGAATCAGAGCGCTCCGCAAGTCGAGTTCGACACCGCGACCGCAGACGCACCTGCCATCGTCGAACCCGCAGATTCCGCGGCGATGCCGAAAGCGGACACCGAATCAGTACTCGGCGCCGAACCCGCGCCCGTCATCGAGGTGACGCCCGTCAATGAGCAGGCCTTCGCACCGACGATGGTACCGGCCCCCGCACCCGTAGCGCCCGCCATCCCCGAGGACTTCCCCGTCGATTTCGCAACCGAGGTCTTCTGCCCCGGCCCGCTTCTGCACCAGCTGTCAACCTATCTCCCCTACGGCGCCGACACGCTCGGCATCGTCGGCGAGTACTACTGGATCGCCCGCGAGCGCGGTACCATCGAGGCCGCGCGAAACCGCGCAAGCTTCCCTCTGCGCTACACGCAAGCCGGCGAGCGCCACGAAGTCACCGTGCGCATCCGCCGCAACACCACCGGCGGTCTCGGAGCCGCCTGGACCATCGATAAAGTCGAGCCTTCTACCAAGTAACAAAAAGGGACGATAACCCTCAAGGTTATCGTCCCTTTCTCGTTAGGTCACCTGAGCTCGACTAGTCGCGCGTCAGCTTGCGGTGAATACGATGCGGCTGGGCTGCATCCTCGCCCAGGCGCTCGATGCGGTTGGCCTGATAGGCCTCGAAGTTGCCCTCGAACCAATACCAGTTGCCCGGATTCTCATCGGTGCCCTCCCACGCCAGAATGTGCGTGGCGACGCGGTCCAGGAACATACGGTCGTGGCTAATGACCACCGAGCAGCCCGGGAACTCGAGCAGCGCCGCTTCGAGCGAGGACAGCGTCTCGACGTCGAGGTCGTTCGTGGGCTCGTCGAGGAGCAGCAGGTTACCGCCCTGCTTGAGCGTGAGCGCCAGGTTCAGACGGTTGCGCTCGCCGCCGGAGAGCACGCCAGCGCGCTTCTGCTGGTCCTGGCCCTTAAAGCCAAAGCTCGCCACATAAGCGCGGCTCGGAACCTCGGTCTCGCCGACCATCATGTGGTCCAGGCCGTCCGAGACGACCTCCCATAGGTTCTTGTCGGGGTCGATGCCGGAACGGTTCTGGTCGACGTAAGAGATCTTGACGGTCTCGCCCACCTCGAGCTCGCCCGAAGTCAGCGGCTCCAGACCCACAATCGTCTTGAACAGTGTGGTCTTGCCCACGCCGTTGGGACCGATCACGCCCACGATGCCGTTGCGCGGCAGGGTGAACGAAAGGTCATCGATGAGCACGCGGCCATCGAACTCCTTGTGCAGATGATGGGCCTCGAGCACCTTGTTGCCCAGACGCGGGCCCACAGGGATGCGGATGTCGGTCCAGTCGAGCTTCTGGCTTGCGCGGGCCTCGGCCTCCATCTCCTCGTAGCGAGCCAGACGGGCCTTGTTCTTGGCCTGGCGAGCCTTGGGCGAGCTGCGTACCCACTCGAGCTCGGCTTCCATGCGCTTGGCGAGCTTGGCATCACGGTTTCCCTGAGCCTCGATACGGGCGGCCTTAGTCTCCAGATACGTGGAATAGTTGCCCTTGTAGGGATAAAGGTGACCGCGGTCGACCTCGCAAATCCACTCGGCAACGTTATCCAGGAAGTAGCGGTCGTGCGTGACGGCCAGAACGGCGCCCTGGTAGTTATGCAGGAAGTGCTCGAGCCACAGGATCGACTCGGCGTCCAGGTGGTTCGTGGGCTCGTCGAGCAGCAGCAGGTCAGGAGCCTCGAGCAGCAGCTTGCACAGGGCCACGCGACGGCGCTCGCCGCCAGAGAGCACGTTGACCGGCATGTCGGAATCGGGCAGCTGCAGAGCGTCCATGGCCTGGCCGAGCTTGGAATCGATATCCCAGCCATCGGCGGCGTCGATCTCGTCCTGGAGCTTGCCCATCTCGGCCATGAGGGCGTCCATGTCGCAATCCGGGTCGCACATCTCCTCGCCGATCTTATTGAAGCGATCGACCTTGGCGATCATGTCGCCAAACGCCATGCGCACGTTCTCGATGACGGTCTTGTCGTCGTCGAGCGGCGGCTCCTGCTGCAGGATGCCCACGGTGTAGCCGGGGGTAAGCCTGGCATCGCCGTTGGAGACCTCCTCGATGCCGGCCATGATCTTGAGCAGGGTCGACTTGCCCATACCGTTGGGGCCCACGACGCCGATCTTGGCACCGGGGTAGAAGCTCAGGGTCACGTCGTCAAGGATTACCTTGTCGCCATGGGCCTTGCGAGCCTGATACATCTGGTAGATAAACTCCGCCATTTGCCTGTTTTATCCTTTCTACCTGCTGTTTCTCTATTCTTGTTTCGCCTAAGTGGAAACGAAATGGAAAAACCAGCTCTGAAACGTAACGAAAAAGGGGCATGGTTGCCCATACCCCCTAATACTACCTGGGAAAAGTTCCCCCGGAACATACTATGAACTGCGTACGCTAGTTTTCCGCAACCTTAGCGAGCGGCTCGCTGCGATTTGCGCCACAGCAGATACGAGTAGACGTAGACGGCTCCAACCGAACCAAACGCCAGAACCGCAATCACCGCGGCGACGACTTCACTCGAAAGCACGCTGCCTGCCACGCCCATCGCAATCAGGCCAACACCCAGCACCATAAAGCAGGCACCGCCAAAGCGCTGCGTACGGCGCCAGTTCTCGGGATTGGCAAGCGCCCAAGGCGTCTTGATACCGAGCGTATAGTTCTGCTTCACACGCGGCAAGTAGTTGCCTACGCCGATGAACAGCAAACCGACAACACCGGAAATCAGCACGTTGACCGAACCGACCGCCGGCACCACGCCCCAGACCGTAAGCTCTCCCAGCCAGCTTATGGCGCACATGAACAAGGTGAAGGCGATTACGAAGCCCTGATAGAACTTGCCCGAGGTTCGATATGCCTCACCTTTGGGATCGATGCGCGGCACCACGCAGAACATTGCGAGAAGCACCAGAGGCAGCACGCCGAGCGCGGAGGCCATCCAGCTGGGACCCCAACCGTCGACGGCGCCGTTCGCGCCCCAGTGCGTGGGAATCTGCCCAGGCAAGCTCGGCATCACCATGAGATGCGCTACGACATTGGCGACGCACAGAGCGACCAGCGCAATCCACACGCGCGACGATACCCCCGTGGGGTGAATGCCCTTGTTTTCGTTATTCATCCTTATCACCTTCCGTGTTTGTAAAGCCCATAAACCAACCGATCAAGTCCTGCATGACGGTAGTGTTTAAGCTGTATACGATGTTTTGACCATGACGTTCGTCGGTTACCAACCCGGCGTTTTTGAGCGTCGCCAAGTGATGGCTCAGCGACGGCTTACTGATATCGAAATGCTCGGCAAGCTCCCCCGCCGTGCAATTGCCCTCGCGCAGCAACTCCAAAATGCGCCGTCGCGTTGGATCGGCAAGCGCCTTAAAACCCTCTCCCGGCATAAGACCCCCTTTCATCATCTCTCATGACGCGCACACTATACTCGATATTTAGATGTTTGTCTAACTATCTAATACAGGAACATCTATAGAACATTCGTTCGTATTTAGCTACAATGGAAGTTGAAGCAGATGGGCCAGCTCCCTCTACCCGAGAAGGAGATGGACTATGAGTATTGACGATGTCCTGACGTTGTTATTGCTTGTAATCGCGGCTGTGGAGCTCGGCATCCACATTGGAGGTCGAATGAAATAGCCGCCCCCGCGTAATGCGAAGACGGCCACTTCTCACGCTACAAACGTGTTTGGGAGTTGGCCAACCCGCGGCAACGGGTGCCATCTGCTTCATCTTATGCGAATCACTGCCTCATTTCAACAAGCCCCTAGGGCTCAAATGGAATCGCGATAATACCTATAATGACGATAGCTAAAACACGATTCGCTTCCCCATCGGAGGATGTCTATGACCGAAACCACAGCCGCAACCCCCAACGAGACACGCGACACCAAGCTCGAGATCATCATGGGCCGCGAGGCACTCGACAAACTCGCCGCCGCCACGGTGCTGGTGCTCGGCTGCGGAGGTGTGGGCTCCAATTGCTGCGAGGCACTTGCCCGCGGCGGCATTGGTCATTTCGTCATTCTGGATAAGGACATCATCGCGCCCAGCAATATCAATCGCCAGGCCATCGCCTTTCAAAGCACCATCGGCAAGCGCAAGGTCGATGTTATGGAAGCCATGATCCACGACATCAATCCAGCCGCTACCGTCATCAAGCGCACCGAATACCTGCTGAGCGACAATATCGACGAGTTCTTCGCGAGCGTTTTGGAGCAGACGGACGGCAAGCTCGACTACGTCGTCGACGCCATCGACACCATCTCGGCCAAGCTCACCATTGCCAAATATGCTCAGGACCACGACATTCGTTTGGTTAGCTCCATGGGCGGGGCCAACAAGCTCCATCCCGAGTGCCTCCGCTTTGCCGACATTTTCGATACGGTACGTGACCCCATGAGCCGCATCATGCGCAAAGAATGCAAGAAGCGCGGAATCAAGAGTCTGCATGTACTGTTTAGCTGCGAGGAATCGGTTAAGACACAGCCCCGCGACCCTTCCAATATCCACGAGCGCACCGAGCTCGGAACCGCCAGCTTTATGCCGCCCATCATGGGCCAGATGATTGCCGGCGAGGTTATCCGCCAGATCAGTGGCCGCGGCACCGAGCGCGTGCGCGCCGATGGCCAGCGCTTGGACTAGCGGAGCGCGCCGAGATGGAGCCCCGGTTATTTGATGCACACTGCCATCTTGATTTAATGGCTCACCCGGACGCCGTTGCCGATGAGGCAACGGCGCTGGGCTTGGGTCTATTTGATTGCGGCGTCGATCCACGCGACTTTTCGGCCGCAAACGAGCGCGCTCGTCGCCACCCGGGCATCATCGCCGGCGTTGGGCTTCACCCCTGGTGGCTCGCCGATGGCCACTGCGGTTTTGCCGAAGTCAATCTGCTTTGCGAAGTTGCTGCCCAAGAACGCTACATCGGCGAAGTCGGACTCGACTTTTCCGCGCGCTTTGCTGGAAGTGAGCCGCTACAAATACAGGCACTTAACCGGCTCTGCGATGCGCTCGTGCAGCATCCTCTTACCGGGCGCGTGATATCAATTCACGCCGTTCGTTCGGCAGGAGCCGTACTGGACGTCCTCGAATCGCATGGACTACTCATCCCAAACCCCGACTCCCCCGCTATCATCTTCCACTGGTTTAGCGGCACTTCGGACGAACTCACCCGCGCGCGTAATGCGGGCTGCTATTTTTCCGTCAACGAACGCATGCTCGCGACCAAGCGCGGTCGCGAATACGCACGACAGATTCCACTCGACCGCCTACTGCTCGAGACCGATGCGCCGGCCGAGCCAAACACAGAAACAAGCGCGCAGTCGCTCATCAGGTCGCTCACAAGGACCTCAGAACGCATCACCTCGCTCAAAAACTGCGACGCAAAGCGCATCGAGTCGATAGTTTTAACAAATGCGCGCTCTTTTTTTGACCTTCGCTAACCCCTGGTGTGCAAAAAATGCCAAATATGAGTACTGCTACCGGAATGGATACATTTCTTTTAACTTTCCAACCGCCAGAATAATCCTCGATTGTCCGCTAATTAAAGCTTTTACAGTCATTCATCCTGCGTTTTCGCAAATCTTAAACCCCTCCAGACGCTCAAATCACGTCTGAAGGGGTTGATTTTGCTGCGACTAAATTAGTCACAGTACTCATATTTGGCATTTTTTGCACACGAGGTCCCGGGGAGGATCCTGCACCTCCCCGGGACCGCTCGGCTATTCGACGATTGGTGCTCCGTGGCCCCAAGAACCTTCCATGCCGCACACGGTCGAGGCAAACCCGGCAGCAAAGTCGAGCGCGCGCTCGATAGCCTCGGCGCCATCCTCTCCACGCTTGGCGGAATCGAGATAGCACATCAAAAACGAAGTGAGGAACGAGTCGCCCGCTCCCATGGTGTCCTTCATGTCCGTTACCGGTTTAGCCAGCTGGCGGTAATAACGCTCGCCGTCGTAAGCAATGCAGCCCTCGGCACCCGCCGTAGCCGACACAAAACGCGGACCCAGGCCCTTCACCCATGCCAGACGCTCGCGAATCTCATCCTCACTCGCGGCATCCGCCGCACTAAAGAAGGCAAAATCGACGTAGGGTGCAATCTGCTCGTAGTACTCGTCGGTGGAGTCGTCCGAAAAGTCAAAAGAGACCGTGACGCCCGCAGCCTTCAGCTTGGGCAGCTCGCGCTCGGTGAAGCAATAGTTGCCCGAATGAACCACATCGAACTGCTTCATGTACGCAAGGTCAAAGCGATCGAGGACATAGCGCGCATCGCCACGGATACCGCCCTCGTTGGAGCCAAGGAAGACACGGTCACCGTCAACGACGGTCACGCGAGCCGCTCCGTTCTCGCCAATCATCTGCTCGCACTTGTCAAGCTCGATACCCTCATCCTCGAGGCTTGCAATGACATGCTCGGCAGCGGCGTCATTGCCAAAAATGCCCATGTATGCAGAGCGTGCGGCACCGCATTTCTTGGCATAAACGGCGAAGTTCACCGCGTTGCCGCCGGGATACATGGTGTGGATATGCTCGTAGCGATCGACGACGTTGTCGCCAAATCCGAGCGCGTTAACGTTAAATGCCATGGCCTTTGCCCCTTCTAGTACTCGACAACACCCATATAGCGGCGGAAATCGGGATCGTGATCAAACACCTTGCCGCGTGCGGCACGCAGCTCGCAGTTCATGGCGTAGAACAGCACCGGGTCCAGATAAGCACGGACGCTCGCCGGCACGGCCTCCATACCGTACTCCTTAGCATCGAGCACCATCAGCGTATCGGTATGCGTCTTAAGGAACGCCAGGGCGCGCTCGTCCATAGCACGGCACTCGCTGGAGCCCATCTGCAGGAAGTAAAAAACGCCATCCTGAGTAGCCTCGAAGGGGCCATGGAAGTACTCGGCAGAGTGGATGTAGCTGCAGTGCTGCCACTGCATCTCCATAAGAGAGCAGATAGCGAAACCGTAGGTCTGGCTAAAGTTGGGACCGCTGCCCAGAATATAGAAGAACTCGTGCTCCTGGCAAAGCTTGGCAAAGCGATCGCCCAGCTCGGCATTTACCTTCTCGCGTGCCGGGGGAAGAATCTTATCCATCTCGGCGATACCGGCATACATATCGGCAAGATCGGCGTAGCCCTCCTGCTGATCGAGCAGCTCTGCCGCAAGCGACAGCGAAATACCAGCGGGGACCTCGGCCTGCGGCACACCCTCGCCCCACGGGTAGACCCACGTGGTCCACTTGCCGGAGTCGATCTTAGATCCAGCGTTGTCGGTCTGGGCGATCACCGTAGCGCCGGCGGCAAGGGCAATCTCGCAGCCCTCGACGACCTCGGGGGTGTTGCCACTGTGGCTACAGGCGATGACCAGGGACTTCTCGCCCAGACGACGCGGACGCATAATGTCGAATTCACGCGCGGTATAGATATACGAAGTGAAGGTGGTTGCCTCGCGCTGCAGAAGCTCATGAGCCGGGATCAAATCGATCATGGAGCCACCGCAAGCAATCCAGTAGACGCTGTCGAACTTGCCCTTCTCGGCAATTGCCTCTTTGATCAGATCGTGTGCGTTCATATCCAGTTCCTTTCTTGTTTGGTCCGCAATCAATGAGATTGGCTGCGTGGCCGATAGTTGTTTTAGTCAATCAGATATTTCTCGAATGCGGCCATGTTCTTGGCATCTGCCGCCGCCGGGTCATCGTAGTAACGACCGTCCGTGATTTCCTGGCCCAGCATGCCGTCAAAACCATGGGCGTTGAGCGTGGCGACGAAGGCGTCCATATCGTGCTTGCCATCGCCCCACACCAGATGGCCATACGGGTCACCGTCGATAAAGTGCATCTCGTGAATTGCCCCATCACCAAAGGCGGCAAACCAGTCCTCGAGCGTCTCGCCTGCAACGCCCATCGCGGTTGTATCAACCATGGGCTGTAAGTACGGGCTCGCGACCTCGTCAATCATGCGCTTCGCATCGGAAACCGTCGTCACAAGGTTGCTCTCCTCGGGACGCAGGCTTTCCATCGTAAGCACCAGACCGTGCTCGCCGGCATACTCCGCCAGAATGGACAAGTGCTCGCGGCTGCGCTTCCAGGCTTCCTCGCGATCCTCGTCCCAGTCGCCCCAGCCCGAGTTGACGGACATACGGTCGCACCCAAGTACCTCGGCAAGCTCAATGCCGTGCTTAAAGTACGCCAGGCTGCGCTGTTTATGCAGCGGTTTGCGTGCGCAGTACTGCCAAGGATAGACAACATTCTCGGGGCACAGAGTACGATACCTAAGCCCACGGTCTGCAGCCTTTTTCGCCAGAACCTCAGCCTCAAAGTAGCCCGTGTGGTCGAGCGTCACATGCGGCTCCGCACACCACAGCTCAATGGACTCAAAGCCCAAACGCTGCTGCACATCAAGGAAGTAATCGAGCGACCACATGATGTAGTGGATATTCATACCCGCAATCTGTTCGCGGCGCAGCGTCGGTTTGGATTCAGACATCTTATGCCTCCTTATTTCGATCGAACACGATTTGTCCGTCCGACATCGTCATATCAACCGCAAGATCGCGTGCGTCGCGATAATCGAGGTCGAACACATCCCGATCGAGCACGCAGATATCGGCAAGTTTGCCGACCTCAAGCGTACCCAGCTCGTCTTCGCGCATCAGATCGTACGCGCCCCCGGCAGTCCAAGCGCGCAAGAGCTCGACAAGAGTCAGCGCGTTGGCCTCATTCACGGGCAGTCCATCGTCGAAGTATCCGCCGCACGCGCTGTAGATTGACTCGCCCAGGCTCGGAATCAGCAGCGGCAAATCCGTACCACAGCACACCGTGCATCCGGAATCTTCCATACCGCGGCGATTCCAGCTGTGCAAAAGTCGCGTCTCGCCAATTTGTCGACGCATCATCGACAGGCAATCCTCGCGCCGGTCCAGCGTCAGAATCTGCGGATAGACCTCGCAAATTCCACCTAACTTGCCAAACTCGACAAGATCGGTCGGGTCAGAGTTCTCAAGATCGGTAATCGCATGGCGGCGAAGCAACCGCCCATGCTCGTCTCGAGGCAGCGAGGCATAGAGCGCCACGGTGCGACGAACGGCGCCATCGCCCTGGCAATGCAAGGAATATCGGAAGCCGTCAGCATCAATTGCACGCAGCTCGTTCTCAATCAGATCCCACTCGGGCTCCTCGACGACCGTCTTGCCGGCAGCGCCCGCATCGGCCGAGTCCTCATAGGGGTCAATCATCTCGGCAAGCCCCGCCCATACGCCGCGATCGGTCATACGGTTGAAGCCAGAAAAACGAACGAACGGTCCCCGGAAGCGCTCTCGTGCCTCGCGGGCATATGCCAGATTTGCACCAGCGCCCACTGGCTGCGACATCATAGAGACGCGAACCGTCAGCTCACCAGATTCCTCACGGCGAGCCATTTCGTCGGCAAAGCCGTAGTAGTCATCAAACGCCATCTCCTTGATGGCGGTAACGCCGCGCTCGTTAAGCATGCTCATGTAGTCCGAATACCCCGCACGTACCTCGGGCAGCGCGAGGAAATCGCTCATCATGCGCCAGATCTTCTCGGCATAGCACGCCTGAGGTGTAAAGCCGTATCGCGCACTGGCGGCAGCATTGAGAACGCAGGTCTCCGCACCCGATGTAAAGCAGACGACAGGGATATCGCCAAAACAATCGTCAAACACAGCTGCCGTACTTGCGTTCTCGGCATCCGACGCCAACGTTTCGGGTAGGCTGTGGCCAAAAGCCGCCGCACAATCCGGATGATCTTCTTTCCATGCACGCAAGAGCGACACGGCCTCTTTGGCATCGGCGATGCCGGACAGATCAGACCCCAACGTCCGCAGCGCCCAGCCTGTATAGAAGGTATGCACATCGATCAGGCCAGGCATGACGGTGCGGTCGCCCAGGTCAACTACCTCGTCCGCTTGGGTCAAATACGAAGCTACCTCACACTTGGTGCCAACAGCCTCAATTCGATTGCCACGGACCGCTACGAAACCTTCAAACGGCAGGTCCCCCGTACCGGTAAAGACGCTCTTAGACGTCAGGACCGTCAAACGATCAGACATCACAACCACCTACACCGGAAGCATGCCAGAGATTGCCGTTACGATCAGGCCAAAGACGACCATGAAAATGAAGAACTTCCAAATGGTCTTCCACCATTGGCCAAACGAAATCTTAGCCACGGCAAGGCCGGCGACCGTCATGCCCGCCACGGGACTGATGGTGTTGATGGTCTGATTAGCAAACTGGAGCGCGGTAACGGCAGCTTCGGGATTGAGGCCCATAAGCTCGGTCAGCGGACCCATGACGGGCATGGTGAGTGCCGCCAGGCCAGAACTCGAGGGAACCAGCAAAGAGAGCAGGCCAAGGACGATATACATAAACGTGGTGTAGACGGCGGCGGGTGCACCGGCGAGCGCAGTAGCGAGCGCCTGGAGGATGGTGTCGATGATCATGCCGCCCTCGGCGATGACCAGAATGCCGCGAGCGATACCGATAACGATGGCGGCGTACGCAAAGTCGGCAATGCCTTTAACGAACTCCTCGGCGATCGTCTGCTGGTCAAGACCGCCCAGGATACCGGCAAGCAAGCCCATGCCAAGGAACACGGCGGAAATCTCATTCATGTACCAACCCTGGGTAACAAGACCCCAGACGATAATGCCCATACCGCATGCAAAATCGATAAGCACGAGCTTCTGACGGATAGTGAACTCTTCCTCGATGGAGGCATCGGTCACAGAAAACTCAACACGCTTGAGTTTATCGTCCTCGTACGTAATGGACGACTCGGGGTTTTTCTTGACACGCATAGCGTATCGCATGGCCCATGCGATACCGACGGCAGTGAAGATGACCCAAGAGATGGCACGCAGCCACAGCTGAGGATTGCCCTCGATGCCGATAATGCCTTGGGCGATCAAAACATTGAACGGATCGATGGTCGAAGCACAATATCCCAGGTTAGGACCAAGGAAGCAGATGATGAATGCCGTCATCGAGTCATAACCGATACCCATCATGATGGGAATGAAGATGGCATAGAACGGCAGGGCTTCCTCAGACATACCAAACGTAGTGCCGCAAATGGACAGCAACGTCATCGTGATGGGAATGATGAGGATGTCCTTGTTCTTGAGTTTTTTAATCACACGGCTCATGCCGGCATTCAAAGCGTTGGTCTTGGTGATGATTGCGAACGATCCGCCAATCAATAAGACGAACGCAACGACGTCGGCAGCCTCCTGGATGCCCTTAGTAGGCGCTTGCAGGACCGCAAAGATATCCTGGCCCAGATTGATGGTCTCGCCGGTCTCGGAATCGGTGTAGTTCTTATCGACCTGTTCATAGGTTCCAGCAACGGCGACTTCACGCTCACCCGCCGCTGTCGAAATCATCTTGCGCTGATACTGACCAGAGGGAACGATCCAAGTCAGGACCGCAAAGACAACGATCAGCAAGAACATGATCGTATAGACATGCGGTAATTTGAACTTAAAACGTCTGCTTGTCTTCTTCGCCTTCGTATCTGACATAGATACCTCCAAAGAACTCGAGACTGCATCGCATCTCGCTTCAACGCTTGCATAAGGCAAACGTTCTATGACGTCCCATAGATTACCAGCAGCTTTTCCCGTCATCAAGATAATTTCAAACTGAGTGCCGCAACGCGGTTGAACGGTTGCGTTCGCGCCGTGAACGGTATGGAAGCGCCCGGTGAGATGATTCACCGGGCGCTTCCATACGCAATGTCCTAGATGTCAAAAACGTAGCGAGACCCAACGATCCGCTGACGACCGATGATAAACGGCCGCCGCTGCTCATCGAAAAAGAAGGCTTCCATATAAAACAAGGGTTCGCCAACGGGAACTGCCAACAGCCGAGCGACCTCGGGCGACGCGCACGCGATCTCGAGCGTGCACGGGTCGGTAAACGCGGGCGTACGGCCCGTCCGGTTGCGCACGAACTCAAAAATGGATTGGTTCGATAGAGGTGCCGTTGATAGATAAGCGTTGTCCTCGTAAACGTATATGTTGTTCTCGAGCATGACGGGGACTCCATCGGCAGTACGCACACGCTCAACGCAAATCAAATCAGTTCCAACGGGAACACTAAAGAACTGCGCTTCGGTGGAATCCGCCGGCAGTATCTTTCTCGAAATGACGCGCGCCCCCGGTTCCATTCCGTTAACGCGGCATGCGTCCGAAAAACTCTGGACGTCATCCTTCTGGCGAATCTTTCGCTTGAGCTTGGGGGCATTGACAAACGTGCCTTTCCCCTGTCGCTTCGTTAGATAGCCCTGCTGGACGAGCTCCTCAATAGCACGTCGCACGGTAACGCGGCCAACTTTATAGCTCTCAGCCAATTCAAATTCGTTGGGTATCCGCGCGCCCGCCTTGTAGGCACCGGAGTTGATTTCGTTTTTAATGATATCGATAACCTGTTGGTACAGCGGAATCGCTGCTTTACCGTCAGTTAGCCCTTCAGTCGGTGGCATATACCCTCTCCCAGCACAATTAAGTCTAAAGCGGGCTCAAGGGTATTCAACAAGCCCTTGAGCCCGCTTTAGCATAAAGTATGCTTGCTGACGCACCAAAATGTCGGGCATTTACTCATCAGACCCGAAAAACGCGCAACTACCACGCTCCTAAGAAAGCGTGAGCAGCTCCGGCAGTTGATCGATAATCTTGTCCGCGGCATCCTGGCTAAAGCCGAAGCGCTCCTCGCGCTTGGCAATGACTGTCAGGCCGGCTCGCTTGCCGGCAGTGATGCCAGGCACCGAATCCTCAACGCAGCAGCAGCGATTCGCGGGCAGCCCCAGCAGGTCCAGCGCATGCAGGTAGATGTCGGGCTCGGGCTTGCTCTCCTTAAACTGCTCGCCACTCACCACATACTCAAAGGCATCCGACAGCCCGCACGCGTTGAGCACTTCCTCGATACTATCCATGGGCGACGAGCTGGCAAGCGCCACGCGAACGCCGCGGCGCGGCAGCTCTCGAATCGTATCCACGGCGCCTGGGTTAATCAAAGTCTGATAGTCGCGCGGACGTTTATGCGCCCACTCATCCCAACGGGCCAACGCTTCCTCGCCAGTAAAATGCCCCTTACCGGCACGCTCAAACCAATCGACCAGCATGCGGAGAAAGAACTGATGCGAGGTACCGACCTGTCCATTCAACTCCTCTTGAGTCAGATTAAGCCCAAGCTCCTTGGCAAACGCGGCAGTCTCGCCCAGGTAATAATACTCGGTATCGACAATGACGCCGTCCATGTCAAAGATAACGGCGTCGAACGGAAATGCGGACACGGCACCCTCCCTAACAAAAGGACGCCTGCAAGCAGGCGCCCGAACCATGCATTAATCGGCGATTCTAACCCAGCAGCTTATCGAGTGCCACCGCGATACCATCTTCGTTGTTATTGGCGGTCACCATCTGAGCAACTGCCTTAACCTCATCGACGGCGTTGCCCATGGCAACACCGGTGCCGGCCCACTCGATCATAGACTTATCATTCTGGCCGTCGCCAAACGAGACGACCTCGCTGGCATCGATGCCGAGCTTGGGCAGGGCACCCTCGAGCGCGCGGGCCTTGTCGATACCGGGCGCCGTGTACTCAAAGTACCAGTCGGCCGTAAACATGCCCGAAAGCGTCTGGGTAAAGGGCGCATACATCTCCTCGTAATGCGCCTGCAGGTATGCCGGGTCGCCTGCCGTCAGCAGTTTGTCTACGGGATAAGTGTCCACGACCTCATGTAAGCTCTCGACCTCGCGGATCTTAAGATCGCAGGCATCGCGCTCGTATTTGACGATGTTTTTCTGCGAGCCATCCGGCAGCGTAATCATGCAGTGGTACGAATCCTCGACATGCAGATCGCGACCAAGCGAGATCATGGGGATCACATCATAGTTTTGCAGATGATCAATCAGGCGATGCAATTCGTCGGCAGGCATAGCCTGATCGAACAGCACCTCGTCGGTCTGGGCATCGACGACGTGAGCGCCGTTAAAGGCCACCAGCAAACCGTCATGGTTTTGGAGGTCGAGCTCCTGCGCCAAGGCGTGCAGCCCCCATGCGGGACGGCCCGAAGCCAAAATGAGCTTAATGCCCGACTCCTGCGCCGCGAGCAGCTTCTCGCGCGTACGCGGGCTGATGACCTTTTGGTCGTTGGTGAGCGTACCGTCGATATCCATTGCGATGGCTTTGATTGCCATATAAGCCTCCTTGCATCGTTTTTATCGCGCACTATCTTATCCGAGCCGGGGCACGTTCACACAGCGCGCGCATGACGGTTGCAAAACCACCCCATTTGAAACAAAGGCAAAAAAGTACTTGCAAAGACGCGTTCCGACATATAAGTTGATAAAAGACCGCCGTTGCGGTTTTAAGTAGATCGAGCATATGAAGTTTGAGTTTTAGCGTGTAAGAGAAGGAAGATCGGCAAAGTACAACCCCAAACGCAATGACAACTTAATGAGGTAACTGCCACATGTGAGGCACCCAGGGCATTGCTGTCTCGATTTTGAGCACGATGCCTTCCGCCTTGCATGGGCCGTTCCATCCCGCCCCTGCAGCAACTGCCTCACGGGCTCATTGAAAACCGCATAGCACCCCAACGTCAGCACATCACCCACGGCAAGCACATCACTCACGACAACCAACACATCAACAAACAGCACGAACATCAACCGATTGGAGAAGCTATGACGAACCACCACGCTGAAGACGGCGATAAGAAAAGCATTCTGGATGCCCGCATTGAGCGAGCATATGCAAACGAATATGACGCCGCCTTTGCCGCCGCGACCATCAAGAACTACGCGTCGCTACCGCTCGCGACGATCTTGACCGACCACCCTCAACTGCTGAAGCGCTGCACAAAGATCATGGGCGACCCCGACATTCGCAAGCTGACAGACCCCTATGCCCCAAAACGCGACAACGATTCGTACGTTCTTACCGTAGGCTGCCTAGCCCATATGCTTACGGCGCTCGACACGAAACTCAAGCTCGAATGGGAACCCGACGAGCGTCATGAGCTCGAAAGCAAGCGGAACACCCTGCGCACCGCACTGTTCCTTCCATTGGACGGCCTCAAGCGCTGCAACGTCGAGCTCAATACACAGGCGCGGCAAAAACCCGGGACCACGGGGCAGAAAACTCCAAGACCCCATGCGGCCATCGTCGACCGCAACCGATATAACCGCATGACCGCGCACTTTTCCGCCGAGGGAGCAGCCATAAGGACGCTGATCGACCTGCTGTGCCTCCTGAGCATCAACGAGCTATTTGAGGGCTATCTCGCCCTTGTTCCCGCGACGGCACCCAAGTCGGTAGCAAAGATCATCGAGACCTGCAGACGCCAGTTTGAGCGCCATCGCAATGGCAGCGAGATGAACGCCCGCATCGCGCAGTACTACGCGGCTCATTACAAAAACGACGGATGTGCCCCTGTCGAGCATCAGCTGCGGCTCGCCTACACCACGCCCGCCGCAACGCTCCATCGCTTTGGAGCCCTTGGCGCTTGCGAGCCGCACGAACAGGCAGCCTGCCCCGCAACCGAGCTCGATCTCAGACTCGGACGAACCCTGTAGCCCGCCAGCCCCTCCGCGGGCAACAATCCTATTCCACAACACAACCAACAGAAAGGAGTCCTCATGGACACCAATCATTCCCCCATCATCAGCCCCCTCACCATGCGTGAATCCGCCCGAGGTATCACGCTCACCAGCATTTACGATGAGATGCTCGCCCGTCGCGAGCTCTCCGTCATGGGAGACATCGAAACCCCGATGGCCCACGACCTATGCCAGCAGATCCGCCTGCTCGATGCCACCGACCCCAGCCGCCCCATCACCATATTTGTCGCCAGCGCCGGCGGAAGCGTGCGAGCGGGTCTTGCGATCTATGACGCCATGCGCCTCGCATCGTGCCCCATCCGCACCGTCTGCCTGGAATTCGCCGCGTCCATGGGCGCCGTGATCTTTATGGGCGGCGACGATCGCCGTATGGCGCCCCATGCAGAGCTCATGATTCACGACCCGCTGATCCCCCAGGGGGCAGGCGGCTCGGCACTTGCGCTGCAGGAAACCAGCCGGCGTCTCATGCAGACCCGCAAGACCCTCACGCAAATCCTCTCGGACCGCAGCGGCCTCACGCCCAAGCGCATCCAGTCCCTCACTGCAAAAGACACCTACCTTTCGGCCGAGCGCGCCGTCGAGCTCGGCTTTGCCCACGAAATCCTCTCGACCACCAAGGAGGTCGCCCATGTCTAACCTTGCCAGCCGCCTCGCCGCATCTGGGTCCGCATCGTCCACCATCCTCGCCAAGGATCGAACGCTTTCCTGCGACACCCGCCAAACGGGACTCAATAACAACGCACTTGTGATCGGCCCCTCGGGAGCCGGCAAGACCCGAAACGTCCTCAAGCCCAACCTGCTGCAAATGAACGCAAGCTACATCGTGCTCGACACCAAAGGCACGCTCTGTCGCGAAGTGGGACCCGTGCTGGCAGCCCACGGTTACCGCGTGCAATGCCTCAACTTCGCCGACCTCAACACCGTCCCGGCCCTTGCGCCCGGCATCGAGCGCTGCGGCTACAACCCCCTGAGGCACATTCGCCGCAAGGCGGACGGCAGGCCCAACCAGCAGGACATCCTCTCGGTGGCAAAGGCCATCTGCCCCATCGAGGACAACAACCAGCCTTTTTGGGATCATGCGGCGGCAAACCTGCTGTCGTGTCTTATTGCCTACGCCACCGAACAGCTACCCGCCGACGAGCAGACGATCAGCTCGGTCATCAAGCTGATCGAGCACCTGCAGGACGGTGCCACGGGTCGATTGTTTGACGACCTGATCACGACCGACCCCCAAAGCTATGCCCTCTCGCTATGGCGGCGCTACGCCATTACGCAAAATGCCGAGCGCATGCACGCGAGCATCGTCGGCATCCTTGCCGAAAAGGTCATGTGTCTGGGATTCGACGGTGCGGCACAGCTCTATCGTGAGTGCCATCAGGTGGACTTCGCTTCCATGGGACACACCCCCTGCGCCCTGTTTGTAACCGTGAGCGATATTGACCGCAATCTCGATCCGCTGACCGGCCTCTTTATTACGCAGGCGTTTATGGGCCTCATTCGCGAAGCCGATAGGCAGCCCGACGGCAGCCTGCCCGTGCCCGTGCGCTTTATGCTCGATGACTTCGCAAATCTGCAGATCCCCCAGATCGACAACGTGCTCTCGATTATCCGAAGCCGCAACATCTGGGCAACGCTGCTGCTGCAGTCGACCAACCAGCTCGATGCGCTCTATGGCGAGGCACGCGCACGCTCCATCATGGGCAACTGCGACACGCATCTGGTGCTGGCGTTCCAGGATCCCGAGAGTGCCCGGGTGTTTTCCGACCGCGCCGACGCGCTGCCCAGCACGCTCATGGCGACGCCGATCGATCGCTCGTGGCTCTTTGTGCGCGGCCACACTCCCGAACAGGTCGAGCGCTTTAGGCTCGAAGACCATCCGCTCTACGGGGAGCTGCCCGAGGCGCAGCGAGGCCATGCGGAGGCCGAGATCTAGGCGCAGGGTTCTCGCAGCGCGCGGCGCCCCGGCGATGTTTCACAAAGGCCGTGCGCCCCGGGACCACGGCAAAGCAAAGGGGCCCGCATCCGATAGGATACGGGCCCCTGACTATAAGACGCGATGCGTTAACAGCAGCGACTACTTGCGATGCGCGCGGTAGAACTCGATGAGCGCCTGGGTCGAAGCGTCCTGCTCGGCCTTGGCGGCGTCGTCGTGGAAGGCCGGGGTAATCTGCTTGGCAAGCTGCTTGCCCAGCTCGACGCCCCACTGGTCGTAGGAGTCGATGCCCCAGACCGTGCCCTCGACAAACGTGATGTGCTCATACAGGGCGATGAGCTCGCCGAGTGCAAACGGGGTCAGCGTGTCGCCGAAGATCGAGGTCGTCGGGCGGTTGCCCTCAAAGCAGCGGGCCGGGACGATCTGCTCGGGCGTGCCCTCGGCACGAACCTCGTCGGCCGTCTTACCAAAGGCGAGCGCCTTGGTCTGGGCCAGGAAGTTGCCCAGGAACAGCTCATGCACGTCCTGACCGCTATCGGTCGCAGGGTTGGCAGTGTTAGCGAAGGCGATGAAGTCGGCCGGAACCACCACAGTGCCCTGGTGCAGCAGCTGGTAGAAGGCATGCTGGCCGTTGGTGCCGGGCTCGCCCCAGAAGATCTCGCCGGTATCGGAGGTCACAGCGCTGCCGTCCCAGCGGACGTGCTTGCCGTTGGACTCCATGGTGAGCTGCTGCAGGTAGGCCGGGAAGCGGTGCAGATACTGGCAGTACGGAAGCACGGCGTGGCTCTTGGAGCCGAAGAAGTTGACGTACCAGACGTTGAGCAGGCCCATCAGCGCGACGGCGTTGCTCTCGAGCGGCGTGTTGCAGAAGTACTCGTCGATGGCATGGAAGCCCTCGAGGAACTGCTGGAAGCGCTCGGGGCCGAGCACGACGATCAGCGACAGGCCCACGGCGGAGTCGACGGAGTAGCGGCCGCCGACCCAGTTCCAGAAGCCGAAGGCGTTGGCGGGGTCGATGCCGAAGGCCTCGACCTTCTCGAGTGCGGTGGAAACGGCGACGAAGTGCTTTGCCACGGCCTCGGCGTTCTGCTCATCGGAGCCGTCGATGGCGCCCTGAGCCTTGAGCTGCTCGAGCATCCAGGTCTTGACTTCGCGGGCGTTGGTGAGGGTCTCGAGCGTGGTGAAGGTCTTGGAGACGATGATCACGAGCGTGGTCTCGGGATCCAAACCCTTGAGCTTCTCGGCCTGATCGTTGGGGTCGATGTTGGAGATGTAGCGGCAGTCGATACCGGCGTCGGCGTAGGGACGCAGGGCCTCGTAGGCCATGACCGGGCCCAGATCGGAGCCACCGATGCCGATGGACACCAGGTGCTCGATCTTCTTACCGCTTACGCCCTTCCACTCACCGGAGCGCACGCGCTCGGCGAAGGCATACATGCGGTCGAGGACCTCGTGCACGTCGGCGACGACATCCTGGCCGTCAACGATGAGCTGGCCCTTCTCGCTTGCCGGACGGCGAAGCGCGGTGTGCAGAACAGCGCGGTCCTCGGTGGTGTTGATGTGCTCGCCGGAGAACATGGCGTCGCGGCGCTCCTCGAGCTTCACCTCGCGGGCAAGATCGCACAGCAGCTTGACGGTCTCATCGGTCACCAGGTTCTTGGACAGGTCAAAGTGCAGGTCACCAGCGTCAAAGCTCAGCTTGTTCACACGCTCGGGATCGGCAGCGAACCAGGCCTTGAGGTCGATGCCCTCGGCCTCGAGCTTCTCCTGATGGGCCTCGAGCGCCTTCCAAGCGGCGGTCGACGTAGCGTCGATAGGTGCGGCAACAGTTGCCATAAAGTCCTCCTCAGCATACGGGCACACACCTCCATGCGCCCGGATAATCAGATGCCCCTATTCTAGCGCAGGTCAAGACCGTAATCAGCGAGCGTTGCCAATCCGCCCCCAAACGGCGACCGACCAAAAAGGGACAGGTTTATTTTGGCAGGTCAAACGCTTTACCAACCAAAATAAACCTGTCCCTTCCTGGCAGGTATTAGGCCGCGGCGCACACGCTGCCGAGCAACTCGCGCAGAGGAGACCCAATGCCCTCAAGCAGTTCGGGAGCGATAATGGCAAAAACGGGAACCTCGCCGGCTCCCACGACGGCAGGCACTTTTCCCTCGGAGACGATGCACCCATAGGGAACGAAGCCGTCCTCGCCGGTATCGAGCACAGCCATGCGACGAGCGAGTTCGCGCGCAAAGCTCGCCGTATCGGCATCGCCGATCGCCAGGACAAAGTCCACGCCTTCGTCGGTCGCCAGGGCCACGGCTTCGTCGATCAGCTCGTCTCCCCCGTCGCTCTCAACCGAGTCGCAGCGAAAAAGCACGCGTTCGAGCAGGGCGCGATCGAGCGAGCCGAGTGCCGCCGAGACGAGCTCATCACGCGTATGCTTGTCACCGCCCAACACGACCAGCGCCTTGGTGCCACCGTAGTGAGCGACCAATCGTCCGCACCAGCGAGCCACGTCCCCATCCGCAACAAGGCGTGTCGGCATACCAAACCCATAATTGACCATCTTTCCCACAACCCTTCCGTGCGTATAGGCGGTATCAATCGTTAGGCTCATGCTACGAAGCAAGGTTTTCCGAGCTGTTTCGCACTCTTTAGAGCTGCGTTAAAACCCGATTCAACCGCACGGCCATACCTACCAAAAGGGGCAGGTTTTGACGATGTCCAGACGAGCGGGTATTATCGAACATGTATTCGATAAGAACATGTGTTTGATGGGAGGACGCGTGGGGCACGAGCGTCACACCTATATCTGCATCGACCTTAAGACGTTTTACGCCAGCGTCGAGTGCGTCGACCGCGGACTCGACCCCCTCACTACGTGCCTGGTCGTTGCCGACGAATCGCGCGGGCGCACGACCATCTGCCTCGCCATTACCCAGGCCATGAAAGACCTCGGAATCCATAACCGCTGTCGCCTGTTCGAGATTCCCGACGGCATCGACTACATCAAGGCTGTACCGCGCATGCAGCACTACATGGAGGTGTCGGCACAGATTTACGGTATCTACCTGGAATACGTCAGTCCGCAAGACGTTCACGTCTATTCCATCGACGAATGCTTTATCGACGTGACGCCCTATCTGGACCTCTACCATACCGACGCTGAAGGCTTCGCCTGCATGCTGCGCGACGAGGTCCTGGCACGCACCGGCATCACGGCAACGGTTGGCATCGGCCCCAACCTATTCCAAGCCAAGGTGGCACTCGACATTACCGCCAAGCACGTACCCAGCCGCATCGGCATACTCGACGACGAGACCTTTCGCAAGGAGATCTGGCCCCATCGCCCCATCACCGACATCTGGGGCATCGGCCCCGGCGTGGCGGCCCGTCTCGAGAAATACGGCGTCTACGATCTGATGGGCGTCGCGGCGCTCGACGAAAACCTGCTTTACGACGAGCTCGGCGTCAATGCCGAGTATCTCATCGACCACGCCTTCGGGCGCGAGCCGACAACCATCGCCGATATTCAGGCCTATCGCCCACAGGCAACCTCAACAACCACGGGGCAAGTGCTATCGAAAGGCTATGCCTATGAGCAGGCCTACACCGTCTTGCGCGAGATGGTCGACAACGCCGTGTTGGACTTAGTCGATAAGCACGTGGTCTGCGACAGCATCTCGCTCTTTGTGGGCTACGCGAGCGAACGAGCCGACATACGCCGGCTCGATGCCAGCGGTACAGCGCAATATGTGGACGGATGCGGACACCTACGCTCGAGCACGTCGAGTATCGAACCCACCGCAACCGCCGGCCCCGAGCTCGCGCCCCGTGCGCCCAAGCCCGTCCAGCGCGATGACGAACGGCACCGCCTGGTGCGCGAGGCGCAGGCAATCGATGGCATCTTTGTGGGAGAGCACGGCGGCAAACCGCGCGGTGGCTATGCTGCGCTCTTTGCACACTCAAACGCCTCGCGAAAGCTGCCCGAGCGCACCAATTCGTTTAAGAAGATCATGGGCTATTTCGATGAGCTCTGGGCGCAGACTGTCGATCCCAAACGACCGGTCAAGCGCATCAACCTGGGCTTTGGCAACCTCATGCCCGAAGAATTTGCCACCATCGACCTGTTTAGCGATGTTAAGGCCGATGAGCGCGAGCGCGACCTGGCGCGCGCCGTCCTGGCTGTGAAAGGCAAGTACGGCAAGAACGCGCTCGTCAAGGGATTAAGCTTTACCGCTGGCGCCACCGCACGCGAACGCAACGATCAGGTGGGAGGACATCGTGCCTAAGTCCCAACAACAGCCGATGCGGCCACCGACACCTTTTGAACGTCTAGCGGACCCTGAGGGAAGACGTCGCTCCGCCGACCCCAAACTTACCGCCAACGGCGCCGTCCGCGCCGGCCGTGCCGCGCAGTTTATGCCCTTTGCCGCCCTCACGGGATACTACGAGCTCGTGCGCAAACAAGAGATCACTGTTGAGCCCAAATGCGAACTCACGGAAGAAAAAGCCCTCGAGCTTTCGAAAAAGCTCGAGGGCCTCAAACGCGGCGACCTGGTGCGCGTCACCTATTACGATACGTACGGCTATCGTAGCCGCACGGGCATTCTCGACGAAGTGTTACCCGCATTCAAGCTGCTCAAACTCAGGGATATCGCCATCAACTTCGACGATATCCAAGGCATCGAGCTGCGTGGTCGAGCCTAGCGACGAGAACGCTTGCGCAAGACGAGGGCAATGCCAAGCACTGCGGCAGCTGCAACCAGCAATCCCAAGACCAGCGTGAGGGTCGAGTCACCAGCGTGAGGCAGCGAGCCATCCTTCGGAGCCTTCTTGGTGGTCGTCGAAACTGTCGTCGTGGTGCTGCTCGACTGGTCGTTGCCGCCCGTCTGGCTGCCACCAGGCTGATCGCCGCCACCCGGCTGCGAAGGATCGGTGGGTTCCGTCGGATCCGGAGTACCAGGATCAATCGGATTCTCCGAATTCTCCTTGCGCTGGATCCAAACCTGGCAGCCATAGAACGGGTTGGCGGTACCAAGGCACAGACCCTGGTTGGTCACCGCAAAGGTGCGCAGACCATGGTTATACGGATCGTTAAAGCCATTGGTCGTCAGCGTCGTAAAGTTCACGCCGTCCTCGGTCACATACATATCAAAGCCACGCTCGGCATCGCGAAGGTAACACATGCACGTAAGCACACTCTGCAACTTCTTGAGGTTCTCCTCGCTCAGCAGCTTATCGAGCGCATCCTGAATATCGCTCGGCAGCTCGGTGCCATAGGCATCCTCGTACTGCTGCTTCAGGCTCTCATAGCTATCGAGCATGTCCTGATACTGATCGGCAAAGGACTTGAAGTACGCGATCTCGCTATCGATCTTCTGGACATAAGCGGCGTCGTCTTCAACGTCCGCGGACATCGTCGCGGTCTGATCGCAAAGATCGCCCGTGGCATCCTCTAGCGCATCGTTCAGGTCGCCAAAGCCCTTAGCAACCTCGGTCTTCTCGTCATCGACCTCGACGGCCTCAGCCTTCTCGTCATCGACCTCGGCGGCCTCGTTTGAATCATCGTCCGCAAGCGTGTTCACGGGAACGATGGGGTCGTCAGGCGATTTCTTGTCGAGCAGGTGATTGAGCAGGTCCCTAAGGCGCTGAACCTGAGAGGCCCACTCCTCGGGCGTCATATCGATAATGTCGCCATTAGAGAACTGGCCGATCGGCTCAAGCAGGCTCGCGGTATCAAAGGTACCGATATACAGTTTGCCGTCGAACTTCTGCATGCGCCAAATGTACTGGTTCTCGTTTCGGCCAAAGCCCGAAGTCAGGCCGGAAATACCGCCCTCGGAGAACATGTCGGTGCGATCGCCAACGACGAGCTCCATGTGCTCGTCCTTGTCCATGCGATAGATGTTGACCGACTGCTCAAGATTGGCATTCACAAACGAGCAGTCAACGCCGCCCATGCTGCTCTTGCCGCCCTCTTCGGTGCTGGACTTGTTGAACAGGATGCGCTCGAGAGCAATCTCCTCGTCGTTGTATTCACCGATATAGAGGTAGTCGTTGTAGACGATGAGGTTGGCAGCACCAGAACGGGTGCGGGCAGGATCAATGCCAAAGCAGTACTTTGCACCGTCCGTCTTCTGATCGCCAACAATGGGAGTCCACGAATAGCTGCCGTCGACATTCTTGTCGCCACGAACCATGGCAAACGACTGCATGGAGTTATCATCGGGAGCGTTCTCGGGTGTACCGGTGCAAATGGTCGCATAGAGATGGCCATTGTACGAGACCATATCCCAAATGGCGCCGCCGTAGATGCTGTCCTGATAGCGAATCGCCGGATAGTTAAACAACGTGTCCGAGTTAGCAATCTCGATGAAGCTGTCCTGGCCCTTCGACGGGTCAGGCGACGTCAGGATTGTCGACACAAACTTACCGGCCGCGTCTTTACCCACATTACTGATGACGAGCTGGCCATCATGGACGCACATGCCGCGGATACCGGTAGAAATGCCCTGTTTGTAGGCAGCACCGTAATCCTGCATGCTCGAAAGGCCCTGATAGACAACTTTGTACTCATCCGTCTTAGGATCAATCTCATATACAGCAGGCAGGCCGCCTTTGCCGCCATTGGTCCTGACGCTGCCGCAGAAATAGAGCTTACCCTTATAGCTCACGGCATTGCGGAACAAAGGAGCGACGCCGTTGAGCGATTCAGAGAGTAGCAGCTTGGTCTCACCGGTCTTGGTATTGATCTTGACCAAGATGCCGCCGCTGTCCTTGTCGGCCGTGCCGTCCTCCTTCTGCTGTCCATAGAAGAAGGTACCGTTAAACATGGCCTCCAGCGTCAGGCGCATGGTTTCGACATCAAAGGAATCGCCCAGCGTGCTGTTCATGAGCGTCAGCGTGTTGCCCATCGCCGCATAGCAGGTGCCCACATAAAGCCAGTCACCATAGCTCGCAGCCGCTCAAGTGTAGCTCTGGCCGCGATCGCCTTCGTTGTTGGCCGTATTACCATCGGCGCCCGGAACGGCAACGGCACCGTTACCCTGGTAGTCGACGATGCCATCCGGCTGCGACGTTCCTACCGTAGGATGCGAGAGCTTCTCAAAGGAATACCCATTTCCCGCATTGTAGGTAACGGCACCCGATGCGTCTTCGGCGTGCGCCGGCAGCGGCGATACCAAGATAGCGGCAAGCGCTGCCACCAAGCCAAGTGTTCCCACTCGTCTCATAAGGTTATAGCCTCCCCTGTCCTAAAGCCCAGTTTTAGCATTCTTCATTTCTGTCCACGGTTAATTGCAATCTGAGCACAGCAATAATCAGTGTATAAATATACACCTGTAATTTTTTGGACGGGTTCATAGATGCTCGATTGGTAGCGAATTCCGCGCGAACCGTCACCAAACTCCACTTTTGCCGCATCTAAAGGTTATTTTTGCGCAAATTTTTGGATGCCGATAGTCACAATGGGCAGGAGGCTGGTACCCACCGGAGAGGGCAACGCCTACATTTTCATAACGTAATAGCCCGCACCCCTCACCGCCGTCTCGAGTGTGTCGCGATCAACCGGGCGCTTCGAGCGTACGCGTGCCGTGTGGTCCGTATACGTCACCGTTGCCCACACGTCATCCAGCGCATTCAGGGCATTGGCCACGTTCTGAGCGCAGCCGTCGCAACTCATGCCGCCGATAAGCAGCTCATCGCTATAGGGGTAGTGGGACGGATCAGTATCCGCAACCACTACCTTCTTGGCCTTCTTGCCGCTCGCGCCGTCGCTGCAACAACTCTTCCCGTGTGTCGAAGCGACAATGCGCCGCAGGCCAAAGAACATGCCAACGACAATCACGGCAAGCACAATGAGATTCGCAGGGTTGAGCAAGTCACTCATGCGTTCCCCTTTCAAGTAGCCCTATCTAGATACCCCCATGGGGTGTCCCCATCTTAACCCAAAAACATGTCCGTTCGGTCAATTAGTTTCCCTGTTCAAACTTTTTAGTTGACCAGGGCTTACTTTCGTGTATAAGTTTTCCTAGGCTAACAGTGAGGACCAGAAGGAGCGCCGTGACTCGAACCATAGACATTCCAACGTTTCAGGCAGCGGTCGTGCGCAACTGCTCCCCCACGCTCGCGAGCATCAAGCCGGCATCGCTCTTTACCTATCCCGGCGTTTACGCCAACCAAAACGGAAAACCCGGCGCCGCCCATATCGAAGGGCGACGCTCTCGCCTGCTCGCCGTCATAGCCCAATGCAACCGCGAGCTCCAGCCACTCGGGATCCATATGAGCGTTTTGGTCTGGCGCCCCTGCGGAGCGCTCATCTATGTGTACCGCCCTGCGGACCTCATGCGATACCTCTCCGACCCCCGCGCCACGACGGCGCTTGCCGCCGAAGGTTACGATGTCCACAACCTGCCCGCATCGCTGGTGCATCTCGCCGCGCGCATCACACTGGCAAGCAGCAATGCCGCAGAAAGCGCCTATGACGGCAGCGTCTGCGCACTCGCGCGAAATAGGCACTGCGATACGGGGTGCATGTGCGAGTTCCCCCACGAAATTGGCTATTTTTTGGGCTATCCCTACGAAGATGTCCATCAGTTTATCGTCCAGCACGGCGAAAACTATAAGGTCTTTGGCGCATGGAAGGTATACACAAACGTTGAGCAGGCGCTCACGACCTTCGATTCCTATCGCGCATGCACGCAATACCTTACCTACATCTATCAACAGGGCTGCAGCCTGGCGCAACTTGCCCAGGCAACCCGATAGAGCATACAAAACGCGGCCGCACGCCGCACAACCGAAAGGACTCAACATGAGCAAAATCGCCGTCGTCTATTGGAGCGGCACGGGCAACACCGAGGCCATGGCAAACTTTGTCGCCGAAGGCGCAAGCGGTGCCGGCGCCGAGGCAGAGGTCATCTCCTGCGCCGACTTCTCCGCAGACAAAACCGCCGACTACGACGCCTTCGCCTTCGGCTGCCCCGCCATGGGCTCCGAGGAACTCGAGTACGATGAGTTCCAGCCGATGTGGGACGAGGTCAAGGAGACTCTCGGCGACAAGAAGGTCGTCCTCTTTGGCTCCTATTCGTGGGCCGAGGGCGAATGGATGGACAACTGGAAGGCCGACGCCGACGAGGCGGGCGTCAACGTCGTCGATTCCGTCATCTGCTACGACGCCCCCGATGATGAGGGTGAAGCGGCCTGCAAGGCCCTGGGAGCGGAGCTGGCCTAACGAAGCCGTCAGAAAGTCGCAAGGCAACTGACAGCCGAGTACCGCACAACAACAGTCGCTCATGCCCAAACAAAAACGGGGACCGGATATTCACATCCGGTCCCCGTTTGTTATATCGACAACCTCGACGCGTTGCTACGAGATATTGCCCAAAAACGCCTTGGTGCGTTCGCTCTTGGGATGGTCGAAGACCTCGCTCGGCGTGCCCTCTTCCACGATAACGCCGCCGTCCATAAAGACGACGCGGTCGGCGACGTCGCGGGCAAAGCCCATCTCGTGCGTCACGACGATCATGGTCATGCCGTCGCGTGCCAGGTCGCGCATGACACCCAGAACGTCGCGGACGAGCTCGGGGTCAAGCGCTGACGTGGCCTCGTCAAAGAGCATGACGTGAGGGTTCATCGACAGGGCGCGGGCGATCGCCACGCGCTGCTGCTGACCGCCCGACAGCTGGCTCGGCATAAAGTCGATACGCTCGGCAAGGCCGACCTTGGTCAGCTCCTCGATGGCGATCTTCTCGGCCTCTTCTTTGCTGCGCTTGAGTACCTTTTGCTGCGCAAGCATGACGTTCTTTTTGACTGACAGGTGCGGGAACAAATTGAACTGTTGGAACACCATGCCCAGATGCGTACGTACCTTGTTGAGGTCGACGCCCTTGGCGCACACGTCCACGCCCTCAACGACAATCGAGCCGCTCGTGGGATGCTCCAGACGATTGATGCAGCGAAGCATCGTCGACTTGCCCGAGCCAGAAGGACCCAGAACTACGACGACCTCGCCCTTGTGCACATCCAGATCGATATCGCGCAGGACCACGTTATCGCCAAAGGCCTTCTGGAGATTCTTGATGCTGACGACGACCTCGTTCGAGTTATTGGTTTCGCTCATGATAGGACCTCCTTACAGACCGGCGATATGATCGGCGGGCGTCGCGACAACCTGTCCGGCGCTCTTGGTGGGACGCTTCTTCTTAGTTTCGGCCGTCCCCAGAAGCCTCGCCTCAAGACCGCTCACCAAGCGCGCAAGCGGCAGGGTAATGACCAGATAGAACAGGGCGGCAACCACATACGGCGTGATGGAGCCCGTCGTGGCCACGATGGTGCGAGCGTTCATGACGATCTCAACCACGCCCACGGCCGCGAGCAGCGACGTATCCTTGTAGAGCAGGATGAACTCGCTGGTCAGCGTGGGCAGGACATTGCGGAACGTCTGCGGAATCATGACGTAGAGCAGCGTCTGGAAGGCGTTCATGCCTAGCGAGCGCGCGGCCTCGTTCTGGCCCTTGGGGATTGACTGAATACCGGCGCGGAAGATCTCGCACAGGTAGGCGGACGAGTTCATGGCCATGACGATAACGCCCAGCACATAGTCGTCAACCTTGACGCCGGCCAGCGGCAGGCCAAAGAACGCGATGTAGATCTGCAGGAACGCCGGCGTACCGCGGATGATATTCACATAGATGCCGGCAAGGCAACGCAGGATGCGCGACTTGGAGATGCGCATGAGCGACAGCGCAAAGCCAAAGGGAATGGCCAGCGGAAACGCCACGAGCACGATCGAGAGCGACATAAGGAAGCCCTTAAAGACGATCGGCAGGCTCTGGACCAAAATGACCGGGTTCAGGAACAGGCGAAGGAACATGTTGGAATTCCATGCCTCGACCCACGGCTGCTCCTTAAGGTCGGCCAGGAAGTTATCGAATGCCGTCACGCCCTTGATCTCCACCGATGGAATCTTGGAGATCTTCTTGGTCGAACCATCGGCGAGCGTATAGGTACCGCTAAAGGCCTCGTCGCCGCCCTCGACGGGGAAGGTCACGCCGTAGACCTCGACACGGAAATAGCCGCCAGCGGGCGCCGTCTCGCCAAAATCGATCTTGAGCGTCTGGCCGTCGACCTTGCACGTAGGCTTCATGGGCGTACGGTCCATAAGGTCATCGCCCGAGAGCATCGTCAGACGTGTGTCGTCCGCACCAAAGGTCGTGCCATCGGCAAACGTCAGCGAAAGACCACTCAGTTCCTCGTCGGCATCGGCCTGGACCTCCCAGGTAATGCGCGTCTCGGTGCCGCCGACCACAGCGCTGCCCGAACCGGTGTTGGGTCGGGCGGTAATCTTTGCGGTCTCAAGCGCCTGGGCGGTCGTGGGCGCATATGCCCCCACGCACGCCAGCGCGAGCGCCACGGCCATGGCGCAGGCTAGCTTTTGGAGCAAGGCGGGCAGTGGAAAACGCTGCTCCGCAGCCCCTTCGTTCAATCGAGACAAGGTGGCTCCTATCGTAGAAGTTGCCGGCAAAACGAGACGGAAGCACTCTCCGTCAAGAGAAGCGCAAAGGCCCTCTCCGCAAAACGGAAAGGGCCTACACGCAATCAAGTAGCTATTTTACTTGATGTTGTACTTAGCCATGAGGGCGTCGACGGTACCGTCGTCGGTCAGGTCCTTGATGGCCTGGTTGATGTCGTCCTTGAGCTTGGTGTTGCCCTGGTTGATGGCGATGGCGTACTCCTCGCCGGTGCTGATCTGCTTGATGGTCTGGCAGGTGTTGAACTGCTCGGCGGTCAGCTGGCTGGCAACGGAGCGGTTGGTGACTACGGCGTCGCCCTTATCGGACTGCAGGGCGCTGAAGCACTCGGTAGCGTCCTTGTAGGGGACGATCTTGGCCTTGGGGAAGTTCTCCTGGGCAAAGGACTCGGCGGTCGAGCCAGACTGAACGATGATGGTAGCGTCGGCGTTGTTGAGCTTCTCGCTGTAGTTGTCGGCCGTGATGTCGGTGTTATCGACCTTGGTCACGATAGCCTGATCGTCCATGTAGTAGGAATCGGAGAAAGTGACTTCCTTCTCACGCTCGGGCGTGTCGGTGATAGCCGCGATGGAGACGTCGTACTTAGCGCCCGAAGCGACACCGGGTACGAGTGTGTCGAAGTCATTGTTGACGTACTCGACATCCAGGCCCAGCTTGTCGCCGATAGCCTTGATGAGCTCAAGGTCAAAGCCCTGATAATCGCCGTTGTCATCCTTGTACTCAAACGGAGCGTACTCGGCAGAGGTGCCGACGGTCAGCGTACCGTCCTTGACGAGCGCGTACTCCTTGGAGCCGTCGACCTTCTCGACCTTAGCGTCGTCAGAGCTGCTGGAACCGGCATCAGAACCAGAGGTGGCGTTGGACGAGCCGCAGCCCGTCAGTGCAAGGGCGATCGCCATGGCGCCCGTGGCGGCAAATGCGCCAAGCTTCTTCAGCTTCATAATCAGTCTCCTTCCGGTGACCCCGTTTGATTCAGAGGTCTGCAAAAACTGTTGGATATTATGCACCCGTAAATGCGAAACTGCAATTAGAAAACTGATTGAAACAAACCCATAACGTGAATGGAACACTCCACTTTGTGACAGTCATTACTGCTGCAATGACCTTAATAGCGTAATTTCCGCTGCATAACCTGCAAGTTCGTTAGGCGTCTCCAAAATGAATGGAAGCGCACGCAAGCGGCTATTCAATACAATATTCTGCATAACCTGCATACCGCCGCCAAACTCTTCACTACCCAGGTAGCCCTTGCCGATGCACTCGTGGCGATCCTTATGGGCACCGCAGGGGTTCTTGGAGTCATTGATATGCACGGCGCGCAGGCGCTCGATACCCACCACGCGATCGAACTCGTCGAGTACGCCGTCCAGATCATGGATGATGTCGTAGCCGGCGTCATTCACATGGCAGGTGTCTAGGCAAACGCCCAGCTTGGCCGACAGCTCGGGGCGCTCGGCAGCAACGCCCTCGATGATGCGCGCCAGTTCCTCAAAGCTGCGGCCCACCTCGGTGCCCTTGCCGGCCATGGTCTCGAGCAGCACCGTCGTCTGCTGGCCCTCAAACATCACCCGGCACAGAGTGTCGACGATCATCTGAATGCCGGCGTCGGAGCCCTGCCCCACATGCGCACCGGGGTGAAAGTTGTAATAGTTGCCGGGCAGCGCTTCCATGCGCCGCAGGTCCTCCGCCATGGCCTCCAGGGCAAACTCGCGCGCCCGTTCTTTGGCCGAGCAGGGATTATAGGTATACGGGGCATGAGCCACAAGCGGGCCAAAGTCGTTTTGCTCCATAAGCTCGCGCAGGGCCGCCACGTCATCCATGTCAAGATCTTTCGCCTTGCCGCCGCGCGGGTTGCGCGTAAAGAATGCAAAGGTATTGGCGCCAATGGATAGCGCCGTCTCCCCCATCGCCCGATAGCCCTTCGTCGTCGAAAGATGGCACCCAATCGTCAGCATCTCCAGCTCCCCCTCATCAGTTGCGGTGGAATACGGTCTATTGGTGCCTTATTTTGGCGCAAACAGACCGTATTCCACCGCAAGTTATAAAAGGGTCATCAGAGATGCGGGCCACCAAGCACTACGGCTACGGGCGCCGGCGTCATGATCCCCTACGCGTCAGTGCCAAGTCCTAGCGGGCTAGACGGATTCCATCGATAATGCGCGCGCAGCGCTGTGTGGCGGCAAGGGGCATGACGGGACTCTCGAGCTTCCCCGCCCGGATGAGCTGGGTCGCATGCTGGATTTCGCCATAGAAATCATCGACCTCAAACGGGGCATTTATTTCGAGCATTCGTCCGTCGGAGTACTTCACATGGGCGAGCTCGGGGCGATGGAGGCGCTCGATTTCCAACGAACCCCGCTCGCAGGCAATCGTTAAGCGGCTTTCATATGCTGCTTTACCGTCGCACATCATATGAATGGGTATGCCGCCGACACTCATATGGATCTCATCGGCCCAATCCACGCGGCCGTCCGATACGTCACGCCAGCGAACTTCACGAGACGAAACATCGCACGCACCCGCGAGCAAATCCTCAAACCAACCGACTGCATAGCAGCCCATGTCATATAGACAGCCGCCCTGCAACGGATCAAGCAGATAGCCCGAAGGAGACTCGCCGTAATCGAGCTTTTGCACGCTTTCAATCGAGACAATACGGCCAAGCTCACCCGACGCAAGCAAGTCCTTCACGCGAGTGCGCATCGGGCAAAACCGATTCTTCATCGCCTCCATAAACAGCACGCCGCGCTCACGGGAAACGGAGGCGATCGCATGGGCCTCTTCTTCATTCAAAACGGCCGGCTTTTCGCACAGCACGGCCTTTCCCGCGCGCAGTGCCCGACAGACCCAATGCGCATGCATGCCATGTGGAAGAGCCAAGTAGATTGCGTCGACATCGGGGTCGGCAATCAGCGCATCATAAGCCGCATCGCCGCTATCGTCAGCCGTGGCATAACTGTGCGCGGCATCAATCGAAAACGCCCTGCAAAACTCCTCAACATGCGAAGGAGTGCGACCGGCGGCAGCCACAAGCCGTGCCCCGTCCACCTCCTTGAGCGACGATGCAAATCGATGCGAAATGCGCCCAGCGCCCAAAACGCCCCAACGAACCTCACGCAAATCATCACATGAATCCCGATGGCCCACGACAGCTCCCTTCAGTTGCGGTGGAATAGTTCCTGTTTGGCCCCTATTCTGCCGCAAACAGGAACTATTCCACCGCAAGTTATAAAAGGGGCATCAGGAGCGCGTTTTGCAAAAGGCTTTAAGCGCGGCCGTTACGGGGCCAGGCTGGAAACGTCGGCGCACATCGTCGAGACGCTCGGGAATATCGATGTGCTGCGGGCAGTGGCGTGCGCATTTACCGCACTTGACACAATTGCTCACCAGCTTGGGCTCGTTCGTCCGCACCGCGCTCGCCGTAAAGTATTGAGACAGCCCCGTAAACCAACTATGTGCGTAGCTCGCGTTGTAGGCGCCAAAGCAACCGGGAATATTAATGCCCTTGGGGCACGGCATGCAGTAGCCGCATCCCGTGCAGGGCACGCGATTCGATTTTTCAAACTCTCCCAGCACACGCGCGATGGTATCGAGCTGCTCTGTCGTCATCGAATCCGGCAGCGCGCAATCCGCCAATGCCGCGTTCTCGTCCACCTGCGCGGTATCGGTCATGCCCGAAAGCAGCATCGTGACTTGAGGATGGTTCCACACCCACGAAAGGCCCCAAGCAGCCGGCGTCCTCAGGTACGGATCGCGTACGTCATCGAGCACGGCGCGGGCCCGCGGTGGCAGTTTGCCCGCCAGGCGTCCACCCAAAAGCGGTTCCATCACAAACACCGCGAGCCCGCGCTCGGCGGCTGCCATGAGTCCCGCCGTTCCCGCTTGGTATCGCTCTCCAGCGTAGTTGTACTGGATCTGGCAAAAGTCCCAGTCATACGCGTCAAGCATCGTGAGGAAGTCCGCCGCACTGCCGTGGTACGAAAAACCTATCTGGCGAATACGCCCCGCAGCCTTTTGGTGCGCAATCCAGTCCTCGATACCCAACGCTACCACGCGCTCCCACTGCGCGGGCGAGGTGATGTTGTGCATGAGGTAGTAGTCGATATGGTCAGTCCGCAAACGGTGCAGCTGCTCGTCAAAAAAGCGGTCGAAATCCTCCGCACATTTGCACGAAGCGTGCGGCAACTTGGTCGCGAGCAAAATCTGGTCGCGCAGACCCAGGCGCTCAAGCGAAGCTCCCACGCATACCTCGTTACCGGGATAAAGATATGCGGTATCCAGATAATTAATCCCCTGTTCCACCGCACGGGAAATGATGGCATCGGCCGTCTTCGCATCGGGGTGTCCCGGCGCACCGGGAAACCTCATGCAGCCCAGACCCAGAGCGGATATTCGGTTACCACTTTTGGGGTCAACACGGTATTGCACGACCCCTCCCTTCGCCATCAGCGCCCCGGCAAGGCGAAACACAATGGTCACGCAGCCGAAACATCGTGGAATCGCAATCGAGAATGTATCGTAACGTAGCAGAAATCGAGCCGTCACGACACCGCTTTAACATCAGCAAAAAGCCCGATGAAAGGAGGCGACCGTGACCACACGTGAGGACGCCTGCCCCTACCCCGGCGAGCAGTACATCCTCTCGGTCGACCGCTATCAGATCGAGGTCATGGACCATCTGGACGAGCTTCCCGCCACAGGCGCCGTCATCTTCTGCACCTTCCCCAAGGTGCGCGATGGCGTTGGATATCCCGCACGCGTTTTCGCGGTCTGCCCCGCAGCGTAAGCTCCACGCATCCATTCATTTAAAAATCGCCACCCTGCATGCACAAGGTGCGCTGGCGGCATACAATCCATCAGGCGCCCCTTACGCGGGCGCCTTTTATATGGGGAGATAATTCACATGCAGATCAACAAGGTCACCTTTATCGGCAAGGGCGGCGTCGGGCTACTCTACGGCAGTATGATCGCCCAGGCACTCGGCAACGACGCCGTCGAATACGTTATGGATGACGCCCGTTTTGAGCGTCACGCGGGCGATGCGCTCACCGTCAACGGCAAGCCCTGCGCGCTCAAGTCCGTCCGCGCCAGCGAGGCAACGCCCGCCGATCTGGTCATTCTCACGGTCAAGACGACTGGACTCAACCAAGCACTCAAGACTATGGAGCGCGTCGTGGGACCCAATACGCTCATCGCCTCGCTGTGCAACGGCATTACGAGCGAGCAGAAGATTGCCGAGCGCTTTGGCTGGGAGCATACCGTTCTTGGCATTTGCCAGGGCATGGACGCCGTGTTCCTCAACGGAGAGCTCACCTTTACCAATGCGGGCGAAATCCGCTTTGGCGCGGCGGCCGGCACCGAGCTCGCAACCGTCACCGCCATCGACGAGCTCTACACGCGCTGCGGCATCGCCCATAACGTCGAGAGCGACGTTGCGCACCGCATGTGGGCCAAACTCATGCTCAACGACGGCATCAACCAGACGTGCATGGCCTACGGCGGGACCTACGGAAGCGCCACGGAGCCGGGCTCCGAGCAGCGTCGCTGCTTTGTTTCTGCCATGCGCGAAACGCTTGCGGTCGCCAACGCCGAGGGCATTGAGCTGACCGAGGCAGACCTGACGCAGATGGTGCACCTCATCGAGGGAATCGACCCCACCGGTATGCCCTCGATGGCGCAGGACCGCATCGCGCAACGAAAAACCGAAGTCGAGGAGTTCGCGGGCACCATTTGCCGCCTGGCCGTCAAACACGATATCCAAGTGCCGCAAAACGATTGGCTCTATCAGCGCATCCGCGATATCGAGAAAAGCTGGTAGCGCCCGGCTCACCACGTCAACAGGCTCAACAGCAAAGCCGCCACAAGGAGCACTCCCCTTACGGCGGCTTTCATCTTCATCTATAACCAGTAGTCGATGTCCCGACGGTTAGAGCTGCGACTCCGACGCCTGGTCCTCATCGTCGCGACAAAGGACTACACCCGCACTTCCCAGCAGTGCGGCCGCGACCAACGCACTGACCACGATAGAGGCAGCCCCACAAGACCCCTGCATGCCCGCAACGAGCGCGGCCGTAGGACCAAGGCAGCCAAGCACCAATGCGACGGCGGCAATGGCAATATCTCGAGCGTTCACAAGACCACTTCCTCCACGAGAAAGACCTTATTTCTCATGAACTAGTGTGCCCCGCGCCCATATGCGCGACGTACCGTCACGGTAAGGGCTCTGTTAGCTCAAGCGCATACATAGAACGGGCGTCCTTACGTTGCCCTAAAGCTCGGTAAAGACGCCCGTCCGCCAAATATCCGTGATGCAGAAAAATTACCAGCCAGTGTAGTAGTCGGTGGTTCCGGCGGCGCAGCCGGAGTCATAGACCTTGCACTCGCCCTTGGAACCGGTAAACGTGGAGCCCTGAGCCTTATCACCCGCGGCCACGACGTAGTAACCATCAGAATCGCGCCAAAAGCCCTCGGAATCCTGCGTCCATTCGCCCGTGCGGTGGTGATACAACACGTTGCTGCTGTAATAAGTCTCGCGGCGGCCGTTATAGTTATTGACGCCGCTCGAGCGCGTCAGGCCCGAGCCGTTCGCGTAATACGCAGCAGACGCGTAAGACGAGCCGGAGCCGGCGTTGTAATACGAAGCCTGAACGGCCTCAGCGGCCTCGGCTTCGGCTGCGGCAGCCTCGAGCGCCTCGCGCTTGGCATCCTCAAGCGTAGAGCGAAGCTCGTCGAGCTCGGTCGACTTGGCATCGACCTCCCCCATCGTCAACAGACTACCCGCACCGTCGATGCAGCCCTGCAACACAGCGCGCTCGTCATCGGTAGCATAGTCGCCATACATATTCATAATGATCTGAGCGCGCATCTCCAGGGAATCGCGCTTTGCCCCCATCGAGGCGTTCCACTCCTGCATAGAGCCATAGCCGTCGCCGCGGTAGTCGACGGGCTGCACCAGCGTCGCCTCGGACGGCGTAGATCCGACCGTATCGGATAGTGTTGCCGCGTGGACATCAGTTGCGCCGGCGCCCGCCAAAAGTGCCACGGTCAGAGCGGCGGAAAGGGCGGCGGCTTTCGGTTTTCGTGAATCGATCCTCATGTAGCTGGAAACCTCCGTAGTGCGTTTTTGCTGCGTTTGAGCTGCGTGTGATTCGATCGCGCTGCATAGTACCCCGAGCAAATCGCGACCTGCGGTTTTACTCAAAAGGCGCACGTCAATTGCGTAAAACTCACATCCTCTCAACAGGAGTTTTCCACATCTCGATTGCATAAAGCATGCCAAAAACCCTGTAACAGCGCCCTTCCTATGCAAAAAAGGCGCCTGTGCAACCATCGTTCGCACAGGCGCCTTGAGCAGGCATTTTATGCAGTTATACCTATCGAGTCGCAAGGGGTCCTTGCACAAGTCGCCTTACTCGTCCAGCGCGGCGAAGGCCTGCTTCAGATCCCAAATGATATCCTCGGCGTTCTCGGTACCGATGGAAAGACGGATCGTGGAGGGCGTGATGTTCTGCTCGGCGAGTTCCTCGGCAGAGAGCTGGGAGTGCGTGGTGGTAGCCGGGTGCACGACGAGCGACTTGACGTCGGCCACGTTGGCGAGCAGCGAGAACACCTGCAGATGATCGATGAACTTCCAAGCTGCCTCCTGGCCGCCCTTAATCTCAAAGGTGAAGATCGAGGCACCGCCACGGGGGAAGTACTTCTGATAGAGCTCGTGATCGGGATGCTCAGGCAGGCTCGGGTGGTTCACTTTGGCGACGTGGCTGTCACCAGCCAGGAACTCAACGACCTTCTTGGTGTTCTCGACATGACGGTCAACGCGCAGCGACAGAGTCTCGGTGCCCTGGAGCAGGACCCAGGCGTTGAACGGGCTGATGCAGGCGCCCTCGTCACGCAGCAGGATAGCGCGGACATAGGTTGCGAAGGCGGCGGGACCGGCAGCCTCGGCAAACGAAACACCGTGGTAGGAGGGGTTGGGCTCAGCGATCTGGGCGTACTTTCCGCTCGCCTTCCAATCGAAGTTACCGCCGTCGACAATCATGCCGCCCAGCGAGGTGCCGTGGCCGCCGATAAACTTGGTCGCGGAGTGGACGACGATGTTGGCACCATGCTCCAGCGGACGGAACAGATACGGGGTGCCGAAGGTGTTGTCGACGACAACCGGCAGACCGTGCTTCTTGGCGATCTCGGAGATGGCGTCGATGTTGGGGATGTCGGAGTTGGGGTTGCCGAGCGTCTCGAGATAGACGACCGTGGTGTTGTCCTTGATGGCACCCTCGACCTCTTCCAGATTATGGGCATCGACAAACGTGGTCTCGACGCCAAACTGGGAGAGCGTATGCTCCAGCAGGTTGTAGGAGCCACCGTAGATGGTCTTCTGAGCCACTACGTGGTCACCGGCCTGGGCAAGAGCCTGCAGGGTATAGGTGATGGCAGCAGCACCGGAGGCGACGGCAAGACCTGCCACGCCACCCTCGAGGGCGGCGATACGGTCCTCGAAGACGCCCTGGGTGGAGTTGGTCAGACGGCCGTAGATGTTACCGGCATCGGCAAGACCAAAGCGGTCGGCGGCGTGCTGGGAGTTGCGGAACACATAGCTCGTGGTCTGGTAGATAGGCACGGCACGGGAGTCGGATGCAGGATCGGCGCTCTCCTGGCCAACGTGCAGCTGCAGGGTATCGAAACCAAAGGTGTGCTCGGGGTTGTTGATGAACTGGCTCATGATGATCTCCTTGATCGAACAAAAGTAAATAAAAAGAGAGAAGTAAGTCGCTGTCTCCTGATCACGCCGACGGGCGCAAACAGGAGCCCGGCATTCGTCTTGGTAAGCAATTCATATGCGGGCCTCCTTTCGCATCCCGGTTCCGTGGTTGGCTTAATTACCTACCACCTTTGTGTGTTTTGAATAGTACGAGCATTGTTTCCCTCGGTCAATCACTTAAAAGCGCTAACCTGTTATCTGTTTTATAGATAACAATCGAAAGGACGAGCGCCGATGACCCTCCAGCAGCTTCGTTTTCTGATCGCCGTGGCAGAGTCCGGCTCAATCAACGCCGCAGCTCAGCGCCTCTATACTGCCCAGTCCAACATCTCAAACGCCGTCAAAAGCCTGGAGCAGGAACTTCATATCGAAATTTTTACGCGCTCTAGCCGCGGTGTTGCACTCACCAACGACGGCACCGAGCTTTTGGGCTATGCGCGCCAGGTCGTAGAGCAGGCCGACATGCTCGAGGCACGCTACGAGGACGGCGGTACACCTCAGGCCCGCCTTGCCATCTCGGCCCAACACTACGCGTTTTCGGTCGAGGCCTTTGTCAACGTGGTCGAGCGCTGCCGCGACAGCAAGTTCGAGTTCATCATGCGCGAGACCACCACAGCGCAGATCATCGACGACGTGCGCGCGTTTCGCAGCGATATCGGCATCCTCTATCTGGACGACTTTAACGCCCGCGTTCTGCAGAAGGCTTTTGCCGATGCCCGCGCAAGCTTCCATCCCCTATTCGACGCGACGGTCCACGTCTTCGTTAGCGAGCGCCACCCGCTCGCCCGCCGCCCTCAGCTGTCCCTTGCCGATCTCACGCCCTATACGCGCTACAGCTTTGAGCAGGGAACCTCAAACTCCTTCTATTACGCCGAGGAACCTTTTAGCTATATCCCTTGCGACCGCAACATACGAATCTCGGACCGCGGAACACTTACCAACTTACTTATCACGTCGAACGGTTACACCCTGTCGACCGGAGTCCTCTCCAACGAAATGCAGTGGGGTATGGCATCGATCCCGTTAGCAGACGCCCCAACGATGCACGTAGGCTATATCATGCACGACGAGCGCAAGCCCTCTCCCCTCTTGCAGCAATACCTCGACGAGCTCAACCGCATCATCCATGCCAACTAACTGTCGGAAGACGGGGTAGAAATCGCAGATTGCTAGCCCCCGGCTGGCATGGCGCTACAATGGTCACTCACACGAAACATACCCAACGAAAGGAACCATGTGAAGGTCATCATCTATACCGACGGCTCGGCCCGATCAAATCCGGGACGCGGCGGCTACGGCGCCGTGCTCAAATACACCAACCCCGCCGGCAAGACCTTCACCTCCGAGCTTTCGCGCGGCTACGCCAAGACCACCAACAACCGCATGGAGCTCATGGCGGTCATCGTGGCGCTCGAGGCGCTCAACCGCCCCTGCGATGTCGAAGTCCATTCCGATTCGCAGTACGTCGTCAACGCCTTTAACAAGCACTGGATCGACGGCTGGAAAAAGCGCGGATGGAAAACCGCCAACAAGCAGCCCGTCAAGAACCGCGATCTGTGGGAGCGCCTGCTCACCGCAAAGAGCAAGCACAAAGTGGAGTTCATCTGGGTTAAGGGCCACGCCGGTCATGAGCTCAACGAGCGCTGCGACGAGCTTGCCACCACGGCGGCCGACGGCAGCAACCTCGATATCGACGCCGGCTTTAACGAGAGCGACCTGTAACGGCGTTTTCGCACGCTATTTCCTGCCCCCTCGCGCTACACTCATCCTGTAAACCGAACGGCACGAGGGGGATACATGCTGCGTATAGCGACCATCGGCACATCCATGATTACCGACGACTTTATCCAGGTCGTCAACGCCAACGACCAAGCTGCGTTTGTGGGCACGCTCTCGCGCGATGCAGATCGCGGCGCCGCCTTCACCGCTAAGCATGGTGGCGAGCGTAACTTCACCGCGCTTGACGAGCTTGCGTCCGCTGCCGACGTCGACGCCGTCTACATCGGCAGCCCCAATGCGCTCCACTACGAGCAGGCGCTCGCCTGTATCACCGGCGGCAAGCACGTTATCGTCGAAAAGCCTTTTTGTGCCACCGAGGCACAGGCGTTCGAGGTCTTTCGCGCAGCCGAGGCGGCGGGCGTCGTAGCCCTCGAGGCCATGCGCCCCCTCCATGACCCCGCTTTCCACGCCATCGAGGACGCCCTGGGTGAGATCGCCCCCATCCGCCGCGCCTCATTGCGCTTTGGCAAATATTCCTCGCGCTACAACGAGATTCTCGCGGGACACGCCACCAATATCTTCGACTGCAATATGGCATCGGGTTCCCTCATGGATATTGGCGTCTACACCGTCGAGCCCATGGTCGAGATCTTCGGCATGCCCTCCGGCCTTACGAGCATGGCTACTCTGCTCGACCCCACCACGCAAGAGCTCACCCATGGCCCCATCGATGGCTGCGGTTCCATCCTCGCCAGCTACGGCGGTGGCCGTATCTCCGTCGAGCTCGCGCACTCCAAAATTACGAATGACCTACTGCCCTCGCAGATCGAAGGCGAGCGTGGCACTATCCAGATTGACCATCTGTCCACGCCCCGCAACGTCCGCATCGACTATCGCGGCGACGTCGTACGCGGCTCGGCGACCGAGGCGCCGCGCGAACAGAGCGACAACGGCCGCATGCTCGACCTGCCCAAATCGAGCAACACCATGGAATACGAACTCGCAGACTTTATCACCGCCATCGGCGGCATCGATAACGTCAAGGAAGAGATTTGGGAGACCCCGGCGGGACGTCACGAGCTTGGCCACTACCGCGATGTCACGCTCGTCTCACTGCGCATCATGGATGCCGTGCGCCAGCAGGCGGGTATCGCCTTCCCCGCTGACTCTAACAAGCAGGCATAGCGATGGGTTTTTTCGACAAGCTTTTCTCGGGCGTCACCGGCGGCAGCCGCGAACCCCAAAAGCCCTCTGGCGTCGAGCTTGAGCTGCGCCGTAGGCTCACCGTGCTCGCAAGCGACGAGGCCACTCAAGACGCCCCGCAGCGCTATTTCCTGCGATGGGAGGGACAGGTCCAGGGCGTCGGTTTCCGCTTCACCAACACCAACCTCGCACAGGCGCGCTCCCTCACCGGCTGGGTGCGCAATATGGAAGACGGCTCGGTTGAGATGGAGCTACAGGGCCCGCCGGCAAACATCGTGTCTCAGCTCGAGGCGCTTCATGCCTCCTACGAGCGCATGGGAACGCGTTTTCGCCTCGCAGACGCCCAGACCCGAGCCCCACTTGCCAATGAAGACGGTTTCATTCCTCGTTATTAGTATTGTGTGCTAAATACGGTATCATTTACCTACGACCGTTGATAGAAAAGAGGCGAGGCGCATGGCGGTGCAAAGAAGGAATACCAGGCAGCGAAAGCTGGTTCTTGACGCTGTGCGCCAAAGCTATAACCATCCCACCGCCGACGAAATCTACAACGCCGTACGCGAACAGGATGACAAGATCAGCCGCGGTACGGTCTACCGCAATCTCAATCTCTTGGCCGACGCCGGCGAGATCCTCTCCATCAAGACGCCGGGCGGCAGCCGCTTCGATCGCACCATCGAGCCGCACGCACATATCATCTGCACCTCGTGCAGCCGCGTCATCGACGTACCGCTCCCCTTCGATGCCCAGCTCGACGCCAAGGCGTCCGAGCAAATCGGCTGGCACGTCACGTCGCACTACACCATCTTCGAGGGTCTCTGCCCCGACTGCCGGTAGCCCTTAGTGGCATGCCCGCAAATCTACTTGCCCATCCGCTACAGCAAAAAGTAGATTTCTAGGTATGTCCCGAAAACCTACTCGGCGAGCAGACGGCGCAGTTCCTCTTCGACCGTGCGCACGTAACGGACGCGGTCGTTGATGCCTCGCATGGTGGGGTTGCAGCTCTCCATCAGATAGGGATGGCCCACGACGTTGAGCATGTCGCGATCGTTCTCATTGTCGCCAAACGCCATCATCTCATCGGGCGAAATCCCCAGGGCACGACCGTAATCGGCAAGCGCAGAGCCCTTGCCCGAACCGAAACCGATAAAGTCCGTCCATTCGGTTCCCGATGTCATGACATCGACTCGGTCGCTAAAGAGGCGCTCGAAATACTCCAGGGCCGCCGGCTGATCCACCTCGGGCGTCTGGAAGGCAATCTTAATGACGTCCTCGTCGATGTCCTCGGGACGGTCGACCACCGCTACATCGCAGTGGACCTCATAGCGCAGGTGGTCAACAAACACATCGTTGCCACTCATGGTGTAGAGGTGCCCCTCGCACGAAAGGGTCACGTCGGCATGGGGATACGCAACCACGGCATTCGCGATATCCATAGCAAGGCCACGTTCCATGGAACGCTTGACAACGGCACGTCCCTCGCTCATCACCAGGGCTCCGTTTTCGCATACATAGGCGAGCTCATCGGCCACCGGGGCAAACAGGTGGCGCAAGCTCGCATATTGACGGCCGCTCGCCGGCATAAACACGATACCGCGACGATGCAGCTCATCGATAAGCTCAAAGGCCTCGGAACGCGGCTCGCGCTCCCCCGGATGCAGCAACGTGCCGTCCAAATCGCATGCAATCAGCTTGATTCCCTCAAGACCCATATGCTTTCCCCCAAAGCACCTCATCAACAGTAAGACGAACTTTGAATAGTTGCCTCTCAAAGTCCGTCTTACTCATACGCACGTTAACCGCGCGCCTTCTTTACGATGGAAAAGTCGGGAGCCATGCTCACGACGACCTCCGCCGCACTCGACGCAAAGCGCCGGTCCGCATCGAGTTCACGAGTAACCACCGAGAGCCGAACACCCTCGACACCCCGGAGTATGCGGCCCAAAACAGGCTGCACCGGCGTATACATGCGCACGGTATGCTCGTCCGAGTCGCCTCGGAAGAGCGGCGCATGCATGTTGCCAATCTCCCAGCACGCATGCGCGAGTGCAATCGGATCCATGCGGTCGACTTCGACCAAATAAACCTCGGCGCTGCGCAGGCGCACGACAACCGCCACGGGCACCACGCCCGAACGGTCAATGGCGAGCACGTCGCCATCGGCAAGACGACCGCCGTCGGCAGTATCCAGCCGAACACCGATCGTGCGCCCCAGCTCCGTTACGCCCGCAAATGTGCGGGCATCGGCCTGGTCCCAATCGAGCAATAGCTCGTCAACTTCAAAGACGCCGCCCAACTTCCGGCGAAGCAGGAGTTCATAGGACGGATCGTTGAGATTTCCCAAGCATGTCGTCGAAACCAAGCGTTCAGGCATACTCTAGCCCTCGACCTCGACGAGCTCGATATCAAAGTTGAGGTCCTTGCCGGCCAACTCGTGGTTGGCGTCGAGCGTCACGGCCTCGGGCGTCACGTCGATGACAACGGCGGGGACGGGCATGCCGCTCGGCGTGGACAGGAAAAGCTTCATGCCCTTCTCGATCTGCTCGATGTTGGGAACCTGTTCGGCCGGGAAGGTCAGGACCATCTCGGGATTGTGCTCGCCGTAGGCATCGGCAGCAGGAATGTGCACGGTCTTCTTCTCGCCCACCTGCATGTCGACAACAGCGGCGTCGAAGCCCTTGATCATCTGACCGGCGCCGCAGGTGAACTCCAGCGGCTCGCCGCGATCGTAGGAGCTATCGAACTGCGTGCCGTCGTCGAGCGTGCCGCGATAATGGGTCTTGACCTTCTTGCCCTGGTTGGACATGGTAACCTCCGTAATAAGGGCGGCGCACAACGCGGGCCGCCATGAACATATGGCGCTAACTATACCCTAGTCATACAATTCAATGACAGTTTGCAAAGAAACGCTGCAACCGGAGGAACCATGGCATATCCCGTATTTGATCTACACTGCGACACCGCCGACCGCATCGGCTGGGCCACGCTCGATCTCGACCTGCGCTTTACCGCCGGCACCGACGGTTATTTCCCCGGCGATGAAACGCATCCGCAAGATTTCGACCTCATCGAGGGCAACGCCTGCGCCATCTCGCTCGCAAAGATCGGCAACACGCCGTGGGCACAGTGCTTCGCCACGTTTGTCCCCGACGAGATTCCCACCGCCCACGCCGCACGCTTCCAGGCGCAGATCATGGCGCACATGAGCGGCCAGGCAATGCTCAACCACGACCGCATGGTCAACGTACGCAGCGCCGCTGACATTCGCCCTGCGCTCAAAGACGGCAAGGTCGCCTGCATCCACACCATCGAAAACGCCACGTTCTTTGCCGAGGACCCCGCGCTGATCGAGGTACTCAAGAGCCTGGGCGTACTCATGTCATCACTCAGCTGGAACGCGCAGGGACCGCTCGCGAGCGGGCACGATACCCACGCCGGCCTCACCGCCGCCGGCATCGAGGCACTTACGCAGATGGAGCACGCCGGCATGGTACTCGACGTCTCCCACCTCAACGATGAGTGCTTTGACGAGGTTGTCGCCCACGCCACGCGCCCCTTCGTCGCCAGCCACTCCAACTCCCGTGCGGTTTGCGGCGTCAAACGCAACCTTACCGACGACCAGTTCCGCACAATTCGCGACATGGGTGGCATCGTCGGCCTCAACTACTGCAGCGAGTTCCTATCCAACGACGTAACCGACAAGACCGCCGCAGACGTCACCTTCGACCAGCTGGCGGCACATATCGAGCACTGGCTCGACCTGGGCGGCGAGGACGTCATCGCGCTCGGCGGCGACTGGGACGGTGCCACGGTGCCCGCCTTCCTCTCCGATGCCAGCAAGATGCCCGAGTTCCAGAACATGCTTTCCAAGCATTTTGGCAAGACCGTGATGCAAAAGCTCTGCAGCGACAACGCGCTTGCCTTCTTTGAGCGTTATTAATTTCACATCCCTTGAGCGGGCCGGCATGCCGAACGGTCGACATGCCGGCCCGTCCCCAATCTGAAGGACCGCTTTTGACGCAGCAATTTACGATTTCCATATCCCGACCGGATGGGACGCCCATCTCCGTCGTCGTTACCAAAAAGCGCGTCAAAAACTTCAACCTACGCGTCACATCAAGCGGTGAGGTCCACGCCAGCGCACCGCTCGGCGCCAGCCGCGAGCGCATCGAGGCATTTGTGAAGCGCAACAGCACCTGGATTGTCAGCCGACTTGCCAAGCGCGAGCAACATCAGGCGACGGCGCGAGAGCCGCTCAGCACCTCGTCCGTCATTGCACTTTGGGGCAAGCCCATCACGGTACAGGATGCACTCGATCACAACTTTGCATCACCCGCGCCGCGGCCCAAGCAGGCCACCTTCGCAAGCTTTATGGGTACCGACGAATCGGACGAAGGCCCACAGGCCAAGCGGCGCGCAATCCTCGACGGCCTAACGTCCGACGAGCTCCAAGCCCACATCAGCCAGCTTTATACGACCGAGGTCACCGCAGCGCTACGCGACATCGTGCACGCATACGAAATCACAATGAGTGTCGCCGTTTCCCGCGTCTCCGTGCGCAGCATGAAAACGCGCTGGGGATCATGCACGCCCAAGACCGGAGCCATTCGCATCGCACGCGAACTTGCCGCTTATCCCATCGAGTGTCTCGACATGGTTGTCGCCCACGAGCTCGTCCACTTGCTCGAGCCAAGCCACAATCAGCGGTTTCACGCCCTGCTCGACAGGTACTGCCCCAACAATAGAGCGCTGTCGCAGCGGCTCAAGCAGCCACCCATAGAGACGTATTAGAACCGGTTAGCGCACGCGCTCGATCTCGACGCCGCAGCTTGCCAGGGGAAGACCGACGGGCGCCCAAGGCTTATCGAGCTTAACACGCACGCCAAGCAGCAAGGGGTAACGACGCAGCAGCATCTGGGCCACACCCTCGGCTGCCGCCTCGATGAGTTTAAACGTATGCTCGCGCAGATAGCCATCGACATCGTGGCACACCGAGCCGTAGTCAATCGAGGCGTCCAGGTTATCGTGCTCCCCCGCTGCACGCAGGTCGGCATAGAGCACCAAGGACACGATGAACTTCTGACCCAGCGCGTTCTCTTCGGGATACACGCCGTGGTTGGCAAAGACCTCGAGACCGTCGATAGTAATGCGATCGGCATGGCGCAGATCGTCATAGCTCACGTGGGGAACCGCCGTTGCGGTGGATATTTCGCCCCTTCCACGGCGGGCGAGCTCGGCGCCTTCAGTCTTGGTTGCATTCTCGGGCAGTTTCTTGTTGCTCATCGCGATCGTCTCCTTCGTTTAGAACCCCGACCGCGTAAAATAACTACACGCGAATCGACAGGTTCTTTTTATCATCGCTCCAGTTGCAAGCATTGCGCGCGGGGCATGCAAAGCAGGCGCGCGACGCTTTGTCGGCTGCATAGAGCAGACGCTCAAGCGGTTGGCTGTTCACGCGCAGCTTTCGATGGCCCAGAATGGCCGTCTTAATGGCTGCGGCATCGGCCGGCTCAAACGCCACGTCGTCGGGCATGCCGCCGAGAATCGCATCAGCGACGCGTTCGCTTGCAACATCATGGGATATACCCGATTCATACTGTTCATCTTTGCCGATATCGTGAAGAAGTGCCGTGGCGTAGATGATCTCGCGGTCAAATTCGAGCTGTTCCTCGAGATTCTTAATCCACATAATGCGCGCGACATCCAGCAGATGGTCAATACCGTGGCGGCAAAAGATGCGCCCCGATTCCAACTGTGCAATGTTGCCCAGGTGCCGCCGGAACAGGCCATTGGCACAGATGTAATCGATACGAGGCATGACGCCAAAAGGCGCCAGGCCCGAAGCCATAAAACCGCGACGCGACGTCCCCTCATCGGTCTTCGATGTAAAGTCGTTGACGACCCTCATGCTAACGACCCAGCATCCTAAAGAACCGCTCCTCGAGCGCGGGATCGGTCTCAAAGACGCCGCGACGAGCGAGCGTCACGGTCTTGGTGCCGGGCTTTTGCACGCCGCGCATGGTCATGCACATGTGCTCGGCTTCCATCAGCACAATCGCCCCTTGGGGAGCAAGATATTCCATGAGGGCATCGGCAACCTGCGCACACAGCTGCTCCTGCAGCTGCAGACGACGGGCATAGACCTCAACCGTGCGGGCAAGCTTAGACAGACCTGCCACGCGACCGTTAGGGATATAGCCGATCGCAGCCTTACCATAAAACGGCAGCAGATGATGCTCGCACAGCGAGTAGAACGTAATGTCGCGCTCGATAACCAAATCGTTCGAAGCGACGGCAAAAGTTTTGGACAGGTGCTCCTCGGCACTCTGGTCCATACCGCCGGCAATCTCGCCATACATACGGGCGACGCGTGCCGGAGTCTCCAGCAGGCCCTCACGAGTTGGGTCCTCGCCTATACCTTCAAGCAGCAGCTTAATGGCAGTCTCGACTTTTTCCTGATCGACCATCTGGGCCTCACTTTTTTCGATTTCGCGTTCGCGCTATGGTACCACGCCGGCACGCAACCTCTGCCAGCTACATAGTATGGGTCGAATAGACCGGATCGTCCCGCCAAAGCTCCACAGCATCGCAAAGCGCAACGCCCTCACGTGCAGCACGAGTGCGCGTGGCGTTCATGTCGATCACGCGCTGATTGCTCGAGCCCCTAAAGCGCAACGAGATATCGTACAGATCCTGAACGAACGGGCCGTCCACCAACATGTCGAGGCAGGCCAGGATACGGTCCGTCACCTCGGTATGATGACGGCCACCCGGCATAAGCTCCTCGAGCACGTCACCGGTAAAGCACCAAATGGTCTTGCCCGACCCAGCAGGATAGGCCGCACGCACGCGCTCGATAAAGTCAACAAGCCCCGCCTGATTCTCGGGCTCCATAGGCTCGCCACCCAGAATCGTCAGGCCATCGATAAAGGGATGATCGAGACTCTCGATAATCTTATCCTCGACGGCGCGATCGAACGGCTCGCCCGCAGCAAAGTCCCACGCGACAGAGTTAAAGCAATTCTTGCACCCACGACGGCACCCGCTCACAAACAGAGAAGTACGAACGCCTTCACCATCAGCAATATCGAAATACTTAATGTTCGCGTAGTTCATAAGTAACTCTCCCGGGAGGCCGGGACATATCTTCCCGTCCTCAAACATTCTCGGCCTTCGGCCTGCGAAACTGCGGGCGGAACGATATACTCCAGACCCCTCGCGAGCGACACTCAATGAACGAAGCGAACATCGAGTATAGGGTTCGAGGTCCAATAAAAAATTTGTTGCAGCTCAATCGTTGCTGCAAGCAAAGCGCTGTTGCAAGTCAACTCAATTCCACTAAGAACTTCGAGGAGTGAGCAGGCCTCATGCTGCATCTCAGCTACGTCAACTTGGCCGCCCCGTAGCGAGGCCCCGGACCTTTGCTCGATATGAGTTCCGCACGAACAGGAGGCGCCAGTGGCGCCTCCGTCGTGAGCCAGGACTGTCCGAAATAGCGAGTAAAGGTCCGGGGCCTCGCTACGGGGCGGCCTGGGATGGTTATTAGAGATGCAGCACGCGGTCGCGGATCTCCTCGGTTCGACCCTGGTTCCAGAACTGGGTACCGATGTAACCGCACGTGCGACGGGCGACGTTCATCTTCTCCTGGTCACGATTGCCGCAATTGGGGCACTCCCACACCAGCTTGCCGTCATCCTCGACAATCTTGATCTCGCCGTCGTAACCGCACACCTGGCAATAATCGCTCTTGGTGTTGAGCTCGGCGTACATGATGTTGTCGTAGATGTACTGCATCACGCGAATGACAGCCTTGAGGTTGTCCTGCATGTTGGGAACCTCGACGTAGGAGATGGCACCGCCCGGCGAAAGCTGCTGGAACATACCCTCGAACTTGAGCTTGTCGAATGCGTCGATCTCCTCGGACACATGGACGTGATAGCTGTTGGTAATGTAGCCCTTGTCCGTCACGCCCGGGATAATGCCAAAACGGCGCTGCAGGCACTTGGCAAACTTGTAGGTCGTCGACTCAAGCGGGGTGCCGTACAGCGAGAAGTCGATATCGCTTTCGGCCTTCCACTCGGCGCACTTGTCGTTCATGTGCTGCATGACGGCCATGGCAAACGGCGTGCCCTCCTTCTCGGTGTGGCTGTGACCCGTCATGTACTTAACGCACTCATACAGGCCGGCATAGCCCAGGCTGATCGTAGAGTATCCGCCCACGAGCAGCTTGTCGATCGTCTCGCCCTTCTTCAGACGCGCCAGGGCGCCGTATTGCCAAAGAATCGGCGCGGCGTCAGAAAGTGTACCCATCAGGCGCTCATGACGGCACAGCAGGGCACGGTGGCACAGCTCAAGGCGCTCATCGAAGATCTTCCAGAACTTGTCCATATCCTGGTGCGAGCTCAGCGCAACATCAGGCAGGTTAATGGTCACGACGCCCTGGTTAAAGCGACCATAGTACTTGGGCTTGCTCGGGTCATAGTTCAGCGCGTTGGCGACATTGTTAAAGCCGTTGCCCGAACGGTCGGGCGTCAGGAAACTGCGGCAACCCATGCAGGTGTAGCAATCGCCGTTGCCGGCGGTCTCGCCCTTCGACAGCTTGAGCTCGCGCATCTTTTTCTCGGAGATGTAATCGGGCACCATGCGCTTGGCGGTGCACTTGGCAGCCAGCTGGGTCAGGTAGAAGTACGGCGAATCCTCGTGAACGTTATCGTCCTCGAGTACATAGATAAGCTTGGGGAATGCCGGGGTAATCCACACGCCGGCCTCGTTCTTAACGCCCTCATAGCGCTGGCGAAGCGTCTCCTCCACGATCATGGCAAGGTCGTGCTTCTCCTGAGGCGTACGGGCCTCGTTAAGATACATAAAGACTGTCACGAACGGTGCCTGGCCATTCGTGGTCATAAGGGTCACGACCTGATACTGAATCGTCTGGACGCCGCGACGGATCTCGTCACGCAGGCGATCCTCAACGACCTCGCGAACCTTTTCGGGAGATGCGGAAACGCCGAGCTCCTCGAGCTCGCGGGCGACCTCGCCGCGAATCTTTTGACGGCTCACCTCGACGAACGGGGCGAGATGAGTCAGCGAAATCGACTGGCCGCCGTACTGGGAGGAAGCAACCTGGGCGATGATCTGCGTCGCGATGTTGCAGGCCGTCGAGAAGCTATGCGGCTTCTCAATCAGCGTACCCGAGATAACAGTACCGTTCTGGAGCATATCCTCCAGGTTCACCAGGTCGCAGTTATGCATGTGCTGGGCAAAGTAGTCCGAATCGTGGAAGTGAATCAGGCCCTCGTTGTGAGCATCCACGATCTCCTGGGGCAGCAGTACGCGCTGCGTCAGGTCCTTGGAAATCTCGCCGGCCATGTAGTCGCGCTGAACGGAGTTGACGGTCGGGTTCTTGTTAGAGTTCTCCTGCTTGACCTCTTCGTTGTTGCATTCGATCAGCGACAGGATCTTGTCGTCGGTCGTGTTCTTTTGGCGCTTTAGGCTCTGAACATAGCGATAGATGATGTAGTGGCGAGCGACCTCGTAGCAGTCGAGACGCATAATCTCGTCCTCGACCAAATCCTGGATCTCCTCGACCGATACGGTGTGACCGGCCTTCTCACATGCCTCGGCGACGTTTTGTGCCGCATAGATCACCTGGCGGTCGGTAAGGCGAGAGCCTTCCTCGACCTCCAAGTTTGCGGCGCGGATCGCATTGACGATCTTATCGATGTCAAAGGTAACCTCGGTGCCGCTGCGCTTGATGATCTTCATCCTCTTGCCTCTTTCGCATCGTAGCCTCATTGCGCTTCAGAGCCAAACGATGCCCGGCAGGGCTTACCCTGTCTTGCGGCGCCGTCGCGCAATCTGTGTTTTCGATAACCATAGGCCCTCATGCGGACAATCCTCGCAGCCAATCAAGGGGCTCAAAGATCCATCCAAATGGGGCGAATAAGGTCCTCGTTCTCTGTCCGCCATCTATCATACGACAAAGAGGCATCTATATCCTGTATTCTTTTTTTAGGTCAAACACAATATATAGTGTTTCAGCAGGTCAAAGCAATTAGTCATTTTGCAGACGCATTAATTATGAGGGGTTCTTGGCAAGTCGGTAAAACGTTATCAACACGACTACCTGCATGGCAGTTATAAAACCCCCTCAACCGAGCCACCGCCAAATAGGACCAAAACCAAGCCGCTCACGCCAAAAGAATCCAAAAGATTATGCTTGACCAACATGTTGCGGTCACGATCGGCCAGGACGTATGCAATCTGCCGGCAGCCCTACGGGATGCGAAAACCATTGCGTACAGACCTTGGATCAATATTTGGTGGCTTATTTGGCGGCGTGCTTGGTGGCAAAAAAACAGCCCAGAGGACATAGCCTCTGGGCTGTGAACATTTGGTGGGCGTTAGAAGATTTGAACTTCTGACCTCTTCCGTGTCAGGGA